>JALFUQ010000041.1 GCA_022784505.1 Bacillota bacterium
CTGCCCAGAGCAGAGCTCAAGCGCATCAAGCCCGAGTTTATCGAGAAATACATGAAGTGAGGGGGCGGCTTTAATGGCAGGCACCACGATAACCCCCACAAGAATGATGCTCAAGCAGCTCAAGGGCAGACTCAAGACCGCCCGCCGCGGCCATAAGCTGATGAAGGATAAGCGCGATGAGCTTATGCGCAGGTTTATGGACATAGTAAAGCTCAATAAGCAGCTGCGCGAGCGTGTCGAGACCGGCCTCACGGCGTCGTTTGCGTCATTGCAGGTCGCAAGCGCGATCATGTCACCGGAGGTACTTGAGCAGGCGCTCTTGTACCCACGCCAGAGCGTGGAACTCGGCATCGAGTTTAAAAACATCATGAGCGTCAATGTGCCGAAGTATTCGTTCCACACGAAGAACAACGATCCGTCGGAGATATACCCCTACGGCTTTGCGCAGACCTCGGGCGAGCTTGACGATGCGCTCGAGCAGATGGCAAAGGTGTTTGAGGATATGCTTGAGCTTGCGCAGGTCGAAAAGACCATGCAGCTATTAGCCGAGGAGATCGAAAGAACACGCCGCAGGGTAAACGCCCTTGAGTATGTCATGATCCCGGAGCTTGAGGAGAATATCCGATACATCACCATGAAGCTTGAGGAGAACGAAAACGCCACAAAGGTAAGGCTTCTCAAGGTCAAGGAAATGGTCCTGGAGAACGCACATAAATACTCGAATTAAAAAAATCTCGCATTGCACAAAGCAATGCGAGATTTTTTGCGTCTATTTCAGTTGTAAATGACAAGTGCGATGAACACGACGGGTTCGTCGTTGTTGTTTCTTATCGAGTGGCCTTCGCCGTCGGGACAGAAGGCGGTGTCGCCCGCGCTGAGGGTGACGATCCTGCCGTTGTCGCTGTACTCGGCAATGCCGGAGAGCATGTGGTAAAACTCGCCGTCGCCGTTATGTACATGCCAGCCTATCTCGCTGCCCTTGGGCAGGGTGGTTATCGAGAACACACGACCCTTGTTATAAAGCTCCTCGGGCTTTTCGATGAGGCGGAAAAACTGCACATTGCCTTCACCGCCGAAAATGCCGTTTGCGTTATCGAGCTTATGCTCGTCTTTTCTGGTTATCATGTTTTGACCTCCTTAGTCACGGCGGTTGCCGCCGACAATAATAAGAAATCTGAGCAGCTGCATGAGCGAGACCGCCAGCGCCGCAACATAGGTCATAGCGGCGGCTGTGAGCACCTGCTTTGCCTGCTTGAACTCCTCGCCGGTCAGAAGGTTCGTCTCCTCGATGGTGTTCAGCGCCCTGCGGCTTGCGTCAAACTCCGTCGGCAGCGTAACCAGCTGGAAAACGGTGCTCAGGCCGAAGCAGGCGACACCTACATAGGCGAGGATGATGAAGATATCACCGAACGATGCAAGCAGCAGACCGATAATGATAAGCGGCACGGAAATTTTTGCACCGATGTTCGTTATCGGAACGATGGCGGTGCGGATTTTTACCGGCGCATAGTTCGTTGCGTGCTGAATGGCGTGCCCCACCTCGTGGCAGGCAACGCCGACGGCGACGGTCGAGGTGCTGCCGTACACATCGTCCGACAGCCGCACGACATTCGAGCTCGGGTCATAGTGGTCGGTGAGAGAGCCCGAGATATGCTCGATGCGGACATTGCTAAGCCCATTACGGTCGAGCACCCAGCGGGCTGCCTGTGCGCCGGTTATCTGCCGCGAATTATAGCTGCGCTTGTACTTTTCAAAAGTCCTGTTCACCTTGGCGCTTGCCCACATGGCAAACAGCACGGCCGGCAGGACAAGAATGATATATGTCCAGTCAAGATACATGGTTTACATCCCCAATTCTTCGTTTATGAGCACGACCTCGACGCTTTCCATCTCCATCATCGGCCCCCACAGAACCAGCAGGGCGTTGCAGATACGCTGCGGCGAACGGCAGTCGTGGCACTTGCCGTCGATCTTGCACGGCGTTTTGACGTCAAAGCGGGTCGCATTCTGCGTGGCTGCGACATTGCGGGCGCGGTACATAGCACTGTCAAAATCGTCGCAGAGCTTGTTCACACCGGCAACGATGAACACACGCTTTTTGCCGAAGGCGAGTGCCGAAAGGCGGTTGCCCTTGCCGTCAATGTTTATAATTTCGCCTGTCTCGGCGATGGCGTTTGCGCTTGATATAAACACCTTGGCATCGAGCTCGTGCTTTAAAGTCTCGTCGCCGGGCTTTACCCAGTGCCAGTAGACCTCATTATTGCGGTCAACGAGCTTTTCGTAAAGCCCCATCTGCTGCGCGGTCTTGCAGCCGCCGATGCCGACGGTGGTGTCGTGAATTTTGCCCGTGAGATATTCTGCGGCCTCCTCTTTGGTCTCAAAGCGGCTCACCTCAAAGCCACGGCGCTCCAAATTCTTAACGGTTTTTTCAATATCCATATGTATTCCTCCAAGCACAGTACAGGTTTGACTAATTATATAGCCAAATCGCCTATTTATCAAGACGCTTTTCCATCTCGCGTACAAGCTCGGAGGCCGAAACGGCAAGCTCCCGGGCGAGCTCGGTGTCGGCAGCGTTTGTGCAAATGCGCACAGCGGCGGCATCCGGCACGGCGCTTATGCGAAGCTCGTAGTCGGAGCCGCTAAAGCAAAAGCCGTCGTCAAACTCTGCTCCCATGTCCATAAACGCGGCGCAGATGCGATCCATGAGCCGAGCCCTGTCTGCGCAGGTGACCTGCTCGCGGTACATGAATTTTCTCTCATCGCCGTGCTTTTTCTCCTCGGTCGGGGACTTTTCAAAGCCGCCGGACAGCTCAACATTCAGCTTGCCGTCAAGCGCGTCGACGCAGCACTGATAGTAGCTTTTCGGTGTGCCGATATCGCACCAGTAGCCGTCGAGCGGGTAGCCGAGAAGCTTCTCGTCGCGGTCTAGCAGTGCGGGGAAAAGATCCTTTGCAAAGTCAAAGACCGTGTTCTCCGGCACGAGCTCCATCGCCTTGGGCGACACGATGTAAACGCCGGTGTTGACTAAATTCGTGACCACATGCTCCCAATCGGGCTTTTCTATAAACGAGTGTACGCAATGATCCCTGCCGCACAGCGCAAGCCCGTAGCGCAAAGGCTCCGAGTGCGGGTACAGCGCAATGGTCACGGCGGGGCGGTGCTCTTTGTGAGCTTTCATAAGCTCGGACAGGTCAAAATCACAGGCTGCGTCGCCGCTTATGACGAGAAAATCGTCGTTACCGTAGAAATCGGCGCAGTTTTTAACGCCGCCCGCCGTACCGAGAGCCTCGTCCTCAACTCTGTACTGCATGTTAACACCCAGCCTTTCGCCGCTGCCGAAATAGTCCTTCATATCCTCGGACCTGTACCTTAAGCTTGCGCAGATATCCGTTATGCCGTGCTTTTTTAAAAGCAGCACGATATGCTCCATGACCGGTCTGCCGCACAGCGGAACCAGCGGCTTCGGCGTATCACCGCTCACGGGCTTTAAGCGCTTGCCCTCACCGCCTGCCATAATTATCGCTTTCAAATGCATCACGCTCCCGATGCTATTTTGCGCACGGATGCAAAATTTATTATTCTTTTGCTGTTGTAATCATGGCAATACTTTGATATAATTTAATATCAATTTGTACTTGCGGAGACAAAAATGAAAAAGAACAACTCACAAAGCGTGTTTGAACCGAATACGATGCCGTTTTTGTTTTTCCTCATCGTGTTCGCTGTTGCAACGCTTATACTTAAATACTACTACCTCGCCGCAGCCGAGGGCGTTGCGATCCTTGCGCTTATAATCTACTCGTTTATAAACCGCGGCCGCAAGCGTAAGGCGCTCAAGGCGTATATAGAGTCCGTGACCTACGATACGGAGACGGCAAAGAACAATACGCTCATGAATTTTCCGCTGCCCATCGTCGTTTTCAGACTAAACGACTCGCGCATCGTGTGGGGTAACGAGAAGTTTTTCTCGATATGCGGCCTTAACGGTATGCGGTCAGACCGCAGCGTTGCCGAGCTTGTACCCGAGTTTTCCGGCAAGTGGCTCATGGAGGGCAAAAGCCAGTGCCCGAGCCTGCTCCATGTCGGCGGCAGGAAATATCAGGTATGCGGCAACATCGTGCGCTCGGCAAAGGATGACGGCGACCAGAACTTTATGGGCATCGCATATTGGATAGATGTCACCGATTACGATGCTATCCGCCACGAGTATGAGATATCCCGCCCCATCGCGGCGGTCGTGACGATAGATAACTACGACGAGCTGATGAAAAATCAGCCGGAGCGCGCGAGAAACGACCTGCGCGATGCCATAGGAGACAAGCTTGCCCAGTGGGGCGAAAATAAGGACGGCATCCTCATCCGCTTTGACCGTGACCGCTATCTCATGGTATTTGAGGAGCGATACATGCAGGGAATAATCGACGAGAAGTTCAAGCTTTTAAACGAGGTGCACCAGATAGCAAACTCTGTCGGCATCCATGCGACCTTGAGCATCGGCATCGGCCGCGACGCGGCAAACTTAAGCGAAGCGCTACAGTTTGCAATGCTCGCAAGCGATATGGCGCTCAGCCGCGGCGGAGACCAAGCGGTCATCAAAAACCGCTTCAACTTTGATTTCTTCGGTGGCAAGGTCAGCGAGAGCGACACCAGAACAAAGGTCAAGTCCCGAGTCATGGCGAATGCGCTTGACTCGCTTATCCAGGACGCATCGCAGGTGCTCGTCATGGGTCACCGATTCAGCGATATGGACAGCATCGGTGCTGCCGTCGCTGTATGCATAATCGCCCGCAAAAACGGCGTAAGGGTGAACATCGTTGCCGACACCGAAAAGACCATGGCGAAGTCCTTGGTCGAAATGCTCGTGAAAACGCCCGAGTATAAGGACATTTTCATAAATGCTCAGGAGGCGATGCTCGCCGCCGACAGCAAAACCTTGCTCGTTGTTGTGGATACCAACCGTCCCGAGCAGGTCGAGGATCTGCGCCTTTTGCAGTCGTGCAACAGGGTCGCCGTCATCGACCATCACCGCAGAGCGGCAACGTACATCGACAACGCAGACCTCAGCTACATTGAACCCGCGTCCTCGTCGACCTGCGAGCTCATGGCGGAGATACTTGAGGTCGCGCTCGATGAGCCCAGGCTTTTGCCGTGTGAGTCGGAGGCGATACTCTCCGGCATCGTTCTTGACACCAAGAGCTTCACACTGCGTACAAATTATCGCACCTTTGACGCGGCGGCCTTCCTGCGCAGAGCGGGAGCGGACACCGTCGATGTCAAAAAGCTAATGCAGAGCGGCCTTGAGCAGACGGTCGAAAAATATAAGATACTTCAGGGCGCGCGGCTTTACCGCTCGGTGGCGGTCGCGATACCGGACAAGCCGCATAACAGAGTTGTCGCAGCGCAGGCTGCCGATGAGCTTCTGAATGTCGCAGGCGTTGACGCATCAATGGTCATGTACCCGACCGATGAGGAGGGCGTGTTCGTCTCGGCAAGGTCAATTGGCGATGTTAACGTGCAGCTTATCATGGAACGCCTCGGCGGCGGCGGCAACAGAGCGGCCGCTGCGGCGCAGCTTGATAATATAAGCCTGCAGGACGCTGCGAGCAAGCTGTTTGCGGCGATAGATGAATATATGGATTCGTGATATATCACGGGAAAGGATAAAATTATGAAGGTCATTTTCAATGTTGATGTTAAGGGAAAGGCCAAGAAGGGTGAACTCAAGGAGGTATCCGACGGTTACGCTCGCAATTACCTGCTGCCGAGAAAGCTCGCCAGCGAGGCAACGGCGGACAATATAAACGCACTCAAGCTCAAGGAGAAGGCCAAGGCCGCTCAGATGGCAAGAGAAAAGGCCGAGGCCGAGGCTAATGCCGCAAAGCTTAATGAGATCACCGTCACCATCCGCGCAAAGGCCGGCGGTGCGGGCAAGCTGTTTGGCGCTGTCACCTCACAGGAGATAAGCGCCGCACTCAAGGAGCAGCACGGCATCGAGATCGAAAAGAATAAGATCGTGCAGGCCGAGCCCATCAAGACCTTCGGCGCATATCAGATCAAGGCAAAGCTCGGCTACGAGGTCAGCGGCACTATCAATGTGCTCGTTATAGAGGCATAAAAAACTCAAACTAAGGAGCGGGAACATGGAAGAACTGCTGGGCAGACAGGCGCCCCACTCGGCAAGCGCAGAGCAGGCCGTTATCGGCTCTATGCTTATCGACACAAGGTGCATACCCGATGTCATCGAACGCCTCAAGGGCGCGGAATTTTATATTCAGCAAAACAGGGATATATTCGAGACGATATATTCCATGTTCTCCTACGGTCAGACGATAGACCCCATCACCGTGCTCGACCAGATGAAGACCAGAGGCGTGTTTCGCGAAACGAGCACGGCGTATATCGCCGAACTCATGCGCATAACGCCCACGGCGGCAAACGTGTTGGAGTACGCGGCCATCGTCAGCGACAGGGCGCTTTTGCGCAATCTCGCAACGGCTGCCGATGAGATCAACACCCTTGTCTACGAGGGCACGGGCGAAGCCGAGAACATGCTCGAGGCTGCAGAGCGTAAGATATACGCTCTGCGTCAGGGCAGGGTGGTCGGCGGACTTGTGCCGATATCCACCGTTGTGCAGGCGGTTTACTCGAACCTGTCCGAGGCAGCGTCCAGCGGGAAGAAGATACCCGGCCTGTCGACGGGCCTTAACGATCTTGACCGATACATCCTCGGCCTTAACAAGGGCGAGCTTATACTCATTGCCGCACGACCCGGCATGGGCAAAACGAGTATCGCGCTGAATATTGCAATGAATGTCGCAAAGAAAAGCGGCAAAACAGTTGCGGTGTTCTCGCTTGAAATGAGCCGTGAGCAGCTTGTGAGCAGGCTGCTTGCCGGTGAGGGACTTGTCCCGTCGCAGAATTTGCTCACAGGTCAGCTAAACTCGGATGAATGGAAGCGCATCGCGGCCGCGGCGCAGGTTTTGAGCGCAACCGACATGCGCATCGACGATAACCCAATGCTGTCTGTTTCCGACATGAACGCGCAGTGCCGCAGAATATCGAACCTCGGACTTGTGGTCATCGACTATCTCCAGCTCATGCAGTCTGCCGGAGGCGACAGCCGCAAGTACGCGGGCGAGAACCGCCAGCAGGTTGTCAGCGATATCAGCCGTATGCTCAAGATAATGGCCAAGGAGCTGAATGTTCCGGTCATCTGCCTGTCGCAGCTGAGCCGTGCCAGCGAGGGTCGCCCGAACAAGCGCCCGATGCTCTCGGATCTGCGCGAATCCGGCGCTATCGAGCAGGATGCCGACGTGGTCATCGGCCTGTACCGCGAGGGCTACTACAATGCCGAGTGCGAGGAGCCGAATGTCTCCGAGGCGATCGTCCTCAAGAACAGAAAGGGTCAGACCGGCACCGTGAAGCTTGCATGGCTTGCCGAGTACACCACCTTCGCAGCCTACGAAGGAAACCTCAATGAAGACGATTATTGATTTTATAAGCAAGCACCAAATGCTCCCGAGCAAAACAAAAGTGCTGTGCGCCGTGTCCGGCGGAGCCGACTCCATGTGCCTGCTGCATTTTTTGAGCAGCAATGCAGAAAGCTTAGGCATAACCGTTGCGGCGGCGCATTTTAACCACCGCCTGCGTGGCGCGGAGGCCGATCGCGACCAAGCCTTTGTCGAAGCATGGTGCGCAGAGCGCGGCATCGTGTGCGAGACCGGCAGCGCCGATGTTGCGGCGTATGCCGAACAAAGCGGCATGTCCACCGAGGAAGCGGCAAGGCACTTGCGCTATGAGTTTTTGGAAAAATGCGCGGATAAGCTCGGCTGCACGGCGATAGCTACAGCGCACAACAGCGACGATAACGCCGAGACCATTCTTTTAAACTTCACCCGAGGCGCAGGCGCAAAGGGGCTGGGCGGCATTCCGCCGATGCGCGGCAGACTCATTCGCCCGCTTTTGGCGACGAGCCGTGCGCAGATAGAAGCCTACCTTGCCGAAAATGGCGTTGCGCATATTCTCGACAGCACAAACGACACCGACGACTACACGAGAAATGTTATCCGCCATCGGGTCATGCCCGTTTTGTGCGGCATAAATCCGGCGTTTTCCGCCTCAGCGATGCGCACGGCAGAGCTCCTGCGTGAGGATGAGGAATTTTTAGACAAGCTGGCTGCCAATTTTATAAGCGAGCATCTTGAAAACGGCTCGCTGCCGATACCCGAGCTTGCGGCACTTCCAAAGCCCGTGGCATCGCGGGTGCTTCGCCGCCTTTGCGGCCGCAGCCTAACGGCGGGGCACACAAAGGCGGTGCTTGACATCATGCAGTCCAAGACCCTTGCCCACGCCGATATCCACGGTATGCGCGTGACCGCCGACCGCGGCAGGCTGTATTTCGGGCAAAAGCCGATAATTCTGCCGGATACGCAGCTTCCGATCGGCGAAAAAACGGTCATCGGGGACGGCAAATTTACTGTTGAATGTGCCGTGTTGCCCAAAAACAGCAAAGTTTTCAAATCATTAAATACTTTTTTCTTTAATTTTGATGCCGTTTGTGGTACGATAGTCTTTACTTCCCGCAAAGATGGGGACAAAGTACGCTTAAACGGCAGAAAATGCACCAAAAGCCTCAAGGATCTTTTTTCGGAGGCTAAAATGACGCAGCTTGAGCGGAGCTCAACTCCCGTGCTGCGTGACGAAAAGGGAATTATCGCAGTTTACGGCTTCGGCGCTGCCGAGCGCTGCTCTGCAAAGCCGGGCGACACCGTGCTGCGTGTTACGATAAATAAAAATGACCGTACGGGGGACAATTTAAAAAATGAGTAAAGATATGAAAAACGACATAGAAAGAGTGTTTTTCACCGAGGAGGAGATCGAGGCCAAGGTCAAGGAGCTCGGCGAGCAGATCTCAAAGGATTTTGAGGGCAAGGATCCTCTTTTTGTCGGCGTTTTGAAGGGCTGCTTCGTGTTCATGTCCGACCTTATGCGCCATGTGACGATACCATGCTCCGTGGATTTCATGGCCGTGTCCTCTTATAAGGGTACGACCTCGACCGGCGCCGTGTCCATTCAGAAGGATCTGAGCCAGAACATCGAGGGCAGACATGTCGTCATGGTCGAGGATATCCTCGATTCGGGCGTGACGCTCAGCTATCTGCAAAATTATCTTTCCGGCCGCAAGCCTGCGTCTATCACCATTGCAACGCTGATGGATAAGCCATCGCGCAGAAAAGCACCCGTGTACGCAAAGTATTCCTGCTTTGAGGTCCCCGACGCGTTCGTTGTCGGCTACGGACTTGACTATAACGAGCTTTACCGCAATCTCCCCTATATCGGCGTTCTCAAACCCGAAATTTACTCAGACCAAGAGGATGTGATCAATTGAATCCCAAACGAAATCGAACAAGAGATATAGGTTTTTATGTTCTTATATTTGTGCTGATAGCATGCACAGTGTACATGCTCACAACCTCCAAGGACACCAGCAAGATGACCTACTCCGAGGTCAAGGATCTGTTCACCGGTGAAAAGGTGCAGTCGTTTGTATATGACGGCACAAGCAATGAACTGATCATGAAGGTCAGAGACGCGAATGCAAAGGACGGCACGAAAGAGGTCACCTACACCATGTACAGCTTCTCGCTGTTTTACGAAGACCTTGGCGACACCATCGAGCAGCAGTACAAGGACGGGATCATAAAGGAATACCAGATCGAGCCTATCCGCTCGTCGTGGTGGATACAGCTTATCCCCTATATACTGTTGGTCGGACTTATGGTGTTCTGGGTCGTCATGATGACCAAGGCCAATGGCGGCGGTGTCGGCGGCGGCGGCATCAACAAGTTCGGCAAGGCGAGAACCCGCCTCGGCAGCGAGGAGAAAAACCAAAAGACCTTTGCCGATGTCGCAGGCGCCGATGAGGAAAAGGAAGAGCTTCAGGAGCTGGTGGAATTTCTTAAAAATCCCCGCTCGTTTACCGATATGGGCGCACGCATCCCCAAGGGCGTGCTGCTTGTAGGCCCTCCGGGAACAGGTAAGACGCTGCTTGCAAAGGCGGTCGCAGGTGAGGCGGGCGTGCAGTTTTTGTCGATATCCGGCTCAGACTTCGTTGAGCTGTATGTCGGTGTCGGCGCAAGTCGTGTGCGTGACCTGTTCGATCAGGCAAAGAAGGTCGCTCCTGCGATCATCTTCATCGATGAGATCGACGCTGTCGGCCGTCAGAGAGGCTCCGGCCTCGGCGGCGGTCACGATGAGCGTGAGCAGACGCTCAACCAGCTGCTCGTCGAAATGGACGGCTTCGGCAACAACGAGGGCGTCATCGTCATGGCGGCAACGAACCGTGCCGATATCCTTGATAACGCGCTGCTTCGTCCCGGCCGCTTCGACCGTCAGGTCTATGTGGGCCTGCCCGATATCAAGGGTCGTGAGGCGATACTCAAGATACATGCAAGAGGCAAGGTGCTGGCCGAGGATGTTGACCTCAACAGCATCGCAAAGGGCACTCCCGGCTTCTCGGGTGCCGATCTTGAAAACCTCATGAACGAGGCGGCTCTGCTGGCTGTTCGCCGCAAGCACCGCTTCATCACCATGGAGGACTGTGAGGAGGCTATCCTCAAGGTCGAGATGGGACCGGAAAAGCGCAGCCGCAAGATGAGCGACAAGGCAAAGCGCCTCACCGCTTACCACGAGTCCGGCCACGCTGTTGCGGGCAGATATCTTAAGAATGTCGACCCCGTGCACTATATAACCATCATTCCTCGCGGCATGGCAGGCGGCTTTACGCTGTTCCGCCCGCAGGAGGACCTGGAGAACTTCAAGTCCAAGAGCGAGATGTATGAAAACATCGTCATGGCTCTCGGCGGCAGAATTGCCGAAAAGCTGTTCCTTGATGATATCTCCACCGGCGCATCCGGCGATATCCAGCAGGCCAGCAATATCGCTAGAAGCATGGTCATGCGCTACGGTATGTCCGAAAAGCTCGGACCTATCCTGTATGACAGCTCTGACCACAGCATCTTCATCGGCCGTGACTTCGGCACGACCAAGAGCTACTCTGAGGAGACTGCCAGCCTCATCGACGAGGAGGTCAAGCGCATATTCGACGAGGCCTCTGCTCAGTGCGAGAAGATACTCACCGAGCACGCTGACGAGCTGCGCGCGATAGCCGAGTACCTGCTCGTTAACGAGACTATGGATGCCGACGAGTTTAACTACTACTTTGAGCATCACGAGTTCATGCCCGAGTCGGAGAAGGCAGCCAGAAAAGCGCATAACGACAGCACCATCGAGCGCCCGGCAAGAAAGATCGCTCGCTTTGACGACGATCCGGCCACCGAGCCCTCGGCAGGTATAAGCGACGAGCCCGAGAAGCCAGAGGAAGAAAACAAAGAGTAATATAAAAATTTGGGCAGCCATCGGCTGCCCAAATTTGAGGAGAAGAGCATGAAATCAGGTATCGGAAGAATTTGACCTGATTTCATAAATCCATAAAGAAGCATAAATGCCCGTAAATCCTTACGGGAACAAGCTTTTTTCAAATTTCAAGGGGAATAAAACTCCACGCTGTTTCATAAAGCCGTACGTCAAAATGGTACAGTCGTGGTACAGTAGATTGAAGTGCCGGGAAAAGCCCCCTATGCAAAGATAATTTTTATGATGATAAAAGCTAAAGCGGATGTCCGAGGGAAAGACCTCAGACATCCGCTTTTTGTAAATATACTCCCTCAGGCAGGGAAAAAGTCGGAGTGGGAAAGAAACGTTCTCGAAAAATGCAAAAGACAGCAGCACCATTACACAATACGTGCATCATGGCGCTGCTTTCTTTTATTCAATTGCAGCATCGGACAGGCTATGCAAAACCAGTCCGATATCCGCAGCCATGCAGATTGATCGCTGCTCGATTTCCTGAGGGCAAGCCGCAGCTCCACCCCCGCATAGGTGTGAATGGCGTTGTCGATGCAGCGGTGGTCCGGAATATAGCAGCCGGTCATGCCGGAATTGGCAGCGTTGACGATGGCATCGCATTTCAGCGTGGTGATGTCGCCCTGCCGGAGATACAGCCCCGGTTGGATGGGCGTCAGGTCTGCAATATCGGTAATGCCCTTTGCGGCGGTCTCGCCTTGCAGATACTCGTCCTGCATTTGTGGCGCTCAAAACCGCCGGAAACAGGAAAAGCCCTGCGCTGCTTCTCATGCGCAACGCAAGGCCAAAGACGGTTCAACTCGGAGCAGAGGTTGAAATATTCACAAGTTCCTGCTACAATTTTATTGATTTGGCTCAATGTTATTCTGCGTTGCTTGAGGCAACGCAGTTTTCCGCACTATAATGAGAGTGCAAAGGAGGAATCTACTATGTTTCAAGACAACCTAAAAGCACTTCGTAAGGAAAAATGAATCACACAAGAGGAGCCGGCAGCACGATTGAATGTCGTGAGGCAGACCGTTTCAAAATGGGAAAAAGGTCTTTCAGTTCCCGACTCGGCTCTGTTAATAAAGCTGGCGGAGATTTTGGATGTCCCTGTAAGCCGATTGCTCGGATCCAAAATTGAAACAGAAGCGAAGCCCGACGCTTTGGCAGAGCAGCTTTCGCGGATCAACGAGCAGTTGGCTATCAAAAACAGACGGGCAAAGAGAGTGTGGAAAGTGTTTGCCTTTATTATCGGTGGCATTATTGTGATGTACATCTTGGGCATAATCGCTTTTACCACGTTCACTACTCATCCAACCCATTCCGGTACAGAAGAAACTCCACAAGTCGTTGTTGGAACGGAGATAGATAATTAAAAACTTAAATCGTTTGTGCGGCAACCTTCTCCCCCCCGAAACCGCAAAAACACCCCGCACCATGCGTCCTGTAAACGCACAGTGCGGGGTGTTCGTTCAATTATGCGGCTTTCGTCAGATGGTGGATTATTCGCTGCTGTTGACATTCGTGTTTTTCTTCGTTTTTGCCGGCAACATGGCAAGGATAGATGCCGTGCGTGACTTTTTCTCGGCACTCATGGATAAAAACACGCTTTTATACTCGGCACTTTCCTGTCAGGTGATAAGCAATGTTCCGTCGGCGATACTGCTGTCGCAGTTTACGCAAAACTACGCCGTGCTGCCCGTGATATTCTCAATATTCTGAAAAAACTGCGGAGCCTTTCTCCGCAGTTTTTTGCATATAAAAAGGAAGCGGCGTGGGAGAGCCGCTTCCTAAACCTCCGCTTTTTATACAAAAACCGAAGGCAACACTGTTTTTTTAGCTGACGGCAGCTGAACACAAGTCGGTTTTGACGGGCAGCTTTCCGCCCATGCTTCGCCAAATCCCTAGCCCATATATGTCCATTATGGCCGTCGGGCTTTATCTTTGCCTGAACGAAAATCTGCTCCCTCAAAACTGCAAAGCATCTGTCAGTGAGCTGCCCGGCAGAGTATCAGCCTCTTATGCAGTGGTTGGGGCAAGCTGGCAAAAGCAGTGTTCGGACACACTGACAGACGACAGGTGTTCGGCTCCCGCCAGCTTAGGGGTGCTTCTATTATTGCTTCTATTATACTATGCCGTATTTCTTCAGAAGATCCACGACGACATTGTTCGTCAGAGGCTCCTTGAGAAGGCCGAGCAGCGGCATGATGCTGGGAAGCAGGAACTCGGCAGGCTTCTTGCCGTCGAGCAGCTTGCTCGTTGCGTACAGCAGGTCACGCACATCATACACAGAGCCCCAGACCTCGGGAACACCGCGGTCGACATTGCACAGCGTATAGACTGCTTCCATGCCGGTACGGATGGAGTATTCGGTGGTGAACACGGTGTCACGCGGAGTGTCGGCAAACTGGCCGACGAATGCGAGGTTCACGGAACCGTCGGGAACTACCTTGGGGCGGTCGCCCTCGGCTCTGGGCATGAAGAAGGTGGTGACGTACGGCATCATGCACGGAGTGGTGTTGCACTCGTTGGTCGCAAGATCCATGATCTGATCTTCGGGGATGCCGATATGGTACAGCCACTCGGCGGCAAGCTCAATGCCGGTGCACTGGTACATGGGCTTTTTGATGAAGTCGCCTTCGTCGTCCCAGCAGTTGAGGCCGTATACCCAGATCAGGCAATGATCATCAGGCTGCTCCTGGAACTGACCCTGACGGTTTATAGTCCAGCTGATGAGCCAGCTCGAGTCACGGCAGGTGACGATGCCGCCGGTGACGACCTTGCCGGACAGAGGATCGCGCTTGCAGATCTTCTGGATAGCGTCGAGTATCTGCTTGTTTGCGGTGTCGACCGTCCAGGACTCCCAGGAGGTCTCCTTGATGCCTGCGAAGAACTTCTCGGGGCGGCCGAATGCCGGATCCTGAGCTGCGATCTTCTTCCACATCTCAATGGAGGGGCCTTCGCCGTTTTTGATGGTGACGACGGGGGCGTGGGTGTTGTCGCCGTATGCGGAAGCGTCGCCCTGGCAGCCGTTGGTGCAGAAGACGAGGTCGTTTTCGGTCAGGTCGATGACCTTCTCAACGCCGCCCTGTGTGTACTCTATCTTCTTTGCGACCTTCTTCTCGGGAGTGCAGTCGCAGACGATGTTGGTAACGGTGGTATCGTAAAGGATCTTGCCGCCGTGGTCGGTGATGTACTTGCACATGGGCAGGATCATGGACTCATACTGGTTGTAGCGGGTAAAGCGCAGTGCGCTCAGGTCGGGCAGACCGTCGATATGGTGGATGTAGCGCTGCAGGTACAGCTTCATCTCGAGAGCCGAATGCCATTTCTCAAATGCGAACATCGTCTGCCAATATGTCCAGAAGTTCGTTGCGTAGAACTCGTCGTCGAACACATCGTCGATCTTCTTATCCTCGAGGGACTTGTTGGTCGCCATGAACAGCTTCAGAAGCTGGGTGGCGGCGCCGGGGGTGAGGCCGTACTTTCTGTCGGTGTGCGCATCCTGACCCTGCTTTTCGGTGACGCGGCACAGGGAGAAGTTCGGGTCCTCCTTGTTCAGGTGATAGTATTCCGAGAACACGGTCTCGCCGGGGTTAACGATGGAGGGGATGGACTTAAAAAGATCCCACATACACTCGAAGTGGTTATCCATCTCACGGCCGCCGCGCATTATGAAGCCCTTGGTCGCATCATAAATGCCGTCGCAGGAGCCGCCTGCAAGGGGAAGATGCTCAAACAGAGTGATGTGCTCGCCGGGCATCTGTGCGTCACGGATGAGGAAGCAGGCCGCCGCAAGACCTGCAAGGCCGGTGCCTACTATGTATGCGGATTTCTCGTCGATACCTTCGGGCTTTTTCGGGGTAGCAAAAGCTTCATAGTTGCCGCTGCTGTAATACATTGTGGTTCCTCCTAAATTTTTATTTTTGTCTGCACTTCAGGTGCAGTAAGTCACACACTTATCGATGGCTCTGATCGGGCAGGCAAGATAGCATACGCCGCAGCGGATGCATTTATTCTGGTCGATCACCAACGGCTTTTTCTTTGCGTCGATGCAGTCTGCGGGACATCTTGAGTGACATCCGCCGCAGCCGACACATCTTTGGCTTATAAAATAGGTTTCCACAGTGTTGTCCTTCCGGTATCGTACCCGCTGCGGCGGCAGCTCCTGCGGCCGCCGCAGTGGATTGGGGGGAGATCGATGATTTCTATTTAATATTTCTATCTATTTCTCTCGGCAGCTCGCGATGCCTTCAAGTCCCTTCCTGTCAAGAATATAAATTTTGCCTCGGCCGGTGCGGATAAGTCCCATGTCGCGCAGGCGATCAAGCTCACGGCTGACGACGACCCTCGTCGTACCGAGATTGTTTGCAATTTCCTCGTGCGTCAAGAGCACTGTCCCGCTGTAGCCGCCGAGTGCGTCCTGTATGGCGAGCTCGCGGCAGATGCAGCTGCGCACGCTGTTGAAAATGCAGTAGTAGATGTTGTTGAGGATAGCCTGCGCGGTCTTTGCGCAGGTCTCGTAGACGAATTTTGCAAACAGCGGCTCGTCATACGCCGCCGGCGCCATATCAGAGCGCTGGAGGTAGGCAAGCTGCGTGCTCTCGAGCGCCTGGAGCGAGGGGACTACATCCGTGTCCTTTGCGCTGTCGACCGTCATGATACTGAACGCATCGCCCTCATTCAGGTGAAACAGCGTGACCTCACGGCCGCCGTCTGATACGAGGTACACCCTCAGCTCGCCGCCGAGAACGAAAATTATCCCGTCTTTTTTGACTGTTTTGAAGATGACGTTTTCCCCGCACCGATAGCTGCGGTAAATGGTGTTATCCTCAAGCCGCTTTCGATGCTTTTCGCTGAGACTGTCCCAAAACGAAATGCACTCGGCAATAGTGTGCTTCATATTATCACTCCACCAAACCTTTTCTCCCACGAGCCGTTTTTAAGCGGCTCAAAAACATTTGTGCGGATGCTTTTCATTTGTTTGTCTAAAGATTATCAAATCCTGAAAGCATTTCTGCACCTTTTGTTACTTAACTGATTAAATATCTTGTCAGATTTTAAATTTTGTTTAAATTCAATAATTAGAGCTGTTCAAATTTATGTATTATGCAGTATGAACACCCTCGATTGACAAGGGGATACACGCCTGACAGCGCCCCTTTTCAGTGCCTTCTGCCCTTTTTGTCTTGGCGGGTTACGACCCGCCTTCATCAAAAAAATAATTTTGAAAAAATTTAACTAAAAAAGTGTAATATTCGCCAAAATTCGCCGTCTTTATGTGTAGAGCGCAAAAAGCGCATCGGTAACACATATGAAAAAGGAGAATTACACAATGGGTAAGATTTATGAATTAATCAAGAAGATCATCATGGACAACGAGCCCAACGCAGACGACGAGTTCTTCTGGCTCGACATTTTCTTTGGCAACCTCTAATTAAATAGCGTTTAAGAAATCCCCGAAGCGCTGCTTCGGGGATTTTTTTATATCCTGCGATATTTTTTGTATTTGAGCTTGGGCTTGTAAAACTCGAAGATGACGGCGTCGTAGAACTTCTCGTTGACCCAGTCGTGCGATGTCCATGCGACCTTCATTGCACCCAGCGCCTCGCACAGCTTCACCGTGAACGGCTTCGGCGTGATTTTGTATGCGATAAACTGCGGGCGGGAAAGGAAGTTTAACAGGCAGTTGCCGAGGATGACCGCCGTTATGGGGCCGACCTCGCCGTTATAGTCCTTCGGGGGATTTGCAAGCTGGCCTCTGATGACCTCGGGGGCATTTTTCTTGAACCAGCGGACGATAAAGGGGTTAAAGCTCTCAATGCAGTACTCGCCCGAGTATTTGCTTAGCAGGGCATAGGTCTTTTCGCAAAGCTCCTCGTTGCGCTTGCCGTTTTTGAGCTCAACAATGAGCGGGCCTCTGCCTCTGACGGTTTTGAGGACTTCCGAAAACAGCGGGATGGTCTGCGTCGTGCCGCAAAGGCTTATTTTGCTCAGCTCATCATATGTTTTTTCATCGACCCTTGAATCGACGCCGCAGACACGGTTGAGCGTATCGTCATGGAACACGACGACCTGACCGTCCTTTGAAAGCTGAACATCCAGCTCAATGCCGTAGCCGTAGGAGGAGGCTCTTTCAAAAGCGGCGAGCGAATTTTCGGGAATGGTCTTATCCTTTTTGTGCAGACCTCGGTGGGCAAAATTCTTGTACATAAACGGCTTTTTATCCTTCTTGCTTGCCCTGCCGGGTGCAACGAGGAACACAAGTCCTCCGAGCGCTGCCAGACCGGCTAACGAGGCCTCCAGAAGAAGCTTTTCGTGGGTTTTCATTGTGCGCACCTCCGTAATTTTTAGTTCGTGACCCTATTCTACACCAATATACCGGCTAAGGTCAAACATTTATGGCAAAATAATTGTTGTGGAAAAGTCAATTTTGTTATAAAATGCTCAGTACAATATATCGGAGGTTTGATATGAAACTTGACAACAAGCGCACGATACTGACGGGCTTTGCCTTCCTGTCGATATGCGCATTCTGGCAGATGTACAACAGCATCGTACCCCTCATTCTCACGAACACCTTCCATCTGAACGAGACCTACTCCGGCGCGATCATGGCAGCGGACAACATCCTTGCACTGTTCCTGCTCCCGCTGTTCGGCTCGATCTCCGACCGGACGAACACCAAGATAGGCAAACGCATGCCCTTTATCCTGTTCGGCACGGGCCTTGCCATCATCCTTATGAACATTCTGCCCATTATTGATAACAGCTATGCCGCAGCTCCCAGCACTTTTAAGACGGTATCCTTCGTCGTCGTGCTCGGTCTGCTGCTCGTTGCCATGGGCACCTACCGCTCTCCGGCTGTCGCACTTATGCCGGATATCACCCCCAAGCCCCTGCGCAGCAAGGGCAATGCGATAATTAACCTCATGGGCGCACTCGGCGGCGTTATCTACCTCGGCGTTGCTGCCGTCATGTACCCCAACAGCAAGGTCGCAGGTCTTGCACATGTCAACTATCAGCCTCTGTTTATCGTCGTTGCGTCTATCATGTTTGTCGCCGTTGCGATCCTTTTCCTCACGATAAAAGAGCCTAAGCTTCTTGCCGAGCAGCGCAAATTGGAAGCTGAGCACCCGGAGTGGAACCTGGCAGAGGACGACGGCAGCGGCCACGAGGCACTGCCGAAGAATGTTAAAAAGAGCCTCGGCTTTTTGCTCACCTCTATCGCACTGTGGTTTATCGGCTACAACGCGGTCGAGACATGGTTCACCACCTATGTGTCGCAGGTCATGGGTCAGGCACTGGGCGGCGCGTCTACCTGCCTTCTTATCGCGACCGGCGGCGCTGTCATCAGCTATATCCCCATCGGCATTCTGGCATCGAAGTTCGGCAGAAAGCGCACCATCATGTCCGGTATCATCCTGTTGGCGTTCTGCTTCGGCCTCGGCTACTTCCTGACAACGACCTACAGCAGCATAAACCTCATCATGTTCATCGTCTTTGCGCTCGTCGGCCTTGCATGGGCGGCTATCAATGTCAACTCCCTGCCCATGGTCGTTGAGATGTGCAAGGGCTCGGACATCGGCAAGTTCACCGGCTACTACTACACCTTCTCCATGGCGGCACAGGTCGTGACCCCCGTCGTTGCGGGCTATCTCATGCGCAATATCAGCTACACGGTGCTGTTCCCCTACGCTGCCGCATTCGTCGCACTGAGCTTTGTCACTATGCTGTTTGTCAAGCACGGCGACAATAAGCCAGAGGCCAAGAAGGGCCTGGACGCCTTCGAGGACATGGACGACTGATGAATATCTGCATCTACGGCGCATCGAGCACCGCGCTTGAGCCGGTGTATTATGCCGAAGCGGAGAAATTAGGCGAGCTTTTGGCAAGTGCCGGTCACGCACTTGTGTTCGGCGGCGGCAGGGAAGGCCTCATGGGCGCAGCCGCACGGGGCGTGCACAAAATGGGCGGCAAGATAATCGGCATCGCACCCCGCTTTTTCGACGAGCCCGGTATCTTATATGAGCACTGCACCGAAATGATCTATACCGACACCATGCGTGAGCGCAAGCGGCTCATGGAGGAGCGCTCGCAGGCGACCATCGTCCTCCCGGGCGGCATCGGCACCTATGAGGAATTTTTCGAGATGCTCACGCTGAAGCAGCTCGGCCGCACAGACCGCGCCATCGTCATCGTGAACACAAACGGCTACTATGAGCCCATGCACAGGCTCCTGGAGCACACGGCGCAGACGCATTTTATGTCTCATAACTGCCTTGAGCTATATAATCTCGTTGACACGCCGCAGGAAGCGCTCGACTATATAAATTCATATGTTCCGCAAAGCGGAAGTATAAGGCGATTAAGCGATTATAATAAGTAAGAAAGACGGGAATACTCCCGTCTTTCTTTTTTGAGCTGATGAGAGCCGGATGCCTATCGGTTTTGCCGGGCCGATTTACGCTCACGCGGCCTTTTGACACAGCGGCACCTGCTCAAGCATATCCTGTATGCTGATGCCGTAGCCCGAGGTAGGGTCGTTTACAAAGACATGGGTAACAGCACCCACGAGCTTGCCCTCCTGAATTATGGGGCTGCCGGACATCCCCTGAACTATACCGCCGGTCTGCGCGATGAGCGCGGGGTCGGTTACGGTGATGAGCACAGTTTTAAGACCGTCATTTTTGTAAATGCGCTTTACCTCGATCTGATATTCATTGACCGTGTCGCCCTCAAGCGTGCAGTAAATGCTCGCCTTACCGGTCTTTATATCGCCGGTATCAAGAGGCTTGCCGTCAAACTGCGCCGCACCGTAGATGCCGCAGCCGCAGTTGATCTGAATATCGCCCAAAAACGCAGCCTCATCCGTGCTTCCGTTAAGAGCACCCGGTGAGCCGACCTCGCCCTTCGCTATGCCAACGACCTGAGCGTCATAAATGCTGCCGTCGCCAAGCGGAAGCGTCGTACCGGTCTCGGAGTTGCTTATGCTGTGACCGAGTGCGCCGTAGATGCCCGTTGCCGGGTCATAGAAGGTAAGAGTACCTACGCCGCTTATGCCGTCACACAGCATAAGGCCGAGCTTCCAAGCACCGTCCGTTGCCTGCGCCGGAGTTACGTTGAACTGACGGGCCTTGCCCGCACGGTCGACCGACACGGAGATTTTTTCGCCGTCAAGCCCTTGCACCGCCTCGGCAAGATCCTCGGCCGAGGAGATGCTCTTTGCACCGATGCGGGTGATCAGATCGCCCTTTCTGATGCCTGCATCCTCGGCAGGCGAGCACTTGCCGTTTTTCGTTTCAACGCTCTGCACCCCTGCGACCATTACGCCGTCTGTGAGCATTTTAATGCCCAGCGCCTTGCCGCCCGGGATAAGCTCCTGCGCCATTGCCACGGTGCTCATGGTTAATATGAACACCACGGCGAGAACTAAACCTGTAATTTTTTTCGTTGCCAAACATTCTCACCCCCTTGGCTCAAGCCCGATCGGGCAGAGCCTGTTATAAGTATGCGTGTCGGGGCGTAGAATAAAGCAGGCTGATTTTTTCTCAATTACCTGTCGTGCGTTTTTCAATGTGAAAATGCGGCAGACAATTTTTGTGCAGAATAAAGGAGCGAAAAATGAGAATTTTAAAATACGGCAGCACGGGACCGTCAGTCGAGCTTTTGCAGTTGGCGCTTAACCGAGCGGGCTTCGGCGAGCTGGCGACTGACGGCGTTTTCGGCACAAAAACGAAAAATGCGGTGCTGAGGTTTCAGTCTCTGAACGGCCTTGTCGCCGACGGCATTGTCGGCCCCGCGACCCACCGCGCGCTCGTTCCGTGGTACACGGGCTTTGCAACGCACAGGGTGCACCGAAACGATACGCTCTGGTCGATAGCTGAGCTTTATGACTCAACGCTGCGTGCAATAAACATCGCAAATCCAGGACTGGTTGCTGAAAATTTGCAGGTCGGCAGCGTCGTCACCGTGCCGCTTCCATTTGATATTGTGCCCCAAAATATAAGTTTTACTTCCGCATTGACTGCCTATTGCGTCCGCGGCATCGCCGCACGATATCCGTTCGTGAGGATCGGTGAGGTCGGCAAAAGCGTCATGGGCAGGACGCTGTGGTATCTGTCTGCAGGCCGAGGCGACAGGCGGGTTTTCTATAACGCTGCGCACCACGCAAACGAATGGATAACCGTGCCGGTGCTTTTAAAATTCTGCGAGCAGTACGCAAGAGCCTACGCCTACGGGGAGAAAATTTTCGGCTTTGCGGCGTCTGAGATTTTCGACCGCACGAATATCTACATAGCCCCCTGCGTTGACCCTGACGGGGTCGACCTCGTGACGGGTGAGCTTGGCTCCGGCGAATATTTTGAAAACGCAAAGCGCATCGCCGCAAACTATCCGTCCATTCCGTTTCCCTCCGGCTGGAAGGCGAATATCCGCGGGGTTGACCTCAACCTGCAATATCCGGCGGGCTGGGAGCAGGCGCGGGAAAACAAATTTGCGCAGGGCTTCGTGAGCCCCGCACCGGCAGATTACGTAGGATCGGCGCCGCTTATTGCGCCCGAGGCCCGGGCAATGTACGACTTCACGCTTTCGCTCTCGCCTGATCTCATTCTGGCCTATCACACGCAGGGCGAGGTCATCTATTGGAAGTATCTTGACTTCGAGCCTGCAAGCTCCCGCGCGATCGCCGACACCTTTGCCGCCGTCTCGGGCTACTCTGTGGAGGATACGCCCTACACCTCGGGATTTGCCGGGTACAAGGACTGGTTCATCCGGGACTTCAACCGCCCGGGCTACACCATCGAAGCCGGCCGTGGCACAAATCCGCTGCCGATCTCGCAGTTTGACAAAATTTACGCCGACAACCTCGGCATTTTAGTCTACGGCGCGTTAGTCTAACAAAAAAGCTCCCCGAGGGGAGCTTTTTTCATTTATACAGTCGCAGTATGACGGACACGGTGAATTTGCCGTCCTTAGTCTCAATAACGCAGCTGCCGTCGTGCTTTTTGGCGACGGAGTCAAGAATTTGCGTGCCGACTCCGCGCTCAAGCTCGGGTATGCGGCGCTTTTTGCTGCCCTCGGGCTCGGGCAGA
>JALFUQ010000009.1 GCA_022784505.1 Bacillota bacterium
GCGGGTCACGCCGCAGATAGGCGGCCTTTCGTCAAATTTCGACACCACGGTGCCTGCCCTGCGTGTGAAGCTTGAAAGCAGCGTCAGCTCCACATTTCCCGCTATCGCTGCTTCTACCGCACGGGAGTGCAGCACCTGCGAACCGCCGAGGGCGAGATGCAGCATATCGGCGTAGTCAATGCGGTCAAGCTTCCTTGCGCCCGTGACGAGGCGGGGATCTGCGGTGTAAACGCCGTCGACATCGGAATATATCTCGCAGCGGGCAGCACCCAGCGCGGCGGCCAGCGCCACCGCCGTCGTGTCCGAGCCGCCGCGGCCCAGCGTGGTGACATCGTCGTTTTCGTTAATGCCCTGAAAGCCGGCGACAAGGACGATCTTGCCCGCCTTGAGCTCACGGTGCAGCCTGTCGGTGCTTATGTTTAAAATTCTCGCCGAGCCGTGGACACAGTCGGTGAAAATTCCGGCCTGCCTGCCCGAGAGCGACACGCAGTCAAGCCCCATCGAGTGCAGCTGCATCGCCATGAGGGCAACCGAGCCGAGCTCCCCCGTCGAAAGCAGCACATCCAGTTCACGCCGCTGCGGCTTTTTCGTTATCTCGCCTGCGTTATCCAAAAGCGTGTCGGTCGTATCCCCACGGGCGGACAGCACGACCACCGGGCTGTCGCCGACCGCGTGCGCAGCGGCGATGATACCGGCAACGCGCCTGATCCGTTCGGCGTCGGCGACCGAGCTCCCGCCGAATTTTTGTACTATCAGCATGGTGATCCCCCAAATGAAAAGAGTAGGGGCTTTCCCCCTACTCCATAGTATTCAATTGTGCTTCAGCCTGCCATTATCTCGACCGAAACAACGCCCGACACGGAGTTGAGGCGGCTTATAAGCTCGTCGGTCTCGACGGCGACGGACTCGGCAACGAACGACACCGTCACCAGTGCCACGCCGTTTGCGGGGATGCTCTGGTTTATCGTGAGAATATTTGCGCCCGTTTCGGTAAAAATAGACAGGACGGCAGCGAGCTTGCCGGGCTTATCGTGCAGCTTGATGTGAAGGGTCGTGATGCTGTCCCTCTTCATGTCGCGGAACGGGGCGATGGCGTCCTTGTATTTGTAAAATGCGCTGCGGCTGAGGTCAACGGTCTCGACCGCCTCGGCGACCGTGCGGGCAGTGCCCGTTTCCAGCAGTGCCTTGGCCTCCGTGACCTTGACGAAAACCTCGGGAAGCGCATCGGCCTTGATAAGATAATATTTCGGCTTTCCGGCTTGCATCGTAGTACCTCCGGTTAAGATGTTCTTAACATTAATCTAACACATTGAAGCGGCTTTTACAAGTACCGCAGGAAAAAGGGTGGTTATAAAATGCTTTGGGGTATCATTTTCAGTGTGATCGCAGGTATGGCAATGAGCGTGCAGGGCGTGATGAACACGCGGCTCGGCGAGGGCATCGGCAACATGGAGGCCAACGCCTTCGTGCAGGGCAGCGCCTTTGCGCTGGCACTCGTCGTTCTGCTGTTTTACCGGCAGGGCAGCTTCGCGGCGCTCGGTCAGGTCAACAAGCTATACTGGCTCGGCGGCGTGTTGGGGCTCGTCATAACGCTCACGGTCATGCTCGGCATAAAAAGCCTCGGCACGACGCTTGCCATATCAATTATACTCATTTCGCAGCTTTTCATAGCCGCGCTCATCGATGCGTTCGGGCTTCTCGGCAGCGAGAAGTTAGCCTTCGGCTGGAACAAATATGTCGGCCTTGCCCTCATGACCGGCGGAATGCTGCTGTTCAAAACGGCCTAGCCGTTTTGAAGTGAAGTTTCATTACGCTTTTACGCTTCAGCCAATCGTCATTGAGCTCTTGACACGACCGTCAGATATAGTACAATCATGGTATAAATATAAATGGAGGTGCTATGCATGAAAAAGGTATATTCGAGCAAGGGCGGCGACCAGGCCGGCTATCCGCTGAGGGACGGCATAGGCTGCTACACGGTGGTCGAGGATGACGAGTTTGAGACATGCCTTGCGCAGGGCAAGATATACGAAAAAGACGGATTTTATTACAGCGACCTTGAGCGTCTGTGTGATCAGACCGCGCCTGAGGCTGCGCCCGCAAATGCCGAAAAGCCCGGTATGTTCGACGACCCGGGCAATAAGATAAAGAGCATCGTCAAGGCGCTGTTCATCATCGGCTGCGTCCTGTCCGTTGTCGGCGGCATCGTCGCAGGCATCGCCGGAAGCGCAGCATATATGTTCTATGGTGGCCAGGCGAGCTTCAATTTCATCTCGTTCGTTCTCTCAACGGCTGTCGGCATTTTCGGCACCTACATCGGCTGCCTCATCATCGCAGCCATCGGCGATATTGCCGTCAACATCCGCGAGCTCAACCGCAAGACCAAGTAAATTTAAAATCTAAAGCAGATAGGAGCTGCCTATCTGCTTTGCTTTTCGTCCTTCAGCACGATGAGCTTTGGCTCGGGCTGGGATATGTACATTTCCTCGCACTCCTGCTGGGCTTTGACGAGTATTCTTATCGCCGCTTCCGATGCCCGCATCATTTTCAGATACATCTCTTTATAGTCCATAATTAACCTCATTTTAAGCACACTTTAAAATTGAATTGTGCCCTCGTTGAACACAATATCACAAAATGCATCTAAAATAAACATAAAAATGATTTAGATTGGAGCGATATTATGGCCATCAAGAGTATGTCTATATGAATTGACGACAAGATGCTCAACAAGCTGCACGCCGTCGCCGACTACGAAGGCCGTTCGGCCAACAGTCAGATACTCATTCTCATCCGTGACTGCATCGAGCAGTTCGAGGAAAAGCTCGGCAAGATTCAGCAGGGCGAATAGTGCTGCGCGCTCAGACAGTTTGAATTAAACGCAAAAAACGCAAAAAGTGTAATTGTCGAAAACGATCGACAATTGCACTTTTTGCTATCTATCGTTTCCCGGCGCACCGATAGGTTGATGGTCGGGATTTCGCAACGGTGATAAAGCAGAAGCGTTGACGCGTATTGAAAAACCGGGCATTTGTTTTGGAATGCACAAATCGGCATAGTTTTAATCAAGTGTTCATTTTATCGGCGGGCGGGCTGTGGTATAATCCGCTTGAGAAAATGTCCTTTCAGGAGGTTCAAGCCATGAGCAGTACGCCGAAGTTTTCGTTTGATACGACCGTCACGCCCGACCTGTGCGGCAAGGAGCCGGTCATGAACCCGACCGCCGCCTTCACCCTGTTCCAGAACGCCGCCGGCCTGCACGCCGAGGAGATCGGCAACGGCACCGCCGCGCTCGCCGAGCGCAATAAGTATTGGGTCGCCACGCATACGAGGATAGATTTTCACGAGCACGCACAGCTCATGGAGAAGATCACGGTCTCCACCTGGCCGGTCTGGCGCAAGCCCAATGCCGTGCGCGGCTACCGCGGCTATGACATCAAAAGCGGCGATAAGCTCGTCGCCGAGGGCGTGACCGAGTGGGTCGTGCTCGACCGTGACGCGGGCTTAGTGCGCTTTTCCGACTTCGGCTTCCCCGCGGACTTTGAATTTTACAACGAGCTGCCCTTCGGTGGAAAGCTCACCCACTACCACGACGAGTTTTCAGACTCAGACGAGGTCTATACCTTCACCGTGCGCACCTCGAGCATCGACATCGGCCGCCACATGAACAATGTCGCCTACGTTCGCGCGTTTTTGGACTGCTTCACCGCCGACGAGGTGGCGCAGCTGCCCATCGGCACGATGGAGGTGCGGTACATCACCGCCTGCATGGAGGGCGAGGAGCTGCGCATGTGCAAAAAAGCCATCGACGGCGGCTGGCTTCTCGGCGCGCGCCGTTCCGACGGCAAATGCGCCGCCGTTGCAAGCGTCCTGCTCAAGTGAGCGGACACCGGCGAATTTTTCAGTCGCACGTCCTCTGCATTATATTTATTCACCACACAAAGCAGACAGGCTCGCCCCCGTCTGCTTTTTTGTTGACTGCTGCGGCAGATGATGGTAAATTGGTAGCAGGTCAATTGTATCATGGCGCTTATTTGCTGCACGCTTGGCTTCTGCGTCCGGTTTTGTCCTGACGCGCCGGAAGGTTGCAAGATCGTTAGCGCGAGTTGCTTGCCGGAGCTCGGCAGGCGTGGTAGCGTGGAGGCATCAAATCGACATTCCGCAAGTGTCTGAGCAGCTTATAGAAAAGGCGTCTTTTCATAGTTATAAGATATAATTCGACGCTTATCATAGATATTATACATGATTCGGCGTAGGAGGAGAAAATGAGGATAATTAAGAAATGGATCGGGCGCAAGCCGGAGAACGCGGGCGAAATGTGGCTGCTGGAGGTCACGCAGTCGGAGATGTTCGAGCAGATCTACCCGCTATTGGGGCAGCTTGCGCTGCACGCAACGAGCGGCCACGATGTCGATTACCGCCTGTACCTTGTCTGTGAGGGCGGACGCAGGATCCTGCCGGTCGACAAGCCGAGCGTCATGCGCGGCGCATATTGCGGCGGCGTGAGTCCCCTCGCCGACTGCGAGATCAGAGAGTTCGCCGGCATCGCCGACCTTGTCGACACGTCCAATCTGCTCCCCGCCGTTGAGGCCAGTGTGTACCTTGCTTCGCTGTGAAGTGTCTGCGTGTTAAAGCCTCGGCAAGTTGTTACTGCCATAACCCGACCGGTGGGTGCGCGATCAAGCTTTGTAAAAAGTCGTGTTCACCCGCAGGGCGCGTGAAGTTTGCACTGCACCGATAGGTTGCAGATCGGGCTGACGCAAAAGCGATCAGATGATGCTTCTGAACGAAGCTAAAAATAAAAGAGCTGCGCACAGGAGAAGCGCAGCTCTTTTATTCGATATTGGTATCGTAGAGTGCGTCGGGTGAGGAGACCCGCCGCAGGGCTGCAAAGCAGCCTAAACAAAATAGAGAGAGAAAGAAAAAAATGTTCTGGATGGCTTGTTATTTATCTGACGATTGAATAATAGCACTTCTCCCCGCGTTTGTAAATAGGGTTTGTTGATTTTTTATCAATATTTTTGCGATTTGTCACTTTGCACAATTATTACGCCGCCGTATTGTTGATTGCGCACAAAACCCGGCAAGCAGCACCCCTCCGCACCGATAGGTTGACGGTCAGACTAAACTTTAGTACGCACTTACCGGTCGGGCTGAGGCAAAAACGATAGGCATAAGCGTTGGAACGAATTGAAAACTTTTCTTTGTTTCGCCAAAGAAAAGTTACAAAAGAAACGCGACCAAAGGCGCTTAACCGCCCTTTGGAATCCCGGTACGGGGTATCGGTGCACCGGCCGTTTTCGCTGCGGAGGTTTAATCCTCTGCAAGCAGATTTCGGTGCGCCCGTTCAACGGACTGCGTCAATTAAACAGGTGCGAATAGCTCGCACTGCACCGATAGGTTGATGTACAGCCTTAACTTTAAGGCGCACTCACCGGTCGTGCTGAGGCAAAATTGATAGGCATAAGTGTCGGAACAAATTATAAACTTTTCTTTGTTTCGCCAAAGAAAAGTTACAAAAGAAACGCGACCAAAGGCGCTTAACCGCCCTTTGGAATCCCGGTCCAGGACAATTGCCGACATTCTGAGTAACTGCGGTGACCATATCGGTGCAAGCTGCTTAAAGTACGAGAGTTTAACGGCAAGCGCCGATTAGTCGTGCGCAAAAATCTTGCAGCGCACCGATAGGTTGATGG
>JALFUQ010000079.1 GCA_022784505.1 Bacillota bacterium
AGACCTTCTTTTCTCATCGTCTCTACTACCATCTGCTTAAACTCCCCAGTGTATCTCTTGTTTGGCTTCCCTTTTGGCATAAAGCAACACCCCATTCGTTAGTAGTATACCATACTGTCTAACAAATGGGGTGCTGTTCACTTTTCTGATGGCCGTTTTCGGTTTTTATTGATTTCTCAGCATCCTGTAGCCGACGCCGATATGCGTCTGTATATATTTCGGCTCGGAGGTATTTTTCTCAAGCTTCTTGCGCAGTGTCTCCATGTACACCCGCAGCGACTGCATGTCCGATGACGCGGAATTTCCCCGCACCTTGCGGCTCGGCGTCGGAAACGGAAATTTCGCCGCCGTGAGCCGTGCCTGCCGCTTGACCTGAGTCGTCAGCGATGATATGATGATGGCTACGATGAACATCACGACGAAGGTCGCTATCTCGCTCGGCTCGGCCGAAAGAGAGTATTCCGCCACGCTGAACTTTTCGTCCGGAAAGCTCAGACGGTGTGCTCTCTCGGACGGCGTTGCCTTGTCGGGGATTATGAAGATATCGACATCGGGCGCAAGCTCGTTGAGTCTGTCGATAAGTACCTTTTTTCCGAAAAATGAGGTGCGTGTCGGGCTTTTAGCGATAACGATCTTTGTCGAGCCGCTCACCCTTGCGTACTCGGCTATCTGTGTTGCGGCGTCATCGCCTTAAAGTCTCGTGACCTTTGCACCAAGCCGGTGGGCAAGCCGGAAGTTTTCCTCGAGCCGGGACTTTGCCCCGGGATCGTGCTCATGAAAATCCGGCGGCTCGACATACAAAGCCGTCAGATTTCCGCCGTAGGCCTCCGCCATTTTTGCTGCGGCCTTTATGACCCTGACATTCGACGGTGCGCCGGACAGGCAAACGAGTATCCCCTCCATGCTCTCACCCTCCTCAGCGCCGTTTTAGCACATCGGTTGCGAAACGAAAAGCAGTATTTTGCTCCGTTTTAATGTAATTTTAATGTCTTTTTCGATGTTCTGCTTCCATTTATATGCCGGAAGTGGTATACTCTAACCTGAAAGATGGTGAAATAATGAAAGTAGTGATAGTCGGATGCGGCAAGATAGGAAGAAGCATCCTTAAAAATCTCACCGAAGAAGGACATTCGGTTTGTGTCATAGATCGTGACCCCAAGGTCGTGCGCAGCATAGGCGATGACTACGATGTCATGTGTGTCAACGCTTCGGGAACGGATATCGAAGCTTTAAAGCGTGCCGAAGTATCCTCGGCGGAGCTCTTTATCGCTGCCTCGGCAAACGATGACGCAAATATGCTCAGCTGCTGCTTTGCCCGCAGTCTCGGCGCTGCGCACACCGTTGCACGGCTAAACGATGCCGAGCATTACACGGATGCCGATTATATAAAGCGCTGCCTTGATATATCGATGATCATAGACCCCGACCGCCTGACCTCGCAGGCGATATTCAACACGCTCAAGTTCCCCTCCGCCGTGAGGGTCGAAAGCTTCACAAGGCATTTGTTTGAAATGGCGGAGCTTTGCGTTAAGCCCGACAGCGTGCTCGACGGCAGCTCGCTTGCTGCCTTGCGTGATACGACCAATGCCGATTTTCTTATCTGCTGCATTCTCCGTGACAGGAAAACCTACATCCCCGACGGCAGCTTCGTGCTCAAGGCCGGCGACCGCATCGGTCTGCTTGCAGCCTCCGACGATATGCCGAAGCTTTTAAGCCGCTTTGGTGTAGTCAAAAAAAGTGCCAAAAATGTCATGCTCATCGGCGGCAGCCGCATTGCACAGGATCTTGCGGAAAGGCTCGCAAAGAGCGGCCACCATGTGAAGGTGATAGAAAAGGACATCGACCGCTGCCACATGGTGAGCGGAACTCTGCCCCGCTCGGTGAGCATCATATGCGGCAACGGCAGTCGCCATGAGCTGCTCGATTCAGAGGGCATAGACGATACCGATGCATTCGTGTCGCTCACCGGCATAGACGAGGAAAACATTCTCAGTGCCTTTTACGCTTCGGGTAAAAATGTGCCCAAGGTCATTGCCAAGGTAAATCAGGCGGGCTTTGTCGATATAAGCGGCAAGTTAGGGCTCGACTGCGTGGTATCGCCCAGCCGCATCACCGCCGATATCGTCACGCAGTACGCACGCTCACTCAGCAGCTCTGCCGGAAGCAGTATCGAAACGCTGTACACTCTCATGGACGGCAGCCTTGAGGCGCTTGAATTTGCCGTGTCGGCGAGCTTTACAAAGCAGGGCGTGGAGCTGAAGGATCTTGACACCAAGCCCGGCATACTTATCGCCGGTATAATAAGAGGCAGCAGGACGATCATTCCCAAGGGCAGCGATGCCATACTCGCGGGAGACAAGGTCATCGTTATCGCCGCAGGTGAAAGACTCTGCGACCTTTCGGATATATTGCAATGAATTACAAAACGATCTTCAACATAATAGGAAGGGTGCTGCTGCTTGAAGCGGCGCTGATGCTTCTCCCGCTCGGCGTTTCAGCCATATACTCCGACGGCTGCACGGACGATCTTCTCATAGGCGCTGCTGCCGCAGCAGCGCTCGGTGCCGTGATGTTTTTGCCGACAAGAAAGGCCGGAAAGCCGCTGTCGGTGCGCGACAGTCTGGCCGTTGCGGCGCTGACATGGCTGTTCGCATCGCTCGCCGGCTGCCTGCCCTTTATAACGAGCGGTGAGATACCGTATTTCCCCGACGCATTTTTCGAGACCGTCAGCGGTTTTACGACGACCGGCGCTTCCATCCTTACAGATGTCGAGCATATGAGCCGCGGCCTCCTGTTTTGGCGCAGCTTCACTCACTGGCTGGGCGGCATGGGTATCCTCGTCCTCGTCACGGCGATAGCCGCCGGACGCGGCGACGGCTCAACGAACATACTCAAAGCCGAAATGCCGGGCCACTCGCTTGACAAGTTTACACCGAAAGCGAAAAATAACGCAAAGCTGCTGTACGGCATTTACATCGTGCTGACGCTTTTGGAGACCGTTCTTCTCATCGCAGGCGGCATGCCTGTGTTCGACGGCGTTGTGCACGCCCTCGGCACGGCCGGCACGGGCGGCTTCGGCATAAAGGCCGACAGCATCACATCGTACAGTGCGTATCTGCAATGGGTCATCACGGTATTCATGCTGCTGTTCGGCGTGAGCTTCAACATCTATTGTCTCATGCTCGTGCGCAGATGGCGTGAGGCGCTGCGCTCAAACGAGCTGCGCTGCTACCTCGGCATATTCGCCGCTGCCACCGTCATCGTGTGCATAAACATCTAT
>JALFUQ010000017.1 GCA_022784505.1 Bacillota bacterium
GCCTGAGCAGGATGTCGACAGCCCGTTCCAGATGCTCGTTTCCAGCATTGACTACAACGAGTATGTCGGCCGTATTGCGATAGGCCGCATCGAGCGCGGCGTTATCCGTCAGAATCAGGAGATCGAGGTCTGCAACTACCACAATCCCGACGCTCCGACCATGAAGGCAAAGGCCGTCTCGCTGTACGAGTTTGACGGACTTAACAAGGTACCCGTCACCGAATCGTCTGCGGGCAATATCATCGCCATGAGCGGTATCGGCGATGTCACCATCGGCGACACTATCTGCGCCAAGGGTGCGGCCGAGCCTCTGCCGTTTGTCAAGATCTCTGCCCCTACGCTGGAGATGACCTTCTCTGTTAACGACAGCCCCTTTGCAGGCCGCGAGGGCAAGTTCGTCACCTCCCGCCAGATCCGTGACCGCCTCATGCGTGAGACACTCAAGGATGTCTCCCTGCGTGTCAGCGATATGGAGGGTGCGACCGACAGCTTCAATGTCGCAGGCCGCGGCGAAATGAGCCTGTCGATACTCATCGAGACCATGCGCCGCGAGGGCTACGAGTTCCAGGTCTCGCCTCCCCGTGTGCTCTACCGCGAGATAGACGGTGTTACCTGTGAGCCTATCGAGCGTGTCGTTGCCGATGTTCCGTCCGATTACATGGGCTCTGTCATGGAAAAGTTAGGCGCTCGCAAGGGCGAGTTTGTCGAGATGCTGCCTGTGGGCAGCCGTGTAAAGCTGACCTACCTTATCCCGTCCAGAGGACTTTTCGGCTACCGCAACGAGTTTCTGACCGACACCAAGGGTGAGGGCATCATGGCCTCCGTCTTTGAAAAGTACGAGCCGTATAAGGGCGATATCGCCCGCCGCAATACAGGCTCCCTCATCGCGTTCGAGACCGGCGAAGCAGTCGCCTACGGCATTTGGAACGCTCAGGAGCGCGGCGCGATGTTCATAAGCCCCGGCACGAAGGTCTATGCCGGTATGATAGTCGGCGTGTGCCCGAAGAGCGACGATGTGGCCGTCAATGTCTGCCGCACCAAGCACCTTACGAACACCCGTGCCTCCGGCTCGGACGAAGCGCTGCGCCTCATCCCGCCCAGACAGATGAGCCTCGAGCAGTGCCTTGAGTTCCTCGCCGACGACGAGCTTCTCGAGGTCACGCCCAAGAATCTGCGCCTGCGCAAGAGCATACTCGACCACGGCATGCGCATGAAGACCGTGATGAGAAACAGATAAGAATAAAAAAATCCCGCTCATGTGAGCGGGATTTTTCGTTTATAGCTTACTTTACGAACTCGGCAGCGGTTTTTGCTGCGAGGCGGGCGTTGTTCAGAACGAGAGCAATGTTGCTGTCGAGACTGTCGCCGCCGGTGAGCTCCACGACCTTTGCAAGCAGGAAGGGAGTGGTCTGCTTACCCTTGATGCCGTTCTCGGCCGCTTCCTTAATGGCCTGATCTATGGCTGCATCGATGACGGCCTTATCCATGGAATACTCCTCGGGGATGGGGTTCGTGACGAGCATGCCGCCCTTCAGACCGAGCCCTCTCTGAGCCTTGAACATGGCTGCCAGCTCCTCGGGGGAGTCGGCACGGTAGTCAACGCCGAAGCCGCTGTGGCGGGTGTAGAACGCGGGCAGCTCGTCTGTGCCGTAGCCGATGACGGGAACACCCTTGGTCTCAAGATACTCGAGCGTCAGGCCGAGGTCGAGAATGCTCTTTGCACCTGCGCAGACGACCATGACGGGGGTGTTGCCCAGCTCCTCAAGGTCGGCGGAGATGTCCATGGTGACCTCCGCACCGCGGTGCACGCCGCCGATGCCGCCGGTGGCAAAAATGCTGATGCCTGCCATGTGGGCAATCATCATGGTGGTGGTGACGGTGGTAGCACCGTCTGCCTTGCGGGCGACGAGAGCTGCAATGTCGCGGCGGCTTGCCTTGGCAACTTTGGTGCCTGTCTTGCCAAGGTATTCTATCTCATCCTTGGAAAGACCCGCTTTGAGTCTGCCGCCTATGATGGCAATGGTGGCGGGAACTGCGCCGTTTTCGCGGATGGTCTGCTCGACGAGCAGCGCAGTCTCAACATTACGGGGGTAGGGCATGCCGTGAGAAATGATGGTGCTCTCAAGAGCAACCACGGGCTTACCTGCGGCAAGAGCCTCTGCTACTTCTGGTGAAATGTCAAGATACTGGTTCATATTTTTTCCTCCTGTGGTCAATTCAAATATGCCGCAACACCGGTGACGACGCCGTGCTCAAACGTAAGGTACACGCTTACCCTGCCGTTGGAGGCGTGGCAGCGGTTCATACCGCCGCCGTCGAGGCTGTACCCGGCGTCGAGCAGAGCGCTCTTGGCCTCCAGCTCACCGTCGCCTGTGCGGACACCCATAACTGAATAAATCTTTTCGGTCGTGGCAAAGCCCACGACGCGGCAATCGTCGGTATTGCCGCCGGAGTAGTGGCCGAGATAATAGCGGGTGTTGGAGCTGAGACTCTTTATACCGCTGCCGTTATCATCGGCAAAATACTCAAAGTGCTCGGAATCGTAGCTTCGCGCATCTTCAATTTTCGTGATGCCGTCGATCTCGCCGCCGAGCGACCAGTCAAGCATGGACGCGGAGTTAAACTGCGCAAGCTCGGTCGCGCCGGTGCGCCTGAGTATGAGCACTGCGGCGATCGCGATGACGAGCACTGCCAGTATACATATTATAATACGCTTTTTTTTGATTTTTTTCATACGGTCAGTCTTTCAATTTTAATTCACGACCATAATACTCAGTAAATGCAAAAATGTCAAGCGGTCAGACTGTTGCAAATTCTACAGCGATGGCATATAACTTGTATTATATTATTGCTGCAAGCAATTTAATGGAGGTTTTGGCATGGTAAGAAGAATTGTCGAGATAGACGAGGGCAAATGCAACGGCTGCGGCGCATGCGTCCACGCCTGCCACGAGGGCGCGATAGCGCTTGTTGACGGCAAGGCAAAGCTCATGCGCGACGACTACTGCGACGGCTTCGGCGACTGCCTGCCCAACTGCCCGATGGGTGCGATAAGCTTTGTCGAGCGCGAAGCGGCAGCCTACGACGAGGCGGCGGTGAAGGCAAACAAGGCGGCAAAGAACGCCGACGGCTGCCCGGGCTCGAGGCCCGCGCGCATACAGGTCAAAAAGGCAGACACCGGCGACTGCCCCTCGCAGCTACAAAATTGGCCGGTGCAGATACGGCTTGCACCGATAAGGGCGGAGTATTTTAGCGGCGCAGACCTTTTGGTCGCTGCCGACTGCTCGGCCTACGCCTACGGTAATTTCCACCGCGACTTTATAAGCGGCAAGGTCGTGCTCGTCGGCTGTCCGAAGCTCGACCCTGTTGATTACGCCGAAAAGCTCGGCGAGATTCTGGCCGCGAACGATATAAAGTCCGTCACGCTCACCCGCATGCAGGTGCCCTGCTGCGGCGGCCTTGAAATGGCGCTGAAGCGTGCCATTGCCGCCTGCGGCAAGCGCATCCCGTTCAAGGTCGTGACCTTTTCAAACGACGGCAAAATATTGTAAGAAAAATCGGAGTCAGATGACTCCGATTTTTCTTGATTTACCGGCGAACAGTGATATAATACCGAATTTGTGAGAGAAAGAAAGGAGATGCAGGCAGTGCGCATAAAAGCCGTCGCAAAGCATAACGCGGTGATGCTTACGGCGTTCGCCGCAGCAGCGGTGACCATGCTGTTTGTGCCCGTTGACAGCGCCTACGCGGGGTATCTTGACATGAAAACGCTTATCTGTCTTTTCTGTGTACTTGCCGTGGTCTGCGCTCTGAGGGATGTCGGCTTTTTCTACATCCTTGCCTGCCGCATCGTGCGGGTGTTCAAAACCAGCCGTATGTGCATCCTCGCACTTGTATATATAAGCTTTCTCGGCTCAATGCTCATTACGAACGATACGGCACTGCTGACCTTTCTGCCGCTGGGCTATTTTGTCCTGTCGTCCACAGGCAAGAAGAAGTATCTGCCGTTTACATTTATAATGCAGAATATGGCGGCAAATCTCGGCGGCATGCTGACGCCGTTCGGCAACCCGCAGAATTTGTATCTGTACACGAAATACGGCATTCCCACGGCGGAGTTCCTGCGCATCATGCTGCCGCCGTTTTTAGTGTCGATGCTGCTCATCACGGTGTGCTGCCTGTTCGTCAGGTCGGAGCCGCTGAGCGTGAGCGGAAAGGCCGTGGAATTTAAGCCGAAGCCCACTGCGCTTTACATTGCCCTGTTTGCGCTGGCTGTCGCCGTTGTTTTGCGTGTGTTTCCGCTGTGGGTCGGCCTTGCGGTCATTCCGGCGGTGCTTATGGCCACCGATCGCCACGCTTTGAAGGCGGTGGATTATTCGCTGCTGCTGACATTCGTGTTTTTCTTCGTTTTTGCCGGCAACATGGCAAGAATAGACGCCGTGCGCGACTTTTTCTCGGAGCTCATGGATAAAAATACGCTTTTGTACTCGGCACTTTCGTGTCAGGTGATAAGCAATGTGCCGTCGGCGATACTGCTGTCGCAGTTTACGCAAAACTACGCCGAGCTTCTCAGGGGCGTAAATATCGGCGGAGTGGGAACGCTCATCGCCTCGCTTGCAAGCCTCATAACCTTTAACGAATATATGCGGCATGAGCCAAAGGGCGCAAAGCAGTTTATCGTTGAGTTTTCGGCCTTCAACTTTGCATTTCTCGCCGTGCTGCTCGTGATATTTTCAATATTCTGAAAAAACATTTGTGCGGATGCACATAGTGGCTCCAGCCGCGGTGCATGAGCATGAGGTTTTTATCATGCCGGACCGCACGCGGCCTATCCGCAAGGAAATCTGCCTGAGCGAGCAGGAACTGCATCTCATCCAGCACAAAATGCGCCGGTTGGGGACGCACAACTTCGGCGCTTAGCCCGGAAAATGCTGATCGACGGCTACATCATTACAGTATGCTGAGAACGCCCAACTGCCCGTTCGTGCTTTTCGTCGGCACAAAGAAGCCGGTCAAGCGAAAGGAGTTTGAACAGTTCATCAGCGAGAAGCTGGTTATCTGGCTGCAAAAGATTATTTGCAAAAACAGCTTGAGGAGAAAGAGCTTATCTGTTATAATTATGTTGTTGTAGTAGGCTCTTTTCCCCCTGTGGGAAATGAGTACACAACGGGCAAAAACCTAAAAGGCAAAGAATGATGAATGACCTGATTGCCAAGCACCCAATGGACAGATACGTCCATGTCACATCTGAATCCTTGGATCAGGCTGTGCGGCAATTTGAATCAGGCAGGGTTTCCTAGCATATAAGTCCATGCGAAAATGGCGTAAACCAAACGCGCCGGATTCCGGAATCCCTTGAAAATCAAGACTTTTTAAGGAGATAGAGAAAACTATGAAATTAGGTATCGTAGGTCTGCCAAATGTCGGCAAGTCCACACTTTTTAACGCTATCACCAACGCGGGGGCAGAGTCTGCTAACTACCCGTTCTGCACGATAGAGCCCAATGTCGGCATGGTGACCGTGCCCGACGAGCGCCTTGATTTTCTCGCCTCCATTTACGAGCCGAAGAAGTACACCCCTGCCGTCATCGAGTTTGTAGATATCGCAGGCCTTGTCAAGGGCGCATCTAAGGGCGAGGGACTGGGCAACAAGTTCCTGTCGAACATTCGCAACACCGACGCTATAGTCCATGTCGTGCGCTGCTTTGACGACGAGAATGTAATCCACGTTGAGGGCGGCACCGACCCCAAGCGCGATGTTGAGATCATTGACCTTGAGCTTATCATGGCGGATATGGAGATGGTCGAGCGCCGCATCGAAAAGGCAAACAAAAACGCCAAGGGCGACAAGAAGTTCCTGCACGAGGCCGAGGTATTTAATGGCCTTCTGGAGCACCTTAACGAGGGCAAGAGCGTGCGCAGCTATGAGTGCGAGCCGGACGATATGGAGCTTATCGCAACGAGCGACCTGCTGACGATTAAGCCCGTAATCTACGCCGCAAACATGGACGAAAACGGCATTGCCGATTACGAGAATAACGACTACTACAAGCAGCTTTGCACCATTGCCGAGGCAGAGGGCGCACAGGTGCTGCCGATCTGCGCAAAGCTCGAGGAGGAGATAGCAGCTCTTGAGCCGGATGAGCGTGAGATGTTCCTTGAGGAGATGGGCATGGAGCAGTCGGGTCTTGACCGCATGATCAAGTGCTCGTACGCTCTGCTGGGACTTATATCCTTCCTCACATGCGGACCTGACGAGTGCAGGGCGTGGACAATAAAGAAGGGCACAAAGGCGCCTCAAGCGGCAGGCAAGATACATACCGACTTTGAGCGCGGCTTTATCCGTGCCGAGATCGTCGCCTTTGACGACTTGCATGAGTGCGGCAGCATGGCGGCCGCAAAGGAAAAGGGCTTAGTCCGCAGCGAAGGCAAAGACTATGTCATGCATGACGGGGATGTAACGCTGTTCAGGTTCAATGTGTGATGGAAAATACGATGTTTGTTCTTGAGCTTATCGGCGCGGCGGCGTTCGCCGTGTCTGGAGCCATGGCGGCGATAAAGCGCCATGCGGATATCTTCGGTGTGCTGTTTCTGGGCGTTATCACGGCGCTTGGCGGCGGCGTCATCCGCGATGTCCTGCTTGGCCAGCTCCCGCCGAGAATGTTCGTGAGCTACTGGTATCTGCTTGCGGCGGTACTCGCCTCACTGATAGTGTTTTTCGACGCTTACATAAGAAAAGAGAAGTATTTTGCGAACAAGGACAAGCTGTCCGAGATAAACAACATCTTTGACGCAGTCGGCCTCGGCGTGTTCACCATCTCCGGCATGAATACCGCCATGGGCGTGAGCGACAATGTCATTTTGATACTCACACTCGGTGTTATAACAGGCGTGGGCGGCGGCATGCTGCGCGACATGATGATAAACAAGATGCCCAAGGTACTCAGAAAGCACGTGTACGCCGTGGCATCGCTAAGCGGCGGCATTTTGTACTATGTGCTGCATATCGTCGACGTTAACGACACTCTCTCGGCCATCATCGGCATGGTGTTCATCTTTGCCGTCAGGGTGCTGGCAACGGCGTATAAATGGAACCTGCCGAGCGTAAAATTTGATTGACAGCGGTGGGAAATATATGCTATAGTTACCTAAAAGGGAGTAGCTTGCGCATTTTATGCGTCCGGTGCATCGTCATCGCAGTCGTCAGACTCGGTGCATCGGGTACTTTGTTGGTATTTGCAAGACTTTTACGACAAACAATATGTCGTAAAAGCCTTTTTTATTTTCAGGCGGCCGTCGGTCTGCCAAGAAAAAAATAAATCTGGGGTAGTCATTGAATGGAACAAGCAAAATACAAGAGTTTTCTTCTGAAATTTGCATATTGGGCGGCGATAGTTTTAATTGCGGCGCTTTTTATAAAGTACCTGCTCGGGCCGCTGACACCGTTTCTCATTGCGCTTGCGATTGCGCTGCCGATGCAGTCGCTTGCACGGAAGATAACGCAGAAAATGAAGATCAACAAGAAGTTTCTGACGGTGCTGCTGGTGATACTGTGCTATGTGCTCATTGCGGGACTTTTGGTGCTCGCGGTGATAGGCGTGGTGTCCTTTGTCGCCGATTGGGCGGCGAAGCTGCCGGAAATGTTCACCGACACCATACAGCCGTGGGCAACCGAGGTTGTGAACGATGCGCTCAATAAGCTTGAGCGCTATAACCCCGAGCTGCGCTCAAGTGTCGAGGCGGCGCTGCCGGATGTCATGTCCACCTTCAGCAGTGCGGTCATGAACTTCTCCGTCACCGTGCTCGGCTGGATATCCGCCATCGGCGCAGGGCTGCCGAATTTCTTCCTGGCAACGGTCATCTGTATCATAGCGTCGATATTCTTCGCACTTGACTATGACGGGATATCGAAAGCCGTGCTCGGCGTGCTGCCGGAAAAGGCGCAGACCATCGTGCGCACGGCAAAGCGCGCGCTGGGCGTCATCGTGGGCAAATACCTCAAGTCGTATCTGCTTATTCTACTCATGACCTTTGCGCAGATAACCGTCGGACTTCTCATCATCGGCGTTGACAACGCGCTTGTAATTGCGCTGCTGATTTCGGTGTTCGACATTCTGCCTATTGTCGGCTCGGGACTTGTGCTCGCGCCGTGGGCGGCGATCAAGCTCTTGCAGGGACAACTCGGCGTCGGCATCGGACTCGCGGTGCTGTGGGCGGTCGTCATCGTCGTGCGCCAGTACGCAGAGCCGAAGATAGTCGGCAAGCAGGTGGGACTGCATCCGCTTGCAACTCTTTTGTGCCTGTGGGTCGGCCTCAAGCTTGCCGGCGGCATAGGAATGTTTGCACTGCCAATCGGCCTTTTGATCATAATGGAGCTCAAGGCCGAGGGACTTATAATGGGCAAGGGCAACGAAATTCAGGGAGGTACTTGAATGAAATTTTACTGTGAAAATGCCGAGACAGTTATATCGGAGCTTTCCTCCGATGCAAACGGATTGACGGAAAAGGAGGCCGAGCGCCGCCTTGCCGAGCACGGCAAAAACAAGCTTGCCGAGGGCAAGAAGGATTCGATAATCAAGCAGCTTTTAAAGCAGCTTGCCGACCCCATGATAATCATTCTGTTGGTCGCTGCTGCGATAAGCGGTGTGCTTGCGATAACGCAGGACGAGAGCTTTGCCGATGTCATCATCATTCTCGCAGTTGTCGTGGTGAACGCCGTTTTGGGCGTTTATCAGGAGAACAAGGCGGAAAAAGCGATAGAGGCGCTGCAGGAAATGTCGGCTGCCACGAGCAAGGTGCTGCGTAACGGGAAAATTATCTCCGTGCGCAGCGAGGATCTTACCGTCGGTGATGTGGTGCTGCTCGAAGCGGGCGACGCTGTTCCCGCCGATGGCAGAATAATCGAAAACGCAAGCCTCAAAATTGAGGAGGCCGCCCTCACGGGCGAGTCGGTGCCGGTGTCAAAATTCATTGATGCAATTAATTTAACCGACAGCGCCGACGTGCCGCTCGGCGACCGCAAAAACATGGCGTACATGGGCTCGACCGTTGTGTACGGCCGCGGCGCGATGATAGTCACCGCCGTCGGCATGCAGACCGAGATGGGCAAGATAGCCGATGCGCTGGCAAACGCTCAAGAGGGGCAGACCCCCTTGCAGATAAAGCTCACGCAGCTATCCAAGGTGCTGACATGGCTAGTGCTCGGCATATGCGCCGCAGTGTTTGCAGTCCAGCTTGTACGCGCAGGCGGATTTGATTTTGAGACAGTCCTCAATTCCTTCATGATCGCCGTATCCCTTGCCGTTGCCGCAATTCCCGAGGGCTTGGCGGCGGTAGTGACGGTCGTTTTGTCCATCGGCGTTACAAATATGTCAAAGCGCAACGCCATCATCCGCAAGCTTACGGCGGTCGAGACCCTCGGCTGTGCGCAGATTATCTGCTCGGATAAGACCGGCACACTGACTCAGAATAAGATGACGGTCGTCGACTTCTTCGGCGAGGACAATGATCTCATCTCCAAGGCTATGGCGCTGTGCTCCGATGCCGAGATCGACTCCGACGGTGTTGTTACCGGCGAGCCGACCGAGGCTGCGCTCGTTGTCTGGGCAAATAAGCTCGGCCACAACAAGACGGCCCTCAAAGAGGATTTCCCCCGCTGCGGCGAGGCACCCTTTGATTCCGGCCGCAAGATGATGAGTACTGTGCATCTTGCACATAACGGCGTTGTGCAGTACACAAAGGGAGCACCCGATGTCATAATCGACAGGTGTACCCATTACATGAAAAACGGCGAGGCCGTGCCGATGACGGATGAATACCGGCAGTCTATCGCCGAGGCAAACAAGGCAATGGCCGACAAGGCTCTGCGAGTTCTCGCCTGCGCAATGCGCGTGTGGGAGAGTGAACCGGAAAGCTTCGAGCCGGATGAGCTCGAGCGCGACCTGTGCTTTGTGGGACTCACCGGCATGATCGATCCCGTCCGCCCCGAGGTAAAGGCCGCAATCGACGAGTGCGTGGGCGCAGGCGTGCGTGCTGTTATGATAACCGGCGACCATATAGACACCGCAGTTGCCATCGCAAAGGAGCTTGGAATTTTGCGCGACGGCGACAGGGCTATAACCGGCTCTGAGCTTTCGCAGATGTCCGATGCCGAGTTTGAAGCCTGCTTCAGGGATATCAGCGTCTACGCCCGAGTTCAGCCCGAGCACAAGACGAGGATAGTCAACGCATGGCGCGGCGCAGGCTATGTCACCGCCATGACCGGCGACGGTGTGAATGATGCGCCCAGCATCAAAAGCGCCGATATCGGCGTAGGCATGGGCATCACCGGCACTGATGTTACGAAAAATGTCGCCGACATGGTGCTTGCCGACGACAACTTTGCAAGCATCGTCGGCGCTGTTGAAGAGGGCAGACGCATTTACGATAATATCCGCAAGGCCATCCAGTTCCTGCTGGGCTCGAACATGAGCGAGGTCATAAGCATTTTTGCGGCAACTCTGCTCGGCTTTACCATTTTAAAGCCCGTGCATCTGCTGTGGATAAACCTTGTCACCGACTGCTTCCCGGCGCTGGCGCTCGGCATGGAAAAGGCAGAGCCCGATATCATGCGCCGCAAGCCCAGGTCTGCAAGCGCAGGCATATTCGCAGGTGGTATGGGTGTTGATATCGCGTATCAGGGACTTTTGGTTTCGGCGCTGACGCTTGCATCGTATTTCATCGGCCACTTCATCGAAAGCGGCGTGTGGGAGATAGCCGACAGCCCTGACGGCATGACGATGGCGTTCCTCACTATGTCCATGGCGGAGATATTCCACTCGTTTAACATGCGTTCGCAGCGCGGCAGCATCTTTAAGCTGCCCGGCCAAAATATCATGCTCATCGGCGCCGCCGTGGGCTCGTTGCTGCTGACGACCGTCGTGTGCGAGGTGCCGCTTCTTGCCGGAGCCTTCGGCTTTATGAGCGTTGAGCTCGGCGAGTACGCTATCGCTATCGGCCTTGGTTTCTGCGTGATACCCATAGTTGAGATAGTAAAGCTCATTCAGCGATTGACAGCGGCGAAAAAGAGTGATATAATGTAAAAATCAGCAGTGACGGAGAACGCAGGCGCAAGCATCGCAGAGAGAGAAGCCCCGGCTGCAAGCTTCTTATGCCCAGACCGTAAAGCGACCACTCCCGAGCCGAAGCAAGGAAATGTGCTTCCGTTTCGCATGCGTTAAATGCAGGATGAGTACCTATCAAGGTGGGACCGTGTAAGTTTTTACGCCCTTGACGCAACGCGTCAGGGGCGCTTTTGTATAGGAGGAGCATTATGGACGAGAATAAGTACACCTTTGAAAATCCCGAATTTAAGAACACCTATCGTCATACCACGAGCCACATTCTTGCGCAGGCCGTAAAGCGCCTTTACCCCGAGGTAAAGCTCGCTATCGGTCCTGCCATCGAAAACGGCTTTTACTATGACTTTGACGCACCGTTTGCCATCACGCCCGAGATACTTGAGAAGATCGAGGCCGAAATGCGCAAGATCTGCAAGGAAAAAATTAAGCTCGAGCGCTTTGAGCTGCCCCGCGAGGAGGCGCTTAAGTTCATGGAAGAGCGCGACGAGCCTTACAAGGTCGAGCTTATAAATGACCTGCCCGAGGACGCTGTTATAAGCTTTTATAAGCAGGGCGACTTCACCGATCTGTGCGCAGGCCCGCATCTGGACTCCACCGGCCGCGTCAAGGGTAATGCGATAAAGCTCACCTCCTGCACCGGCGCATACTGGAGAGGCGACTCCAACCGCAAGATGCTCCAGCGTGTCTACGGCACCTGCTTCATGAAGAAGGACGAGCTTGACGCTTACCTTGCAAGAATTGAAGAAGCCAAAAAGCGTGACCACCGTAAGCTCGGCAAGGAGCTGGGTCTCTTCATGCTCACCGACGAGGGCCCCGGCTTCCCGTTCTTCCTGCCAAAGGGCATGGTGCTCAAAAACACGCTTATCGACTACTGGCGCGAGGTCCACAAGAGATACGGCTATGTCGAGGTCTCGACCCCGATGATACTAAACCGCCAGCTGTGGGAGACCTCCGGCCACTGGTTCCACTACAAGGAGAACATGTATACCACGCAGATAGACGGCGAGGATTATGCCATTAAGCCCATGAACTGCCCGGGCGGCATGCTCGTTTACAAGTCCGAGCCGCACTCCTATCGCGACCTGCCGCTTCGCGTGGGAGAGCTCGGCCTTGTCCACCGCCACGAGCTGTCCGGCGCTCTGCACGGCCTGTTCCGTGTCCGCTGCTTCACACAGGACGATGCGCACATCTTCATGACTTGGGATCAGATGAAGGACGAGATTAAGGGTGTTGTCAAGCTCTTTGACGAGGTCTATTCGCTGTTCGGCCTGCCGTATGAGATCGAGCTTTCCACCATGCCCGACGACCACATGGGCGACGAGGCCGACTGGGAGTTTGCGCAGAACACCCTCAAGGAAGCCATCACTGAGATGGGCAAGAAGTACATAGTCAACGAGGGCGACGGCGCGTTTTACGGTCCGAAGCTCGACTTCCATCTCCAGGACTCGCTCGGCCGTACATGGCAGTGCGGCACTATCCAGCTTGACATGCAGCTGCCCGAGCGCTTTGAGCTCGAGTATGTCGGTGCTGACGGTGAAAAGCACCGTCCCGCCATGATCCACCGTGTCGTGTTCGGCTCTATCGAGCGCTTTATAGGCGTTATCACCGAGCACTTTGCCGGTGCGTTCCCGACTTGGCTCGCTCCCGTTCAGGTCAAGGTCATGCCCATCACCGACCGTGTCGATGACTACGCAAAGTCCATTGCAAAGCGTCTTGATAAGCTCGGCTTCCGCGTGGAGACTGACCTTCGCAACGAGAAGATCGGCTACAAGATCCGCGAGGCGCAGAGCCAGAAGATCCCCTACATGATCATCGTCGGCGACAAGGAAGCGGAAAACGGCACCATCTCCGTGCGTACCCGCTCCGGCGGCGACGAGGGCGCAATGAGCGTCGAAAGCTTCGTCGAAAAGCTCACTGAGGAAGTTTCAACAAGAGCAAGGTGAAGATAGATAATAAAAAAGTTCTCAATCAAACGTGAACAGCACCCCATTTGTTAGACAGTATGGTATACTACTAACGAATGGGGTGTTGCTTTATGCCAAAAGGGAAGCCAAACAAGAGATACAC
>JALFUQ010000014.1 GCA_022784505.1 Bacillota bacterium
GTAACCGCCGGTCTGCCTCATATCATATATTCTCTTTTCGACCGTACTCGGGTCATACACCTTGGTTATTTCTTTCATAACTGCCTCCTTAAAAAGAAAAAGCGCCCTGATCACTCAGGGCGCAATTATATGCGTGGTACCACCTGAATTCCGCAAAATGCGGCTCTCATGGGCTCTGTAACGGGAGCTCCCGACCGTGCTTACTTTATTCTGCACGGCAGCTCAAAGCCGACCTTCGGCAAGGCTTCGGAAAACTTGCACCAACCGTTTTCTCTCTGAACGAAGCGTATCGCCTACTCCTGCTTATCAAAGCTGTTGACTTTTGAAAATTATATTATCCTATCGCCGATTTGTCAAGATTATTCCTTGCGCTCGTCGCCCCAGAAGAACAGCGCGACAGTGCCCGGGCCGGTGTGGCTGCCGATGGTCGTGCCGATATTATTTATAACGACCTTACCGTTGAGCTTGGGGAAGCTCTCCTCAACGAGCGATGCAACCGCCTGAGCGTCCTCGAGGCATGCGGACATGGAGATATAGCACTTGCCGGAATAGTCAAGTCCGTTCTGAGCGTGCTCCTTCATCCTTTCGACTATCTCCTTGATGACGCGCTTTTTTGTGCGGATCTTATCTCTGGGGATGAGGTGGCCGCCGTCATCCATGTTGAGAAGCGGGCAGATGCTGAGCATGGTACCGAAGAAGCCGGCCGCTTTGGTGATCCTGCCGCCCTTGACGTAGAAGGTAAGGTCGGTGGAGAAAAACCAGTGATGCAGGCGGAGCTTGTTTGCCTCTATCCAATCATGAAGCTCATCGATGCTCTTACCCTCGTCACGCATATCGGCGAGTGTGTCCATGATAAGTCCGTAGCCGGAGGATGCGCCGAGAGAGTCAACGATATATATCTTTCTGTCGGGGTACTCTGCCTTGAGCATCTCGGCTGCGGTGCGTGCGGAGTTGACGGTGCCGGAAATGCCGGATGAAAGGGTCACATGCAGAATGTCCTTGCCCTCGTCGAGGTAGGGTCTGAAGTGGTCTATGTACTCTGCGACATTGACCTGCGCGGTCTTGGTTTCGGCGCCCTCTGCCATCAGCTTGTAAAACTCATCGAACGGGATGGACTGGCCGAGATCGTCAAGACGCTCCTCACCGTTCAGGAAATAGTGGAAGCATACATATTTAATTTCTCTTGCGTCAAAATGTTCCTTTGAAAGATCCGCTGTCGAGCAGCAGCTAAGAATATAGTCAGACATAATTATCTCCTTTTTTAAAGCGTTAGCACCCGTATTATATACGGGTGCTGATATAATTGCAACAATTAATTTAAGTAGTTATCCCAGCATTGTCATAAGCTGCTCGACCGTGTGCACGCCGACTTCCTTGCTTATCATCTCACCGTTGCGGAATACCATGAGCGTTGGGATGCTCATAACGCCGAAGCGCTGAGCGATAGCAGGCTCATCATCGACATCCAGCTTGCAGATCTTGACCTTGCCGTTAAGCTGCTTGTCAAGCTCCTCAAGGATAGGTGCCTGCATGCGGCAGGGTCCGCACCAAGTTGCCCAGAAGTCGACCAGCACGAGGCCGGAGGAAGTGACGGAATCAAAATTGTCCTTTGTAAGATGCATAATAGCCATGATATATATCTCCTTTGTTACAGTTTACTTATATAATCAACTGCGGCAAGCGCAGCAATATTGCCCTCGCCGACTGCCTTTGCAAGCTGATACGGTGCGCCCGTGCAGTCTCCGGCGGCAAAAACGCCGTTTATGTTAGTTTTGCCGGAGCGATCGGCTTTTATGATGCCTCTTTCGCTTTCGATGCCGTTGACTAAGCTCTCGGCTGAAAGAGTCTCTTTGAGGATGAATATGCAATCTGTTTTAACCGTCTCTCCGTTAACAACTAGCGTGTCGGCCTTTTTATCGCCAAGTATCTCAATTTTGCCCTTGCCGGAGAAAGCGGAGACATCGCAGCCGATATCACGCAAAAACGCAATGTCCTTTTCCGATTCCTCGCCCTCACCGAGGACAGCAACCTTTTTGCCCTTGTAAAGCATTCCGTCGCAGGTGGCGCAGTAGCTCACTCCCCTGCCGAGGAATTTCGTCTCACCCTCGCACAGCGGTCTGCGGCTAATGCCGGTAGCAATGATGACGGAAAGTGCTTCATAAAAATCGTTTCCTACGGCAACGCCGATTGTCTTACCCAATGACATGACGCTCAGAGCTTTGCCGGGGATAAGCTGCGCCGAGCTATTCTCAAGCTGGCTGCGCATTTTCTGCATTATCTCCGCACCGCTGCCATCCATACCCGGGTAATTTGTAATGCTTTCGGCAAGGTAAAGCTTGCTCGTCTCCGGTGGGTTTGCGATAACTCCAACCGTTTTACCACGGTTAACCGCCGTCAGCGCCGCAGAAATTCCCGCAGGACCGCCTCCGACTATGAGTATATCAAAATTAGCACTCATAACGCACTCACCTCTTTTTTCTCCATTTTAGCAGTTATTATAACACTTTATTGTTGTAATTACCACAATTATCGTTTATAATTCCAATATGCCAGATTTTTTACAGGAGCATATACACATGGACGAGATAAGCAAGAATTTTATTGAGAATTTTATAGATGAGGATATCGCCGAGGGCGGACGCTTTGCCGGCATGAAGGTGCACACCCGTTTTCCGCCCGAGCCCAACGGCTATCTGCATATAGGTCACTGCAAGGCACTGATCATCGACTTCGGCACTGCCGAGAAGTACGGCGGTCTGTGCAACCTGCGCATGGATGACACCAACCCCGCCAAGGAGGACACCGAGTATGTCGATGCCATTCAGGAGGATATCCACTGGCTTGGTTTCGACTGGGGCGACAGATTTTTCTATGGCTCGGATTACTTCGAGCAGACATATGAATATGCCATTGAGCTTATAAAGAAAGGTCTTGCCTATGTCTGCGAGCTCACGCCCGAGCAGTTTAAGGAATATAGAGGCGATACTACCCGCCCCGCGGTCAGTCCTTATCGCGACAGACCTATCGAGGAGAGCCTTGATCTTTTCCGGCGCATGAAAAACGGCGAGTTCCCCGAGGGCAAGTACACCCTGCGCGCAAAGATTGACCTTGCCTCCGGCAACTTCAACATGCGTGACCCCGTGCTCTACCGCATCCGCTACATAGAGCACCACCGTCAGGGAACAAAGTGGTGCATCTTCCCGATGTACGACTTTGCCCACCCCATTCAGGACGCACTTGAGGGTATCACCCACTCGCTGTGCTCGCTCGAGTATGAGGATCACCGCCCGCTGTACGATTGGGTCATCAACAATGTCTCCGTGCCGTCCAAGCCCCGTCAGATTGAGTTTGCAAGACTCGGCATCAACTACACCGTGCTCAGTAAGCGCAAGTTAAGACGGCTCGTCGAGGAAGGCATTGTCTCCGGCTGGGATGATCCCCGCATGCCGACCCTGTGCGGTCTGCGCCGCCGCGGCTACACGCCCACCGCTATCCGCAGCTTCTGCGAGCGCATCGGTGTGAATAAGGTCCCCAGCACCATCGAGTATTCCTTCCTTGAGCACTGCCTGCGCGATGATCTAAACGAGCACGCCCAGCGTGCAATGGCAGTTCTGCGCCCCGTCAAGCTCACGATAACCAACTACCCCGAAGGCAAGAGCGAGCTTCTGAGCGTTGAGAATAACCCCAACGACCCCGAGGCGGGCACCCGTGAGGTCAGCTTCTCGAGAAACCTCTACATTGAGGCCGACGACTTCCTTGAAACGCCCGTTCCCAAGTACAAGCGCCTGTACCTCAACGGCCTTGAGTGCCGTCTCAAGGGTGCATATCTCATCAAATGCACAGGCTGCGTCAAGGATGCAGACGGCAATGTCACCGAGATACTTTGTACCTACGATCCCGAGAGCCGCGGCGGCGACCCTGCCGACGGCCGCAAGGTCAAGGGCGCGACCATCCACTGGGTCGATGCAAACAATTGCGCCGACGCTGAGGTAAGGCTTTACAGCAATCTGTTCAGCGACGAGGATCCCGATGCCGCCGATAAGGATTACATCAAGTGCATGAATCCCAACTCTCTTGAAGTGCTCCACGGCTGCAAGATCGAGAAAATGCTTGAAAACGCAGTCGCCCCGGCACAGTTCCAGTTCCTGCGCATGGGCTACTTCTGTGTTGACAGCAAGGACTCGACTCCTGAGCATCTTGTGTTTAACCGTGCCGTTGCACTCAAGGACAGCTTCAAAAAGTAAGACTTAAACTAAAAAGCTCCCGACAATAGAGCGGTGTTCATAAAACAGTGAATCCTCCGCATGGTTGCAATCATACGGAGGATTGTTTTCTACACATAATTTAAACTTGCTGGCGGCGAACGGTTTTAACAAACCGTTCGCCGCCAGCAAGTTCACAGGGGATAGCCGCTTTAGCGGCGCAAGGGGGTGTAGCCACCTTGACGGAAAAAAGTGACGCAACATCCTCGGTCATACAGTTTTTCTGCCGAGGTCGAATGAAGCTCGGCAGGATGACGATACTCCCGACAGGAGAGTATAGAAGTGCGCCCTTTTGCCCGGAAAGTATTTTACAGCATCCCGGCAAACTGGAAGTTTTCGGTTGTTCGCTTCATTAATTAGATGTTTGTAAGAAATTCCTCTATCAAGGCGTTTATCAGTTCTGGCTTATCTGTATTGGAATTATGACCCGCTCCTTCAATCCATTGCAAAGGAATTTGTGTATCTCGATGCCACGCCTTATTATACCGTATACATGAACCAGCATGATCCTGTGTGCCGCATATCAACAAAGCCGGACATTTGATTTCATATGGAAAATTCTTTTCTATCGCTGCTGCCAAGATACGAAAGCCATGCCCGGCAATTTGTGCATAACGTTTCTGATTTCCATCGTAAACCAACATCATTTCTCGCATCAGATTTCTGCCGTAATCAGAAGTAGCAACACCGTCAGTACCTGATTTCAAAAGCAGTTTCCACGGATAGTGAGCATATACTGGCTCCATTCTTTTCAAAAGCCAAAGTTCAGCTGCCGTCACATATTTTCTTTGCAACGGTGCAGAGTCAATAGAAATAAAACCTTTCAGTTGATCCGGATAAAGCTGCGCAAAAGCTTGACCCACATATCCACCCATTGACTGGCCGACAATTACAGGTTTTACGATTTTCTCTCGCTCTAAAATTTCATTTAGCCACTTGGCTTTGTCGAACAGGTCAAAGTCGAACTGAAACGGCCATGAAGTTGCGTGTCCCGGTGCATCCCATACGACAATGTTATACTTTCTGCCAAAATGCTCAATTTGTTTGTCAAACAATCTATGGTCGGCGGTCAGTCCCGGAAGAAAAACGAGCGTGATTGCATCCAGACTTAAAATACTTACCCAATAGTGAATTGTTCCGCAAGGAGTTTGATATACATCTTCTTTCAATGGATTCACCTCTGCAACTCCAGATTTGTATATCTTGTCGGCCCCATATTATCATATAACAGGATAAGATACAAGAGCAGCCACAGCAGTGCAAAACTACTGTGGCTGTTAACTGTTTTACGACCACCGCCCCATTGACGGGAGTTTTTTTATGCGGTTTTCGATTTTAGATTTAAAAGAACTATCGCCGAGAGGACGAGCAGGATGCCGACGGCGCTCATTGCGGTCAGCGCCTCGTGATAGATGAATATGCCGCACAGCGTCGCAACGACCGGCTCTATCGATGCCATGATCGACGCTTTGCCGTTTTCTAATCCGGTCAGGCCGTATGTATAGCACAGATACGGCAAAAAGCAGGTCACAAGTCCCGTCGCGGCTGCAAACAAAAAGTTCGGCACGGTCGATGTGATGATGGGGACAAGCTCTACCCCGCCGACTATCAGTGCGCCAAGTCCCGCAAGCAGGCAGGTGTAGAAGTTTATCGTAAAGGTCGAGTAGCCACGGTTGATGGCGAAACGGCTGAATATACTGAACAGTGCATAGCAGATGCCAGAGCCGAGGCCGAACAGGATGCCGGTCGTGCTTATCTTGCTGCCCGTGCCGATGCCGGAGACAAGGCAGCATCCGGCGAATGCGATTAGCATAGCAGCAAGCTTTCTCGCAGTTATCTTTTCATTGAACAGCAGCGCCGAGAACAGGATGACAAAGCACGGTGCGGTGTAAAGCAAAATTGCGGCGTTTGACAGACTCATATAATCCATGGCCTTGAAGTAGCACAGGCTGAACAACAGAAGCGACACTATGCCGCTGCCCAAAAAGCACCAAGCATCACGCAGCTTCACCTTAAATGCCTTGCGGTCGGTGATGAGCATTGCGATGCCGAACAGCAGCGCCGCAAAAATTCCTCTGACGGCTATGCAGTTTGAGGCCGACAGCCCCATCGTGTCGAGCGTTCTGCGGAAAAAGCCCATGAAGCCCCAGAGCGTTCCCGCTCCGAGCACTGCGAGGGTATATTTATTCTTTCCCATTAAAACAGACCTCCTAGCCATGCGGAAAACGGCATATAGATTATCGGTATGATGAGTGCCGGAATGAGATTTGAAATGTTTATCTTGCGGTCGGTGATGCCGGTCATATTGATGCCCATACCGATGAACACCACTCCGCCGACTGCCGATAGCTCTGTTATGACCTCAGCGCCGAGTACCGGCGAAACAACGCCCGCAAGCAGCGTGAGAAGCCCCTCCCATATGAGCACGGGTGCAAATGAGAACACGACACCCACGCCCATGGCTGAAGACATCGTCACGGCAACGACTGTGTCGATGACGGTTTTGGTTATGAGAATGCTGTAGTTTTGGTTGATTCCCGCTTCGATAGAGCCGAGGATGGCCATAGCGCCTGTCACAAACAGCACTGAGGCATTGATAAATCCCTCGGAAAACTGTCCGTCTGCAAACTTCTTGTCCTTGAACAGGTTCATGGCCTTATCTCCGACACCGTCAAGAAAGCGGTCTATATGCAAAAGCTCGCCAATAATTGCGCCGAGCGCCATGCTCACGACGACACATAGCGTATTGTTCGAGCACACAGCGCCCTGCACGCCTAAGCCGATGATGACAAGTCCCATTGCTGCCATGAGCGTATTTGTAAATCTATCGCTTATCCTGCCTCTGAACAGCGTTCCCAGCGTGCCGCCTATCACTATTCCGATGGCATTTATCAATGCGGCTATCATTTCTCTTTCTCCTTTGAAACGCAATGAGAACGAGATAATAATAGAATTCGTGACGAGAAAAGTCAATTGTCTGCTTTAAATAAACTTTCATCCCGCATTGACAAAAATTTTTAGATTGTGCTATTATGGGTCAACAGAGTGTCGGAGGTTTTGCCATGAAAAAGCTGTGCGCACTTTTTATCTGTCTTGCGCTGCTGCTTGTCGGCTGTGGCAAAAGCGATTATAATGACTATGTTAATAGCCTCGGCGGAGTTGACATTTCTGAAGCCAAGGTCGTTTCCTCGCAGGACAGCCACGGCGGCTTCCACGGTGACGGAGTGCTTTTTGTCAGCTTTGATTGCTCTGATGTTTCTGACTCTGCGCTTGAGGGCATTAAGTCTTGGACGGCGTTTCCGTTGAGCGATAACATGCAGCATGTGGTCTACGGCGGCTTTGACGACGAGATAAGCATCCCCGGGATAACAAACGGCTGCTACCTGTTCCATGACCGGCACTCGGACGCGGTCGACCCCGCGGATGACAGTAAGCTGTTTGACAGGTATTCGTATAATTTTTCGCTGCTTTTGTTTGACTTTGACACGAATATGCTGTATCTTATCGGGGTGGACACCTAACAACTGAACATCGGCGGGTATGATGGAATTGGCAGACATGCGAGATTTAGGTTCTCGTGCTGAGAGGCGTGCAGGTTCGACCCCTGTTACCCGCACCAGACCATGATAATCCGAACCCGGTTCCAATCGGGGACGGATTCGGATTTTTAGTATATCTATGCTAAAGCAAAAGCGGCGGTATCATAACGATACCGCCGCTTTTGTTATACGCTTTTATGTTGTTCTGCTTCCTTTGCCCTCTGTGCTTTCCATTCTTCAAATTCTTTCTGCCCCTCCGGGCTGGCAAAGAATTTCTGAATTTCGGGAAGCAAGCACCGGGCAAGGGCATTTATCTCATACTGTGGGATTTTGTCCGAGTGCTTTTCTGCCATAGCTCGCCTTTCTTTATTCAGTTGTCAAGGTACAATGCCGCATAGGGGCGGCGTAAAAATCTGCTTATAATCAATCACCTTTCCTTTGTGTGTCGCTGTTGCCGTTTCAATTCCGCCAGCACCTCCGGCGGGATACGGTCAACAAGTTTCTGAATGTTCTGTAGTTCGCTTTCCAGCTTCGCCCGTTCCATACGGTCTTTCATCTTGCCGTTTTCACTGGCTCTGGCTCTTGCTTCCAGCTTTTCATTTTCAGCTAACAGGTCACTTATCGTGACCTTGTATTTTTTGAGCTGCCCGGAGAAATTCTCCATCTGGGGAAACCACTTTTTCAGCATGGAGAGGGCTTCCTCTTTCTTCTTCCCTGCATTGAACGGGGTAATGCCGTCCAGCGTGGCTTCAATAGCTCTTGCCTGTTTGGAGAGATTGACCGCCTGCTTGAACAGCCGGGTGGGAATATGCTTCCTGCCTGTCTTGCTGGCACTTTCTCCACGCTCCAAGTCTGGATATTTCTCCACCATATAGGCGTGAAAATCGTCCTGCCACTTTGTGAGGTTGGCTCTGTTCCCAATAATCTCCTTTGCACACAGCCGGTTGTCCTGCGTCAGTGGAACAAAGACCAAATGCAGATGGGGTGTTTTTTCGTCCATGTGTACCACCGCCGACACGATATTTTCTTTGCCTACCCGGTTAATGAGGAAGTCAGCCGCCCTCTGAAAAAACGCCTGTATCTCCTTTGGGGGGTTGCCCTTGAAAAACTCCGGGCTGGCGGTAATCAGCGTATCGACAAACCGAGTACTGTCCTTACGGGTACGGCAGCCTGCCTGTTCAATACGGTTCTGTATAAAGTGGTAGTACCTGCCCTCCGGCTTGACAATGTGGAAATTGTACTTGCTCCGGCTGGTGTCAATGTCGGGATTGCTGGCGTACTGTTCCTTTTGCCTTTCGTGATGGGCTTCCAGCGGTCTTGCCGGGTTGCCCTTGTGCTTTTCAAATCGCAAAATTGCGTGTTGTGCCATAAACTCCTTTCCTCGTTCCTTTCCCTTCCGTTCCCGGGGTTTTCCACAAGGAAAATCCCGCCCCAAATAGCTCTGATAGGATTGGAATGGAATCGATATAAATAAATCATTTTAATCTCTGTATTTCTATACCGTCCGATTTCGGTACTCCAAGAGGGCTGATTTTTGTACTCGTCAAGTACGGTTTTCAGCTCTCCGGCGTACCAAAATGGAAATTCAAGAAGTCAGAGATTGGAACTGCCCTCATAGGATTTTGGGTAAATGCGGTTGGGTTTTCCACAGCCCTGTTTCTTGATGTCGATCAGCTCTGCATACTGTAATTCCCGCAGGGTGTTGACTGCCTTTTGCCGCCCACAGTGAAGCAGGCCCACTACCTCACAGATGGGATAGTACAGGTAAATCCGTCCGTACTCGTCAGCCCATCCATTTTTGCGGGATAGGTCTGCCCGGCGCAGGATAAAGGCGTACAGCAGCTTTGCTTCATTGGATAATGGCTGATAGGTTGGTGCTTCAAACAGGAAATTGGGAAGCTGGGTGAAGCTCTGCGCCCGTTCCTGTTGGTAGTGATAGATAAACTTCGTCATAGTGTCTTATGGACAATTAGAAGCCCTGTTTTGAGAGTTAGCGATAAAGAATACCACCTGCCCTGGTTTGGTGTTCGGAAAGCCCCATAAATACAGGATTTTTTCGCCCCTAATTGTCCACGCACGCCCTCCTTTTCCGTTCACTTTCTGCTTTCTGCCGCCTGTGAACGCTGACGGCACAATCCGGGCAGTATTTCGCCCGATTAGAGCCGGGAACAAAAGCTCTCCGGCAGACAATACACCGTTTTGTGTCCTTATCCCGGAAAATCTCTGCTTCCAGCGTCCGATCCAGCGGCAGGACAGCCCAGCGGAAATGCTTGCAGCAGACCGAGAAAGAAATCGTCTGCGGACAGATACAGGTATCGCCATCATCCAGCACAATGCAGTTGCCGCTGTCATAGCTGCAACATTCCCGGCGAATCAAGGCGTTTGCCCGTTTCCGCTGTGCTGGGGTCATGCGGTACAGAGAGCCGTCCGGCTTGCGCTCCAACGGCGGCAGCTTTTTGAGATTGTTTTCCATGTGTGTCCTCCGCTTTGTCTGATTGCCGTTTTCCCCGAAAAGGCTTCCTGCCCCATTTCTGCGGCGTGTGTTCTCCGTTGGTACGCAAATGCGATACTTCGCCGGGAGAAATATTCCTTTTTCGGACGGTCATTCTGTTTTCAAGGTGCAGCTCATCGATGAACTACCCTAAGTCTACACGAAAAAAATGCAATCCTCGGAATTTTGCGAGAATTGCATTTCTGTGAAGTTTACACTTTTAAAATTGCATTTTTGCAATTTTGCTGTATAATAGAGTTATACGGAGGAGGTGCATACTATGGCTTTACCCGGAACACCCGGACAGAGGATTTCTGACCTATGCAACGGAAACAAAATCAAACAAAAAGAACTTGCAGAGAAGATCGGCGTTTCCGCTTCCCAGCTGAGCCGCATTGTCAGCGGCGAAACAAGGACAGTCAGCAGCGATATTCTCATTGGTGTGGCAAAGGAATTTAAGGTGTCCACCGACTATATACTGGGGCTATCCAATATCAGCGTCCGCAAAAGCTATGATATATCCGAGCTGGGCTTGTCCGAGGGAGCAGTCAAAGGGCTTGTGACGGGTGCTGTGGATGTGCAAATCCTAAATCGCTTGCTGGAACACAGGAACTTCCCGAAACTGATAGATTTGATACGGATTTATTTTCAGGACACAGCGGCAAAGGGCATTATGGCACGAAACCAGCTTATTGAAATGGCAACGGCTTCCCTGTCTGATCTGATGAAAGAACACCCGGAACACCGGGCAGAAGCAAGACAGGACTTGCAGTTCTTGAACGCACAGAAAATGGGCGACCATGAAGCAGAGATTGAGAAAATCAAGAATGTGTTCCTTGCTATCCTGCGGGACATTAAGAAAGAGATGGACAGCGGCGAGCAGCCGGGAGAAACCATTACCGCTGCCATGTTCCAAACTATGCAGGAAGCCATGAAAAACCACCAGCAGGAGCCGCTTTCTATGGATGATGTGACCGCTATGATTGCCGGACGGGTCGGGCAGCTTCTTCCGATGGACGAGGAAACTGCCGGGCAGTTCCAGCAGTTGGCGAAGAAAATGATTGAACTGGCAGGCAAGGAAACAAAGATAGATGGAGGAAATCATGATGTTACGACCAAAAGAAGTAGTATGTAAATGGGTAGATGCTTTTAACGACCACGATGTTGAGGCAATCGTGAGTCTGTACCATGATAACGCAACCAATCATCAGGTAACAAATGAACCGGTGATTGGGATAGAGGCAATCAGAGAAATGTTCACAACAGAATTTACCACAGCTGATATGACAGCCATTGTAGAAAATATATTTGAAGATGGGCAGTGGGCAATTTTAGAATGGAGAGACCCATTAGGATTAAGAGGCTGCGGATTTTTCCATGTTGTGAACGGGAAAATTTTATTTCAAAGAGGTTACTGGGATAAACTTTCCTTTTTGAAACAACATAATTTGCCTATTGAATAGATAGAAAACTTCTAATTGAAGGAGGAATTATGCGATACTCAAAAGAAGAAAGTAAAATGATATGGGATCAAAATGCTGAATTTTGGGATTATACAATGGGTGATGAATCAAATGATTTTCACAGAAACGTGGTCCGTCCAAAGGTCACAGAACTTCTAAATCCCAATTCCTCAGATTATATTTTAGATATTGCGTGTGGAAACGGAAACTATTCGGCATATCTTGCTGAAAAAGGCATTTCAGTTGTTGGCTTTGATTATGGTGAAAAAATGATTGAACTGGCAAAGAAACGAAGAAAACACAATACTGATAGAATTGAATTTTACGTAGCAGATGCCACTAATGAAATCAGTATGAAGACGTTAAAAAGAAACAGGATGTTCACAAAAGCGGTTTCAAATATGGCGGTCATGGATATTACCGATATTAAGCCGCTTTTTACCGCTGTTTACAATTTGATTGAGGATAATGGAGTTTTTGTATTTGCAACACAGCATCCGTGCTTTGTTACACTGACAGATAAATACATGACACCACACAGCTACTACGATATTGCGATTGAAGGACAACCACAAAAGCAATGTTACTATCATCGTTCTTTGCAGGATATTTTTAATATGTGTTTTGACACTGGTTTTGTAATTGATGGTTTTTATGAAGAATGCTATTTTAACAAGGAAATTCCAGATATTATAATTGTTAGGGCTAAAAAAGTAAGCGGAGCATTCCATTCCCTGCAAGTTCAAAGAAATTAGATTTTCAGTTATAAACAAACCAATCCACTTCAAAAATTTTTCAAACTGATTGACAATCTATCTGTTATATGATATTCTGACAATCAGTTTGAAGTTGAAAGGAGGCTTACGTGTGTTAATTTTTGTACGCTAATAAACAACAAAAAGTCGGTTTTTCATTCCATGTGATGGGCTTTTTTGTCGTGCGTACAGAGAAACACGTAGGTCAATCCTTTATGACAATGATTGTCATAGAGTATTTCTTGTCGTGCCTTTTGTTATGCAGGTATATGCCCATAGTGGAGCATATATCTGCTTTTTGTTGCGCAGAAAAGAGTATGTGACAAAAACAGGAGGTATTGATATGACAACAGAAACTAAATTTTGGAAAAAGAAGTATTTTACTATGCTGGCGGGACAGAGCGTTTCTCTCATTACAAGTGGGATTTTGCAAATGTCCATTATATTCTATCTCACAGCAAAAACAAATTCCGCTATGGTCTTATCCATTGCAACCTTGATGGGCTTTCTTCCTCAAGCTGTGATTGGCCCCTTTGCAGGGACTTTTGTGGATCGCCATAGCCGCAAAGGAGTGATGATCGGAGCAGACCTTATGATTGCCGCAACAGGAGGATTTCTGGCAGTCGTTTCAGTGTTTATGGAACTGCCCATATGGCTCATTATGCTGGTCTTATTTGTCAGAAGTATCGGCAACGCTTTTCATTCTCCTGCGTCCAGCGCAGTTACACCGCTTATGGTTCCGCAAGACCAGCTAACCAAATGTGCCGGTTATAATCAGACCATGCAGGCCGCCGTGTCCCTGATCAGCCCAGCCGCTGCCGCTTTCTTATATAGTGTCTGGTCATTAAGCACGATTATTCTATTGGATATTATCGGCGCAGTTCTGGCTTGCGGCGTTGTTGCGGTTCTGTCGATTCCAAATCCGCCAATATGCCCAGGCGAAAGCCAAAACAGCTTTTTCCGGGATATGAAGGAGGGATATTTTGAGTTAAAGAAAAACAAGGGTTTGTTCGCATTACTTTGGATTGGAACGGCATATATGTTTTTCTTTATGCCTATCAGTGCATTGTACCCTTTAATGAGCATGGGATACTTTCGTGGAACACCTACCCATGCGTCCATAGCAGAAATTGCTTTTGCAGGCGGTATGCTTGCAGGGGGAATTTTGCTCAGCGTTTGGGGTGGATTCAAGAACCGGATTTTTTCAATCGGTCTATCGGTTCTTGTGATGGGGGTAAGCATTGCGATTTCCGGTTTGCTGCCCACCAATGCGTTTTTTATATTTGTAATTTGTTGTACAGTCATGGGATTAACTTCTCCATTTTACGGAGTACAAAACGCCTTGTTTCAAGAGCAGCTTCCACCAGAATATCTGGGACGGGTTTTCTCATTGCTCGGAAGCGTGATGTCCTTTGCCATGCCGCTGGGTTTGCTGTGTTCCGGTATTTTTGCAGAACGAATTGGTGTGGAAAAATGGTTTTTACTTTGTGGAATAGGGATTATTGCGGTTGCCGTTTTGGTTTTCGTATTGCCAGTTTTACGAAATGTTGATTGTCAATCCCAAAACAGTTTTGCTCGTAAAAGCGACGATTGAGAAGAAAACGCATTTATTAAAGTGATGGGAAATCGCAAAGCCAGCCGATCCAGTCAACGGTCAAGATGAACGGCGCATAAATGCGCCGCCGTTGACAGTTTCGCCTACCTTTGCTGATAGGCAATCAAGGCGGGAAAGCCCTTAAAATGGCTTCCCGCCCATTTCAATTTTGAGAGAAAAACCCACCCGCTTTTTCGTGAGTGTGTCCACAAGTTCGGGACATTTTGTCCCGAAGTCCGACGTGGGACGATGGACGGGGGCTTTCCTATACGCCCTGTCTGCTGCTGAAACCAGCCCTGTATTTGCGGCTTTACGCCATGCAACCACAGCCCTGTTTTCTTGCTACTTCAAATGTACTTGCCCTCCCCCGGCAACTTCATTTTCGCAGCAACGCCGACAGAGCGTATAACACACTACACTTTGCAAGCAAAGTCGTGTGCCAAAGGGATACCCTTTGGAAACCCTGTTTTGCGGTCATGTGTACCCACATTCCCCGCAAAACGCAAAAATAAGCGGTTTCAGTCTGCTGTAACATCACAGTCAGATTGACCGCTTATTTTGGTGCTGCATTCCCTGTTTCCTCTGCTCTTTATGCGAGCATTTATCATAATAATTATGCTTATTGCGGATTGAAAATAAAACGCATAAATGTTATAATAAGCACAGAGAAAACAGGGAGGTCGCAGCTATGAAAGAATTGGGAGAACGTCTGCGGATATTGCGGGAGAGCGTGAAACTGTCACAGGTAAAGATGGCGGATTTGCTGGGAGTAAAACAGTCCAGCATTAACCGCTATGAACAGGGACAATCTGCTCCGTCTTTGGAAACGCTTGTGAAGTATGCAGATTATTTTGATGTGTCTATGGATTACCTGTTTGCCCGGACGGATAAGCCCCAAGGCAAGCTGTACGAATACCGCCCTAAAATTGCAACGGGCAGTGAGGAAATGCGGCAGTTTATTGAAATGTGTTTTGACCCGCAATCGCCAATGAGTAAAAAGTTAAAGCAGACGCTTCTTCAAATGATGGAGGTGGATAAATGAAAGGTGTGATCTACGCCCGCTATTCTTCCGATAATCAACGAGAAGAAAGTATTGAGGGGCAGTTGCGAGAATGTAAGGATTATGCAGAACGAAACGGTATCACGATTTTAGGAACATACATTGACCGGGCTTTATCAGCAAAAACGGACAACCGCCCTGAATTTCAGAAGATGATTAAAGACAGCGCAAAGGGCTTGTTTGATGTTGTCCTTGTCTGGAAATTAGACCGCTTTGCACGAAACCGTTATGATAGCGCACGCTACAAAAATCTCTTGAAAAAGAACGGTGTGAAAGTCATTTCCGCAAGGGAAAATATCTCCGAGGGCAGCGAGGGAATTATTCTGGAAGCTATGCTGGAGGGCTATGCAGAATACTACTCTGCGGAACTTTCTGAAAAGGTTATTCGAGGTCTGACTGACAATGCGCTGAAATGTAAATACAATGGCGGTACTGTCCCGATGGGATATTACATTGACGAACAGCAGTTTTATCAAATCGACCCCAAGACCGCCCCGGTGGTACTGGAAATGTTTACAAAGTACAGCGAGGGTGCGACCATGCAGGAACTTGTCAATCTGTTAAACAGCCGGGGTATGCGTTCCATTCGTGGCGGGAAAATCACATTGAATATTATGAACCACCTGCTAAAGAACCGCCGTTACATGGGAGAATACAGCTATCGTGATGTAGTCAAGGAGGACGGTATTCCGGCGATTGTCCCGAAAGAGTTGTTTGAACGGGTACAGGAACGGCTGGCAAAGAACAAAAAAGCTCCTGCCCGTCACAAAGCCGAGGATGATTACCTTTTGACAACGAAGCTGTACTGTGGGAAATGCGGCTCTTTCATGGTGGGAGAAAGCGGCACAAGCCATACAATGAAAGTACACCGTTATTATCGCTGTGTGAATACTAAGAAAAAGAAGCTCTGTGACAAGAAAGCGGTCAAGAAAGACTGGATTGAAGATTTGGTTGTCAATTATACCATGAAAGCAATTATGAATGATGAAGTCATGGAGCGGCTGATTGATACGCTGATGGAGTTGCAGAAGAAAGAAAGCACCGACCTGCCACTTTTGAAAAAACAGCTTGCAGAAACGGAAAAAGGTATTAACAATATGCTCAACGCTATTCAAGCAGGGATTTTTACCCCATCCACCAAGCAAAGGCTGGACGAGTTGGAAGAAACAAAAAGCCAGCTTGAAGTCAGCATTTTGCAGGAAGAAATGCACAAACCCCTGCTTACAAGAGAACAGATAGCATTTTTCATTTACCGTTTCCGCAAGTTTGATGTGACAAAGCGGGAACAGCGGCAAAGGCTGATCGACAGCTTTGTAAATGCGGTGTATCTTTATGAGGACAAGATAATCCTTACTTTCAACTATAAGGATGGTTCCAAGACTATCACTCTGGCAGATGTTGAGGGTTCGGATTTATCCTCATTCGGTGCACCAATCCAAAAGCTGCATTTCAGGTAAATAACTGAGATGCAGCTTTTTTGTTAGTCTCCATGATAAACCGCCGACAGTTTTATCATAGAGGTAATTCGTATATTTTTGATCATCTGCAACGTAGCACACTGCAAATAACAAGAGCTTTACTTGACTATTTTCAAAACGACAGGTAGACTATACATGCGCTCACAGCGCTATTTTGTTATTCAAGTTTACGAGGTTTTACCATGGAAAGATGCTGCGGCATTTTGCTGCATTTATCGTCGCTGCCCTCCCCCTACGGTATCGGGACTATGGGCAGAGCTGCATATAATTTTGTCGATTTTCTCAGCAGCGCCGGTCAGAGTCTCTGGCAGCTGCTCCCGCTCGGGCCTACAAGCTGCGGCGACTCGCCGTATCAGAGCTTTTCGAGCTTTGCCGGAAACCCGTATTTCATCGACCTTGACATGCTCGTCGAGGACGGTCTGCTGGTACAAAGCGAACTTGACGGCATCGATTGGGGCACAGATCCCGAGCTTGTCGACTACGGCAAGATATACGAAAATCGGTTTAAGGTCTTAAAAATTGCCGCCGAACGTGGGATCGAGCGAGATAAGGCGGAGTTTGAGAAGTTTGTAAGCGATAATCGATCCTGGCTGCCCGACTACGCCCTGTTCATGGCGCTCAAGCGCCATTTCGGCATGAAGGCGTGGTTTGACTGGCCGGATGAGGATATTCGCCTGCACAAGCCGGAGGCGGTCGGGAAATACGCCGAGCTTCTAAACGAGGATGTGCAGTTTTTTGAGTACATTCAGCTGCTGTTCTTTAAGCAGTGGGACGCTCTGCATAAGTACGCGAACGAGCACGGCGTTAAGATAGTCGGCGATATGCCCATCTATGTCGCCATGGACTCCGCCGATGTGTGGGCAAGCCCGGAGTTTTTCTTGCTGGATGAGAAAAATGTCCCCGTTGAGGTCGCAGGCGTGCCGCCGGATTATTTCAGCAAAGACGGTCAGCTTTGGGGCAACCCCTTGTACGACTATGATGCCATGCACCGTGACGGATACGGCTGGTGGATTCGCCGTGTTGACGGTGCGTCCAAGCTCTGCGACATTCTGCGCATTGACCACTTCCGCGGCTTTGAAAGTTTTTGGGCAGTGCCGTTTAATGCCGAGACTGCCAAGGTCGGACGCTGGGTCAAAGGCCCGGGCATGGATCTTGTCGGCAGGCTCACGAGCTGGTTTTCCGACCTCGGCTTTATTGCAGAGGATTTGGGGTTACTCACCCCCGAGGTGCACGAGCTGCTCGAGCAGTCGGGGCTACCTGGCATGAAGGTGCTCGAATTTGCGTTTGACCCCAAAGAACCGAGCAATTACCTGCCGCATAAGTATACGCAAAACTGCGCCTGCTATGTCGGCACGCACGATAACGCTCCCGTCATGGCGTGGCGGGATGAGGCGGATAAGGCCGAGGTCGAGTTTGCCGAGCGCTACCTTGCCATCAGCGATGCCGAGGGCTTTAATTGGGGCATGATACGCGGCGGCATGAGCTCGGTCGCATCGATGTTCATTGCGCAGATGCAGGACTATCTCGGTCTCGGTGCTGACACGAGGATGAATACCCCGGGCACGCAGTTCGGCAACTGGCGCTGGCGGCTCAAGGCCGATGCGCTTACTCCCGAGCTTGCGGAGAGGCTTCTTGATATGGTTAAAACGTACGGCAGATACACTGCCGAATATTAATAGAAAGGTTTTGTTACGATTGATACCCAAGTTAAAACCCAAAAGCTGCGCATTTGCGCTGCTGGGCAGTGCGATACTCGCCTTTGGGCTTTACAATGTCCACTCGTTTTCCGGTGTCACCGAGGGCGGTGTACTGGGACTGACGCTGCTGCTGCACCACTGGTTTAATATCTCACCGTCGGTCTCGGGATTTATTCTCAACGCCGCCTGCTACATAATCGGCTTTAAGGTGCTTGGAAAGCAGTTTATTGCATATTCCGTCGTTGCCGGAGGCGGCTTTTCGCTGTTTTACGCGATATTTGAGCGCTTTGACCCCATTTGGCCGGAGATAGCCAACTACCCGCTCGCCGCTGCGATAATCGGTGCGCTGTTTGTCGGTGTCGGCGTCGGACTGTGCGTAAGGATAGGTTCCGCCCCCACGGGTGACGATGCACTTGCAATGTCGGCAGCAGCAAAGTTCAAGATCGGCATTCAGTGGGTGTACCTGACAACGGACTTTATCGTCCTTGCACTGTCCGTGTCATACATTCCGCTCAAGCGCCTTGCCTACTCCCTGCTGACGGTCTTGCTCTCGGGGCAACTGATAGGCTTTATAGAAAAGTTCCAATTCAGAAAATCTGCATAACTCATAATTATATCGGCAATACGCTTTGTATTGCCGATTTTTATCCCCCCGGGGGGCTTGTATGCGCACAATCAGTCTGCTAAAATCTTATTAAACTATTTGTTGGATAATATCATGATTACTGCAAAAGATCTGACATTTTCATACGACTACTCGAACAGCCGGCGCTCCCTCGACAATGCAAGTATCAAGGTCAAAAGGGGTGAGCTTGTCGCCGTTTTGGGGCACAACGGGTGCGGAAAATCAACGCTCATCAAGCATTTCAATGCCCTTTTGGAAGTCCAAAAAGGTGAGCTTACGGTTGCCGGACTTGACGCAAATGACGAAGCAAACACCGTCAAGCTGCGCCGCACCGTGGGCATGGTGTTTCAAAACCCCGACACGCAGTTTGTTTCCTCGATAGTCGAGGAGGACGTCGCATTCGGCCTTGAAAACTACGGTGTGAGCTATGACGAGATACCCAAGCGGGTGTCGGAGGCACTCAATGCCGTAGACATGACAGGCTACGAAAAGCGCTCGCCAAGCATGCTTTCGGGCGGACAGAAGCAGCGAGTTGCGTTGGCAGGTGTGCTGGCAGTCGAGCCGGATATCCTTGTTTTTGACGAGGTGACAAGCATGCTTGACCCGGACGGCAGGCGTGAGGTGCTTTCGGCGATCAAACGTTTGCACGAAGAAAAGCGCAAGACGATAGTCATGATAACCCACTACATTGACGAGGCGGTCTTTGCCGACCGTGTGTATTTCATGCACAACGGCAAAATGCTTGCAAGCGGATCGCCCCGTGAGATGCTCACCGACCTTGAACTGCTGAAATCTACAGGGCTTACCCCTCCCCTGCCGGTGCGCATGTATTACGACCTTATGGAAAAGGGCATCGTTCTTCCGTTCTGCCCGCTTACCAACGAAGAGCTGACGGAGGCAATATGTCGATTGAAATAAGAAGTGTATGCTGCACCTACGGCAGCGGGACGCCGTTTGAAACGAAGGCGCTCAAGAATATCTCGCTGACAATTGAAAAAGGCGAATTTGTCGGTATCATGGGACGCACGGGCTGCGGAAAGTCAACACTGATACAAGCAATTGCAGGTCTGATCCCCATATCGGGCGGGCAGCTTTTGCTCGACGGCGAGGATATCAATGCCAAGAGCTACGACCGCTCGGTTCTGCGGCGCAAGCTCGGCATAGTATTTCAGTATCCCGAATGCCAGCTTTTTGAACAGACAGTTGAAAAAGATGTTGCATTCGGATTGAAGCACTCGGGACTATCAAACAATGAGGTTCATGACAGGGTCAAATGGGCGCTTAGTGTCTGCGGGTTCGACTATGACAAAGTGTGCAAACTCTCGCCTCTCGGAATGTCGGGCGGTGAAAAGCGCAGGATAGCGATCGCCGGTGTTCTGGCGGTAAAGCCGGAATACCTTATCCTCGACGAGCCGATAGCCGGTCTTGACCCGCTCGGAAGAGAGGCATTTCTGAATCTCGTGACCGGATTGAATGCCGAAGGTATGACAATAATAATGATATCGCACAACGCCGACTGCATGGCCGAATACGCACGCCGCATAATAGTTTTAGATAACGGCGAGCTTGTCACCGACGGTACGCCGCAGGAGCTTTTTGCCGATGCAGACAAAATGCGTGCGCTGCATCTCGGCGTCAGCCGCAGCCGTGAGTTGGGATTGATGCTGACGGAAAAGGGATTTGATATCAGCCCCGCCGCTTGCACCTACGCCGAGCTGTTTTCCGCCGTTTACGGCATTTTGAAGGGCGGTGGCAGCGATGAATGAGCGCATGACGGGGCAGTTTATCCCGGGAAACAGCGTATTGCACAGATTGGATGCAAGGGCAAAGCTCATTTGCTTTATTGTGCTCATCGCCGTTGTGATACTGGCGCATAGTGTCATCGGCTACGCTTTAGTACTCGCCTTTACGGCGGCACTTATCATAATTTCAAAGCTTCCGCTTTCGACCGCCATCGGTTCGGTAAAGCGTATGTTTTGGTTTTTTGTTTTAATATTCATCATGAATGCGCTGTTTTTCTCAAGCGAAAACGCCATTTGGAGCTGGTGGATCATAAGCCTTTCAAAAGACGGCATGGTACAGGGCTTTAACGTTGTGTTCAGGGTCATCGTCATTTTGCTTATGGCAAATGTTTTTACACTCGTTACCCCACCGCTTGAAACGACGCACGCAATACAGTCACTGTTAAAGCCCCTGAAATTAGTCGGGCTTCCTGCGGACGAGATAGCCATGATAATTTCCGTTGCCATTCAGTTTATACCTACGCTTTTGCAGGAAGCCGACACCGTCAAAAAAGCACAGATAGCCAGAGGCGCCAGATTTGAAAGTCGCAAACTGCACGAGCGAGCCGCCGCAATGCTGCCGCTCATAGTTCCGATTTTTTTGTCGGCGTTCAAAAAGGCCGATGAGCTTGCCATGGCGATGGAGGCTCGTGGGTATCGGGGTGAAAAATACCGCACTCACAGAAAAAACGGCGCTATGGCTCTCGGTTCTTATTTTGCAATATTTATCTGCTGCGTTCTGTGTGCAGCGGAGATAGTTTTATAGGAGAACTACCATGCAAAAAATGTCAAATGTCAAGAAATCCATCATTACGGCAGTATGCATAGCGCTTTGCTATGTCATCCCGCTCATGTTCCACGGCATTCAGAATGCCGGCAACATTTTCTGCCCCATGCACATTCCCGTATTCATCTGCGGCCTTATCTGCGGCTGGCAGTACGGCCTGCTGTGCGGCATTGCGGGTCCGGCACTTTCAAGTGCGCTGTCGGGTATGCCTCCCGTTGCCATTCTGCCGTCGATGATGGTCGAGCTTGCCGCCTACGGCACTGCTGCCGGTCTTATGATGAAGCTCGTACGCACAAAAAGTACATACGCAGACCTCTATATCAGTCTCATCGTCGCAATCGTCTGCGGCAGAGTGCTTGCCGGTCTTGCCAAGGCACTCATCTTCGCAAGGGGCAGCTACTCAATGAGCGCATGGATCGCAGGCAGCGTCGTCACCAGCTGGCCGGGCACTGTCATCCAACTCGTTTTCATCCCGACCATCGTCTTTGCGCTCATGAAGTCGCATCTTATTCCCGAACGCTATCCGAAGATAGAGGACTGATATGGATAAAAAGGATATTATCGAATTTTTCGACCGCCGCGCCTCATCATGGGATGCCGAGCTTATACGCAACGATGAAGTTATAAGCATTATTCTTGATAACGGCGGCATAAAAAACGGCGTTAAGGTTCTCGATGTCGCATGCGGCACGGGCGTGCTCATTCCCGACTATCTTGAACGTGAGGTCGAATCCGTTACGGGAATAGATATTTCTCCGGAAATGATAGCGATTGCAAAAGCAAAGTTTAAGCAGGACAATGTAAGCTTTATCTGCGGCGATGTGGAGACGGCGGAGCTTCCGTGCGATTTTGACTGCTGCATGGTGTACAATGCCTTTCCCCACTTTCCCGATCCGGCGCGGCTCATAGCAGTGTTGGCTGCCCATCTAAAAGTCGGCGGCAGACTGTCAATCGCCCATGGCATGAGCCGTGCAATGATAGACCGTCACCACGAGGGCAGTGCAAGCAAAGTGTCCCGTGGGCTGATGAGCGAGACGCAGCTCAAGGCGCTCATGGAAAAGCATTTTGATGTCGATATTGTAATTTCCTATGCTAAGATGTATCAGGTATCAGGTATAAAAAGATAAAAAATCAGGATTTAGCAATGCTAAATCCTGATTTTTCTTGCATCCAAAAGTGTTTCATCCTCGGCATCGTGGCTTACGAATACAAGCGTTTTGCCTTGGGTGTGGCGCTTTATATATTCTATCGTTTTGAGCTTGGTGTCTCGGTCAAGGCCGGTGAACGGCTCGTCGAAAAACACGGTGTCGGCATTGCAAATTACCGCCCTTGCTATCGCCACCCTGCGGCGCATGCCGCCGGATAGCTGCGACACGGGTTTGTTTACGCTGTCGGCAAGTCCGACTTTGGCAAGGTGACTTAGTATAGTCTCCTTTGAATCGCCATGGGGTGCGGTCATTTTAACACAGACATAGGGGGTGAACTCGCTCGGCAGCCTGTCCTCCTGGAACACGGCAGCTATCGACTCCGGGGCGTTGAGCACCTCGCCGCTGTCTGGCGGTGTGAGCCCCATCATAATACGCAGAAGCGTTGTTTTGCCTCTGCCGGAAACGCCGGTTATGAGGACGGTCTCGCCCTTTTCTATCTTGATGCTCACATTTTGCAGAACCGCTTTGCCGTCAAAGCTTTTGCACACATTTTTAAGCTCCATCAGCCACGCTCCAATCTGATGTACAGTGCTCTGAGCCCGAGCATAAACAGCTTTTCAAACAGTACACTGACAATGACAATGATGACAGTCCAGCACAGAAGATCATCCGTGTCGAGGTATATCTTCGAGTAAAAAAGCTGCTTGCCGATAGACCCGTCGGGCGTGCCGATGATCTCCGCCGCTACGCCGGCCTTCCATGCCATGCCGAGCGCAGTTGCGCAGGCAGACATCAAAAAGGGCTTAAGCTGCGGCAAGTGGATATACAGCACCTTGCGCAAGGGCGGCATTTTAAACACCGTGCCGATCTCAAGCATAAGCTTATCCTCGCTTTTGAGCCCCTCGAGCACATTGCCGTAGACAACAGGCAGCACGATAAGGAATGATATGAATACCGAGAGGTTTTCCGCCGAGAGCCATATAAGGCAGATGACGACGAACGATGCCACCGGCACGGTCTTTATCGTGACGAGAAACGGCCACAGCAGCGTCTCGACCCAGTGAAAGCGCCCCGCAAGCGCAGCGAGCGTGATGCCGAGCGCAAGCGCTATGAAGAAGCCGCCGGCTATGTGGTAAAAGCTGAACCAAATGGATGACCAAAAGCCATCGGTCTGCCATATGGTCGTGAGCCTGACGGCGACATCTATAGGCGAGACGAGCAAAATGCGGCTGTTTACGGTCATGGCCGCTATCTGCCAAAGGCTGAGAGCGAACATGACCGCAAGAGCCTTGCCCGGTTTGCCGACGGGCTTACGCTCCATAGTAGAAGTCGGCTCCGGGCAGCTTGCCGCCTATCGCCTTGGGGTTCATGTCGTTGAGGACGGAAAGGTAACTTTCCATGTCGGCCTTCATCTCAGTGCCGGTGATGAAGGTGATGTTGCAGTAAGGCAGCGCCTTCTGAGCGATTGGAGCCTTGACGATCTCGTAGTTTCCGATGAGTGCGGCTGCGTCCTCGGTGTTCTCCTGCACATATTTCACCGAGCTTTCGTACTCCTGCATGAACTTTTCAAGCTGCTGGGGGTACTTCTCGGCAAACTCGCTGCGGCAAACGACAACGCCGGTGACCATAGCAGAACCGTTATCGAGCTTTGCCCACTCGTCGTTGAGGCTGAGAGCGACACGCAGGCCGTCGACCTTTGCCTGGGCTGCGGTGACGAACGGCTGCGGAAGCATCGCGATGGCGTTTTCGTCAGAGGCAATGTAGGACAGAGCCTCGGTGGTGTCGGCGCACCACTGGATAGCGGGTGCGTTGTCGCCGTCAAGGCCGTTTTCCTTAAGAAGATAGCGAAGTGCATACTCGGGAGCTGCGCCCTCGCCGGTGGCGTACAGGGTCTTGCCGGAGAGGTCGGCAAAGCTATTTACACTGTCGCCGCGCTCAACGATATACAGAACGCCGAGGGTATTGATGGCGAGCAGCTTCACGCCGCCGTTGGTGTTGTTGTAGATGACCGACGCAAGGTTTGCGGGTACAGCTGCAATGTCTATCTCGCCCTTTGCAAGAGCCGCGACGAATGCGGAAGCCTCGCTCTGGAGCTGGAACTCATACTTATTCACGCTCGTGCCCTTGTCGCTGTCGTCCATGAGCTTTACCATGCCCATGGCGGTGGGGCCTGTGAGCGCGCCGACCTTTATGGTCGTGGTCTCCTCAGCAGGCTCAGGTGCCTGAGTCGGTTCGGGATCACTGGCAGTGCAGCCGGTGAATACGCACAGCAGCATGCATACTGCCAGCAGAAAACATACAAACTTTTTCATCATTTTGCCTTCCTTTTATAATAAGTTTTTTAATAGCTCTGCATTGTTGATGCAGACTAGTTTGCCCTGTTTTGATACAGCACCGCTTTCCGTGAGCTCATCAAAGGCGCGGTAAAGCGAGGCTCTTGACATGTTGAGCGCATCGGCAAGCCTGTGCATGGGCATGGGCATCTCGGAATACTCGCCCACAGCGAGGTTATCCAGAAGAAAGCCCGCCAAACGCTGCTCCGCCGTTCCGGCAGTCAGGAAATATATCTTCCTGTTCAAGAACAAAATGCGCTCGGAAAGATAGCGGATATATTTTTCGGCAATGTCGGGCTCACGCTCGATCATGCGCTTTATGAGCCGCTGCGGCAGAAAAAGCACACGGCTGCGCTCGATGGCTGTGATCTTCGTTGCGTACTCAGGCTCACTGTTAAAAAGCGCCGCCGCGCCGAAGAGCGCGCCTCTTTGCAGCGTGCTCATGACGATAGGCCGCTTATCGGCGTTTTCCTTCGTGACGCGAAGCCTGCCATCAAGGACTATACCGAGGCTGCGTGAAAAGTTCGTTTTGTCGTAGACAACATCGTTTTTCTCATAGTCGGCTGCCGTGCAGTCGGAAACGGAAAGTATCCTCGTTAGCACGCTCGGCGGCGAGCCGCGGAACAGCTCGGTTTTTAAAACCAGCTCCATTTCAGTTTCGTTAAGCTTCATAAAACACCTCAAAATGTCTCATGTGAGACATTTTTCTGCTTTTAATTATACTCATCCGTCGCTTTTAGTCAAGCAATTTTTAATTAGTTGAGAAGTGATTTTTTTAACCATCGTACCGCTGCTTTTGGGGCATTGGATCTGGTTCATCGAAGTCAACAAATTTTCGCTTAAAATTTAGGCATATCAACGAATTTAAATGCATTTGGTTTAATATGCGGGTCAATTGCATTTGCCCGAAAGCGTGTTTTTAACAATTTGGCGCAATCGTATTAATAGGCAAAAAAATAACTTTTCTTTACTTTAGTATAAATTTTCTTTATAATTGGAGACAGCAAAGTGTGAAAGTGGATCAAAGCGTTGTATTTGGATCAAAAAAAGAGCTGGCGAAAGCCAACTCAAAAGTAAATTGGAGGGATGATACATGATTCAGGTCGATTTCAAGCTGATCGACAGTATACTTGAAAAGTATGAATGTCAAAAAACCAAGGTCATACCGATTATGCAGGACATCCAGAAGGAATATAAGTTTCTGCCCAAGGATGCACTGCTTTATGTGGCCGACAGGGTCGGAGAGTCCCCTGCTGAGCTTTACGGCATCGCCACCTTCTATGAGAACTTTTCCATGAACGAGAAGGGCAAGTATGTCATAAAGGTCTGCAACGGAACCGCTTGCCATGTCAGAAAATCCGACGACGTGCAGGAGGCTCTTTATGAAGCCACCGGCATGAAGCCCGAGGATCATATGTCCGCCGACGGGCTGTTTACAATTGAGCGTGTTTCCTGTCTGGGTGCCTGCGGTCTTGCACCTGTCTGCACCGTCAACGATGTCGTTCACCCCAAGATGACGCCGGATAAAATGCGTCAGCTTATTTCTGATTTGAGGGAGGCCGAGAAATCATGAAAATAGGTTCAAGACAAGAACTCACTTCTTTCCGTGAAGTGTGCGAAAAGCGCCTTGCCTGTCAGTCCAAGCAGATACTCGTCTGCGGCGGCTCGGGCTGCGTTGCCGGCGGCTCTCTCGATATATACGCAAAGTTCAAAGAGATCATGGAGAACAAAGGTCTCAAGGTTGATGTCGTTTTGCAGGATCATGTCGACCACGGCGACGCAGTCGGTCTTAAAAAGAGCGGCTGCCACGGCTTTTGCGAAATGGGTCCCCTGGTCAGGATCGAGCCTGCCGGTATCCTGTACATAAAGTGCAAGGTCGATGACTGCGAGGAGATAGTTAACGAGACAATTCTAAACGACAATGTCGTCGACAGACTCGTTTACCACGACAACGGCAGATCCTACAACCGCCAGGAGGATATCCCCTTCTACAAGCAGCAGACCCGTGTTGCTCTTGAGCATTGCGGTCACATTAACGCAGAGAGCATCGAGGAGTATATCGCCGTCGGCGGCTACTCGGCTCTTGAAAAGGCCATATTCGACATGACCCCCGACGAGGTCATCAATGTGGTCTCCGAGTCCGGCCTGAGAGGCCGCGGCGGCGCGGGCTTCCCCACCGGCAAGAAGTGGTCGCAGGTCGCAGCACACAAGGAAGCGCCCGTAAAGTACATCGTCTGCAACGGCGATGAGGGTGACCCCGGCGCATTTATGGATCGCTCCATCATGGAGGGCGACCCCCACAGGATGATAGAAGGCATGATAATCGCCGCAGTTGCCTGTGAGGCGACCGAGGGCTATATCTATGTTCGTGCAGAGTATCCTCTGGCAGTCAAGCGTTTGCAGAAGGCCATCGAGGACGCTGAGGCCGTCGGTATCCTCGGCGACAACATCATGGGCTCGGGCAAAGCATTCCATCTGCACATCAACATGGGTGCAGGCGCATTCGTCTGCGGCGAGGGCTCGGCTCTGACCGCTTCCATCGAAGGTCAGCGCGGCATGCCTCGCACCAAGCCCCCCAGAAGCGTTGATCAGGGTTTGTTCGCAGCTCCCACCTCGCTTAACAATGTAGAAACCTTTGCAAATGTCCCCGTCATCATTGACAAGGGCGCAAAGTGGTATAAATCAATCGGCACTGAGGGCAGCTCCGGCACAAAGGCCTTTGCACTCACCGGCAATATTAAGCACACCGGCCTTATCGAGGTGCCTATGGGTACGACCCTTCGTGAGATAGTCTACAACATCGGCGGCGGCGTAAAGAGCGGCAACTTCAAGGCCGTTCAGATCGGCGGCCCGTCCGGCGGCTGCCTCACCGAGGAGCACCTTGATCTGCCCCTTGACTTTGACTCCACCAAGAAGATCGGCGCGATCATCGGCTCGGGCGGCCTCGTCGTTATGGGTGACGACACCTGCATGGTCGAGATAGCCCGCTTCTTCATGAACTTCACAAAGAAGGAGTCCTGCGGCAAGTGCACCACCTGCCGTGAGGGCATCCCCAAGATTCAGGCAATACTCGAGCGCATCACCCACGGTCAGGGCACGATGGAGGACCTCGACATGCTGCAGGAGCTGTCGTCGGTAGTTAAAAGCTGCTCGCTGTGCGGCCTCGGCAAGACTGCAACGAATCCCGTTCTCAGCACACTCAAGTATTTCAAGAACGAATATATCGCCCATGTTCAGGACAAAAAGTGCCCGGCCGGCGTTTGCCGCTCGCTGTGCACGATGTGGATAGACCCCGAAAAGTGCATCGGCTGCACGAAGTGTGCCCGCAACTGCCCCGTCGGCGCTATCACCGGCCAGCTCAGAAAGCCGCACACCATTGATCCCGAGAAGTGCATCAAGTGCCGCGAGTGTAAAAACGGCTGTCCCAAGCATGCAATAAAGGAGGTTTGACGATATGAAGCGTATGATTATAGACGGCATAAGCTGCGAATTTGAAAATGCTCGCAATGTCCTTGAAGTTGCTCAGCAAAATCACATTGATATCCCCAACCTCTGCTACTGCGAAAGTCTGTCGATATACGGCGGCTGCCGCCTGTGCGTTATCGAAAACGAACGCGGCGGCATAGAGGCTGCATGTACCGTTATCCCCAGAGACGGCATGGTCGTGCGCACGAACACCGCAAAGCTGCGCAAGCACCGCCAGATGATAATAGAGCTGCTGCTTGCAAGCCACCGCTCGGAGTGTACCACCTGTGACAAGTCCGGCAAGTGCAAGCTGCAGGAGTACGCAAAGCGCTACAACGTCACCAATGTTCGCTTTGCAAACAACTACTGCAAGGAGCCTATCGACGACTCGTCTCCGTCCATCGTCCGTGACCCCTCGAAGTGCATTCTCTGCGGCAAGTGCGTAAGAATGTGCGCCGAGGTTCAGAATATCCACGCTATTGACTTCTGCAACCGCGGCATGGAAGCCTTCGTCACCTGCGGCTTTGACAGAAAGCTCATCGACACCGACTGCGTTGGCTGCGGCCAGTGCGCATCAGTGTGTCCCACCGGCGCTATCACCGTCAAAAACGAAGTGTCCACCATGTGGAAGGCCATCTACGACCCCAGCAAAAAGGTCGCAGTCCAGGTCGCACCGGCAGTCCGCGTCGGCATCGGCGAGGAGTTCGGTATCCCCGCAAATGTCCCCGTGATGGGCAAGATAGTCACCGCGCTCAAGATGATGGGCGTTGACTATGTGTTCGACACCTCGCTCACCGCTGACCTCACCATCATGGAGGAGACCGAGGAATTTCTTAACAAGCTCAAGACCGGCGCAAAGCTTCCCATGTTCACCTCCTGCTGCCCGGGCTGGATAAAGCATGTTGAAAACAAGCATCCGCACCTCATGCCTCAGGTGTCTACCTGCGGCTCGCCGATGGAGATGTTCGGCGCTCTTATCCGTCAGCAGTACGGTGACGAGGAGGTCGTCTCTGTCGCAGTCATGCCCTGCACCGCAAAGAAGGCCGAAGCTGCCCGCCCAGAGCTTGTCAAGGACGGTGAGCGGCTCATTGATCTTGTCCTCACCACGCAGGAGCTCGTGCGCATGATAAACGAGTCCGGCATCGACTTTGCGCATATCCCCGACTCCGAGCCCGACGATCCCTTCGCCCCCTACACGGGCGCAGGCGTCATCTTCGGCGTAACGGGCGGCGTAACCGAGGCGGTCATCCGCCGTGTGCTCGGCGATGTCTCAACCGAGGCGCTGGCGTCGGTCGCAGAATGCGGCGTTCGTGGTCTTGAGGGCATCAAGGCATTCGAGGTCACGGCCGGCGACACCACGCTCAGGATCGCCGTTGCAAACGGGCTGGGCAATGCCGACAAGCTCATCGAAAAGATCGAGTCCGGCGAGGAGTTCTTCCACTTTGTCGAGGTCATGGCCTGCCCCAACGGCTGCATCGGCGGCGGCGGTCAGCCCCCCGCATGTCAGGCGCGCAAGGCAGAACGCTGCGATGGTATCTTTGCAGCCGACGAAGCCTGTGAGCTCCGCTCGTCCGAGCAGAATCCCGCTCTGGATGCGGTGTACGACCTGCTGCGCGGCAGAGCACATGAGCTTTTGCATGTGCACTATCCCGATCACGGCAGAGAATAATTAACATAAAATCAGCTCCCGATCCCGGTTTTGAACAGCACCCCATTTGTTAGACAGTATGGTATACTACTAACGAATGGGGTGTTGCTTTATGCCAAAAGGGAAGCCAAACAAGAGATACACTGGGGAGTTTAAGCAGATGGTAGTAGAGACGATGAGAAAAGAAGGTCTCAGCTACAAGGAAGCAGAACGTCAGTTCGAATTACCGCATATGCGGGCAGCAGCCTGGGAACGAATCTACCTTGAGGAAGGTCCTGAAGGCCTGTATATCGAGCGGCGCGGACGTAG
>JALFUQ010000038.1 GCA_022784505.1 Bacillota bacterium
TCGCATTCTTCTTTTCTTCAGCCATTTTTGCACTCATCCTTTCAGAAAGTTACTTGGTCTCGACATGCTTGGTGTGCTTTCTGCAGAACGGGCAATACTTACTGCGTTCAAGACGATCGGAAGTATTCTTCTTATTCTTGATCGTGTTGTAGTTTCTCTGCTTACACTCGTCACATCTCAAGGTGATTTTGACTCTGTTGTCAGCCATACTTTTCGGCACCTCCTATATTATTTGTCCGCATTACGGAGCGGACATTTGCCTCCCTGTATGGATCAAAAGCTCTCCATCCGGTGCAAAAAATTGCGCACGAAAAAAGACCTCTCGTCCGACAGGTATTGATAAATATACCATACTCCAGACTCAAGGTCAAGCTTTTTCGTTGATTTTATTTGGTTTTTCAGAACATTCCGAGGCTCTTTAGCGCCAGCGCCCATGCGAACATGGTAATGCAGCTGAGTGCGCTCGTGAAAATGACGATATCGCCGGCCAAGGCGGCGTCGCCGCCCATCTGCTGGGTCATGGTGAACGAGGATATCGCCGTGGGCGAGCCGAAGATGGCGATCATCGCCGCAAGCTCCACGCCGCGCACGCCGCACAGCACCGCAAGGGTGAGAAATATCGCAGGCACGATGACGAGTCTGCCGACGCAGACGACGGCAAGCTGCTTTTTATGTGTCCCGACGCCCTTGATCTCAAAAAACGCGCCGAGCAAAAACAGCATCAGCGGGCTGCCCGCCTTGCCTATCATGTTCGCAGCCGACTCGACCGCCGTCGGGAGCTTTATGCCTGAAAGCTGCACCACGATACCGGCCGCAATGCCGATGATGAGCGGATTTTTGAGGACATCCAGCAGCATTTTGCCCGCTCTCGGCTTTGTGCCATTGAACATCTCAAGCGTGATTACCGCAAGGACATTGAACATCGGGATGACGACCGCAACAAGTATAACGACGGGGCCGAGGTCTGCACCTTCGACCAGCTGCGCTGCCAGCGGTATGCCCATGATGACGAAGTTTGAGCGGTAAAGCCCCTGTATCATCACACCGCGCTTGTCGTCCTGCTTTTCCGCGAGCATGACAAAGCCGAAGCTCAGCCCGTAGAGAACCAGCACGCACACGACCGCAAAAATGATGATCTTCGGCTGAGCTGCGGCGGACAGATCCGAGGTATATATATTGTAAAACAGCATGATGGGCATAAAAAACTTAAACGCCCACTTGTTTGCCTTAGGCACATCCGTCCGGCTTATCGCTCCGGTGCATCGGGCGATATAGCCCAGCCCCATTACCAAAAACAGCGGCAGGACGGCGTTTAGGCATACCGCAAAGCTGCTCATTTGACCTTCTTCTGAAGCTTATGCTTTTTGCCGTCGGGGGTCTGGATGTAGGTGTTATCCAGCACCTGCTCGGCTCCCTTGCGCCACTCGGCGATATACTCCTTGCGCAGGGTGTCCCGCTCGTTAAGCTCTTCCTGTGTCAGCTCACGCTCCTTTGCAAGGCGCGCAAGCTCGTTTATTCTTTGAATTTTCGTGTTTTCCATCACTCAATGCTCCCCAATTCGTCAAGCGTTTTCTCAAACGCAGGAATAAAGTGCTCGATAAAATACTCGACCTCGGGCATGTTGTAGCCGTGCAGCGCATCGAGCGTCTGCTTCTCGGCAGAGGCAAACTCGTTGTTGCCCGCCTTGCGCTCCTCGATGCATTTTATATAGGCGCTCATCTTGTCGGCGGCCTTGACGATGGGATGCAGCTCCTTCACCACGTCGCCCGTCAAAACCGGCTCAAACGCGCCTCTGAGCTCCACAGGCAGCATATTTAGCAGCTTTTCCGACGCTATCTGCTCCACCCTGCGGTATGCGCTCATAATTTCGTCGTCGTGATATTTTATCGGCGTGGGCAGATCGCCGGTGAGTATTTCGCTTGCATCATGATACAGCGCGACCGTTGCGCAGGCATCGGCGTCGCAGGGGATGCCGAACACATCACGGCGGATAACGCCCAGCGCATGGGCGATGACCGCGACCATATGGCTGTGCTCCTGGATATTTTCATGTATCGAATTGCGCATGAGGCTCCAGCGCTCGATGTATCTCATCCTTGATATCAGTGCGAAGAAATTGTTGTCCATTTTCGACCTGTCCGTTCTTTTTTTCGATATTTTATCACAGCCGCAAACACAATTCAACAGCGCGGTAATTGTTGATTTTTCATAAAAAATATGATTATAATACAATAGAATTTGAAAGGAGAGATCGACATGAAAAAACTGACGGCAATTTTGCTCGCACTCGGCTGCATGGCGGCACTTTGCGGCTGCTACTCGACGATGCCGATAACCGAAACGGACAAGCCCACGCCCGTTGCAGACGCCACAGCCGAGCCGAGCGCACAGGTCACAAGCCCCGTGCGTGAAGTCAACGCCGAGGAGCTGTGCACCGAAAGCGGTCTGACCTTTGTCATGCCGATGAACGCCGAGGATGTGCATTGCAGCGTCATTGACACCGAACCCGCGGTGTACCAGATGAGCTTTACGCTCAAGGGCAAGGACTATACCGTCCGCGCCGCCCATACCGATGCGCTCGATGAAAGCATCTCCGGCGTATACGAAACTTGGGCGACCGTCGGCGACGGCGCGATGCAAAACGGCGACCCGACCTGCTTTTATCTCACGAAGGACGAGTCCTCCGGCGTATACTGCTGCTACACGGACGGCGTTACATGGTGCGTTTACATGACCGGCGGCGCAAGCTCGGCGGAAATGGAGAGCGTTTTGCGTTCGTTCGTCCCGTCACTGTAAAATTTCAGCAGCATTTGTTAAAATTTTATTGACTTTCCAGCATTTTTACCATATACTGTAGTCAACAAATGTAAGGGATGTGTTTCCGATGAACCTCCGAGCGACTATTCAGAGATTTGTGCGTGAACAGCCCTTGTATTTGTATTGGTGCAGGTTAATGTTCAGCAGTTGATGCACAAGTCTTTGTTTCTATGCAGGGCTTGTGCTTTTTTATGTTATCACGCAAGGAGTTAGGTGTACATTTGAGCGACAGAAAGGACTTAATATGAAAAAAGTTCATGACATTCTACTGGGAATTGCAACAATCATTTTCGGAAGTGTCGTTCCCCTCACAATAAACGGACTTAACGCCGTTGGTTTGTGTGTATCCATTTTCGGATTCATTTTTGTGGTATTCTCATATCTCTGCCCATCGGATAAAACAGAAAAAAACGAGAAATCCGTTAAGCCTGTACAGTCCGATAAATCGAATAATTAATCTCTCATTGGAGAATGAGCCATGAAAGAGATCAAAAGCATGTTATTTGGCATAGCACTGATACTATTCGGCTGCCTTGCGCCGTTTACTTTGGCAACGGCAACGAGCGTAGTCGGAGCAGTCGGTCTCATTATCGCCTTTATCGGGCTGTTCGTCGCATTTCTCGCTTTGACCGCTCCGCCGGAAAAGCCCGCAAAGCCCAAAGCGCCCGAGGAAACGGAAAGGACGGGCAATTAGCGCAGTTTCTCCCGCCATGGCGGGAGAAAATATCGAAAAGCCCTTTACAAATCGGGGCGGCGGTGGTATTATGACTTAGTCCGTGTTCTCAGTATTCGGGAGACCTTTCCTCCTTTACTTAGACATTGGGAATATAAAAACCGTGAAAGGGGTATCATTATGATTACCAAAGACCAGAAGACCGCAGTTATCGAAGCGAACAAGACCCATGAGTCCGACACCGGCTCGCCCGAGGTCCAGATCGCTATCCTCACCGAGCGCATCAAGCAGCTCACCGCTCACCTCAAGGTTCATCCCAACGACGACCACAGCCGTCTGGGCATGTACAAGATGGTCGGCAAGCGCCGCCGTCTGCTCGACTACCTCGCTAAGAAGGACATCGAGCGCTACCGTGCAATCATTGCAAAGCTGGGCATCCGTAAGTAAGTCCGGCACTTCCGAAGGGTATGAAGGTTTTTTAAGGGAGAGACAACTCAATATTGTCTCTCCCTTTTTTCAACTCCGCTGCACCGCTTCCGCAAGTCGCTTTTGCCGTGTCCCGACCGGCAGCGCTTCAGCGAGATGCAAGTACCGACACCCTTCTAACGAAGAAAAGCAAACCCCCAACGAGTAAACAACGAGCACCGTAAGCTTAGTATTTGAAAATGCGCCCGTGCGCAGGCCCGTTTTCAAGTGCTATGCTCCGGTGCTCAGAAAATGCGAAAGGAGCAAACAAATGATAATCAAGCAAAAAGAGTTCCCCAATTACAGAAAGTTTGAGATCGAGTACGAAGGCCGCCCCCTCAAGATGGAGGTCGGCAAGATGGCAGAGCTGTGCAACGCCGCGGTTTTAGTCACCTACGGCGAGACCACCGTGCTCGTCACCTGCACCGCTTCCGCCCGTCCCAAGGACGGCATCGACTACTTCCCCCTCGCAGTCGATTTTAACGAGAAGCTCTACGCAGTAGGCCGCATCCCCGGCTCGTTCATGCGCCGTGAGGGTAAGCCCAGCCTGCCCGCAGTTCTGGCCTCCCGCCTCATCGACCGCCCCATGCGTCCCCTGTTCCCGAGCGACCTGCGCAACGATGTTGTCATCGCATGCGAGGTGCTGTCCGTTGACCGTGACTGCAGCCCCGAGATCACCGCTATGATCGGCGCATCCGCAGCAGTCTCCATCTCCGACGTTCCCTTCAACGGCCCCATCGCCGGCATCGTCCTCGGCTGGGACGGCGAGAAGTACCTGTTCAACCCCACGCAGGAGCAGCGCAAGAACAACCGCATGACCACCACCATCGCCGCAACCCATAAGAAAATCGTCATGATCGAGTCTGAGGCCGATCAGGTCCCCGACGATGTCATGTACGAGGGCATCGTTCAGGCGCACGAGCACCTGCAGCCCGTTCTCGACCTCATCGACAAGATGGTCGCCGAGATAGGCAAGCCCAAGTTTGAGTACGAGCACGCTTCCTTTGACGAGGAGCTGTTCAACGAGCTCGTCGAAAACGAGTTTGCCGGCATGGAATACTGCATGGACACCGACGACAAGAATGTCCGTGAGGCCCGTGTAAACGAGTGGGTCACCGCAATGGAGGAAAAGTACTCCGACGAGCACCCCGACATGATGCAGTACATGGACGAGATACTCTATAAGCTGCAGAAGAAGGTCGTCAAGAAGTGGCTGCTTGCAGGCAAGCGCGTCGACGGCCGTGCAATGAATGAGATCCGCCCCCTCGGCTCCGAGGTCGGCATCATCCCCAGAGTTCACGGTTCCGCTCTGTTCACCCGCGGCCAGACTCAGGTGCTGTCCATCGCAACGCTCGCAACTCTTTCTATGAGCCAGAAGCTCGACACCATTTGGGAAGAGGAAGACAAGCGCTTCATGCACCACTACAACATGCCCTCCTACTCCACCGGCGAGGCTCGCCCGAGCCGCAGCACCGGCCGTCGTGAGTACGGCCACGGCGCACTGGTCGAGAAGGCACTTGAAAGCGTCATTCCTCCCGTTGAGGACTTCCCCTACGCCATCCGTGTAGTTTCCGAGATACTCTCCTCCAACGGCTCCACCTCGCAGGGCTCCATCTGCGGCACGACCCTCGCGCTCATGGACGCAGGCGTTCCCATCAAGGCTCCCGTTGCAGGTATCTCCTGCGGCCTTATCCAGGACGGCGACGACTTCACCACCTTTATCGATATCCAGGGCGTCGAGGACTTCCACGGCGAGATGGACTTCAAGGTCGCCGGTACCAAGGACGGCATCACCGCAATTCAGATGGACCTTAAGAACGACGGTCTCAAGCACGAGATAGTCAAGGAAGCGTTCAAGATCACCCGTGAGGCCCGCTTACAGATACTCGACGAGATCATGCTCAAGGCTCTGCCCGAGCCCCGCAAGGAGCTTGCAAAGACCGCTCCGAAGATGATCCAGATGAAGATCAACCCCGACAAGATCCGTGAGGTCATCGGCTCCGGCGGCAAGGTCATCCAGAAGATCACTGCCGACACCGGCTGCAAGATCGACATCGATGACGACGGCAGCATCTTCATTGCATCCGAGGATATCGAGGCCTGCCGTGCAGCCCGCACCACCATCGAGAACATAGTTTTCGAGCCCGAGGTCGGCGCACTGTACTACGGCAAGGTCGTGCGCATCATCCCCATCGGCGCATTCATCGAGCTTGCCCCGGGCAAGGACGGCATGTGCCACATCAAGGATCTTGAGTTCAAGCGCACCGAGAAGGTCGAGGATGTTCTGAACATCGGCGACATGACCTGGGTCAAGGTCACCGAGATCGACGACCGCGGCCGTGTAAACCTCTCCCGCAAGGAAGCTCTCAGGGAGCGCGGCGAGGCTTAAGGCCGGAGCGAACCGACGAAAGCGGAAAACCTACCGGTTTTGACCGGCTCTTTTCCGCCCATACCGCACAAAAAAATTCCGGTAATACACAAAGTATTGCCGGAATTTTTTATTTGTCTGAACGAAAAATAGCTCACTCAAAACTAAACCCGTAAAGGACGGCAGAACTCCCGCTTCCATCGGTTCGCTCCGGCCGTTTGTGCAGTCAGTTGCACACATTATCGTTCTAACGAAAAACAGGCAATGCGCTGCATTGCCTGTTTTTTTATAGCTGTGATATCAGATTTTCCAGCGCTTCGGCGAATTTGCCGATGTGCACGCCGTCGGTGAAGCGGTGGTTTAATTCAAGCGACATACCTAAAATTTTTCTGCCGTCCCGCTCGTGGAACTTGCCCCACGAGACGCGGGGTATGGCATCGTCAGGGTCAAAGTCGCGCTCGTTTGTCAGCGCCGTAAGCTCTATCCACGGAAGGCACGAGATGTATATAAGGTCCGCGCCCTCCTTATCGGTCGACAAAAAAGTCGTCTGCTCGGCGCTACGGCGCTTGGCGTCAAAGCAAAACTCCGCTATATCGCCCTTACAGGGCATGGTGACGATGTGTAAGCTCTCCGAACCCTTTTTGAGATCGGTGAAGCTCGGGCTGCGCTCGTCTAACAGGACAAGCTCGCCGTCAACGAGAGCGTATCGAAACGCCTCGACGGAGTTTATGGCGCGGGTCACGAGGTACACCAGCGCATAGTAAAACGACAGGCCGCGGCGCTTTGCGTAGGCGTAAGCCTCGGTCACATCGACATTGAAGGTCACGCTGTAAAACGGGTTCGATATCTTCGAGAAAAAGTCGAATATATCCCGGCGCGGCCATGTATTCGGGTCAATTTTCCGCATATTACGCGCCAATGTCGGGACAGTGGTATCTCGGTTTACCGACGCTTGCCTTGCCGTATTCGATGGCATGCTCGGGGCAGTCGCAGATGCACTTCATGCAGTGGACGCACCTGTCGCCCCATGTGGGCTTGCCGTTTTTGAGCTCGATGTTATGCGTCAGGCACGACACGGCGCAAAGGCCGCAGCTTATGCACTTATCGGTGGCGTAGAACTTGTCGGCCTTGACGAACATGGAGTAAAACGCATCGTTTACAACGCCGCTTTTGAGCTTGTCGGCAAGGCTTATCTTCTTCGGCTCAAGCGGCTTGCCCTCGGCGATAAGCTCGGCATAGCCGTCAATTACGGGCACGGCCTTTTCGACTATCGCCTTTGATTCCTCCTCGCCCGGGACATAGAACATGGCAACATAGTTTTCGGGCATGACGACCTCGCCGACACCCATGAGCTCAAATCCGCACTCATCGCACAGCGCCTTGCAGTGCTTTTCGGCGTTGCCTATCTCCGAGCCGCAGGTCATGACGAAATACGCCTTGTGCGCACCGTCAAACGAGCCCGCCTTTATCCAGTCGGACACGATGCGGGGTATGCGCCAGCCGTGGGTCGGCGTGACGAAAACGAGTGTTTCCCCCTGCACCGGCTCAAAAATTTTGCCCTCGGATATGTACTCATACACGGGCACGGTGGGCATGCCCGTTTTCTCGGCAATACGCTTTGCCGCGAACTCGCTGTTTCCCGTGCCGGTAAAATAATATATCATAACACTTCCTCCTTTGCCGCTCCGATTTTTTGTTTTCAATATATGCCACCGCAAAACGCTTGTCAATGCGTATTTTGTAAACTATTTATATAAAAACGCCGCAGGTTTTATCCTGCGGCGTTAAATGGTTTTAAATTACTTTGCGGAAACGGTGAGGGAATTGAGGATAGCCACGACCATTTCGTTTGTCGGGAGCTTTGCGGCCTCGTCGTCGCTCTCATCGACCATGGAAACGACCGTTATGAGCAGATAATCCGCCGTCACGCCCTCGATGGGGAACGCAAGGCAGTAGTTGTGGCCGTTAAAGTAGCAAACGCCGGTGTTGCCGTTGTAGGTGATGGGATCGACATGCGAAAAGCGCTCCTTGAGCTCGTCGATGTGAGCGGCAAAGTCGTCGCCTGCATAGTAGGAGGCGTACTCGGCCTGCATTGCGAAGTCCTCGCCATAGATGATGGCGGCGTGGGAGTCGTCGGTGGGGACAAGGAAGCCCTCGGACACTTCGCCAAAGGTGCATTTTTCCTCATCGTAGGTCAGGGCGACCTCGACGGTCTTTGCATCCTTGTAGCCGGAAGCAAAGCTGTAAACACCGGTCTTGGGCTTGGTGATGGCGGGCTTTGCCTGCTTCTTGCCTGCGGCGGGCTTTGCCTGCTTGGGCTCACCGCCTTTTGATTTCTTGGAAAGCAGCACTGCCGCTGCGGCTGCGGCTGCGCCGATGGGTGCTATGATAAGCCATTTCTTCATGATATTGACCTCCGTAAAGTTTGTTGCGTGTTTAACTATGATATGATTTTAATCCAATTATACACACATAGTCAAGTCTAAAAAAGTCAGCGAGCCGAAATTCGGCTCGCTGAACGCAATTATTTAATGGTGAGCAGCAGCTCGCCGGCCTTGACGCTCTGGCCTTCCTTGACGAACATTTCGTCGACCGTGCCGTCCATGCGGGCAACGATGCTGGTCTCCATCTTCATGGCCTCGATGACGACGAGCACATCGTTCTGCTTTACCGCATCGCCGGGCTTGACGGCGACCTTGCAGACCATGCCGGGGATGGATGCGCCGGTCTGGCTCTTGTCGTTGGGGTCTGCCATGACGGTCTTTACGACACTGTCGGCAGCCTTCGGGTCGGGCACTGCGACCTCACGGCGCATGCCGTTGAGCTCAAACTGCACGTTGCGCGTGCCGTCGGCATTAAGATCACCCAGACCGAGGTACTTGATGATGAGGGTCTTGCCGTCCTCGATGTTTATCTGGTTTGTCTCGCCGACTGCCATGCCGTTGAAGAACACATGGCTGCCCATACGCATGATGTAGCCGTACTCCTTGCGGTGGCGGATAAACTCCTCGTACACCTTGGGGTACATGGCGTAGGAAATGAGGGAACGCGGGTACTCGTAGCCGGGATAGAAGCTTGCAACCTCCTTGCGCAGCTTCTCAAAGTCGACAGGCTCGAGCAGGTCGCCGGGGCGACCCTCGATGGGCTTTTCGCCCTTGAGGACGACCTTTTGCAGATCCTCGGGGAAGCCGCAGGGCGGCTGACCCATCATGCCCTTGAAGTAGCTGACGACGGAGTCGGGGAATGCAAGAGATTCGCCGCGCTCAACGATATTCTCGGGGGTCAGATCGTTCTGCACCATGAATATCGCAAGGTCGCCGACCATCTTCGACGACGGTGTTACCTTGATGATATCGCCGAGCATGAGGTTGACGGTGCGGTACATTTCCTTGACCTCGCCGAAGCGGTTGCCAAGGCCGATAGATTCGACCTGCGGCTGCAGGTTCGTGTACTGGCCGCCGGGTATCTCGTAGCGGTAGATATCGGTGACGGGAATCTTGAGCCCCTTGTCGAACTTCTCATAGCGCAGGCGGACATCGCCCCAGTAATCGCACAGCTCCTGCAGGCGCTGCGGGTCGAAGCCCGGGTCGCGCTCCTGACCGCGCAGAGCCTCATTGAGGGCGTTCATGCTCGGCTGGCTCGTGAGGTTTGCCATGGAGCCGATGGCGGTGTCGACAATGTCGCAGCCGGCTTCCGATGCAAGCAGCAGCGTTGCAAGCTGGTTGCCGGTGGTGTTGTGCGTATGCAGGTTTATCGGCAGGCCGACCTCCTGCTTGAGGGTGGAGATGAGCTTCTTTGCAGCATAGGGCTTGAGAAGGCCGGACATATCCTTAATGGTCAGGATATGTGCACCGCGCTTTTCGAGCTCCTTTGCGAAATTGACATAGTACTCGAGCGTGTAGCGGTCGCGTGTCGGGTCGAGGATATCGCCGGTGTAGCACACGGTGCCTTCAAGCAGCTTGCCCTGCTTTAAGACCTCATCCATTGCGACCTCCATGTTCGGCAGCCAGTTGAGCGAGTCGAACACACGGAACACGTCGATGCCCTCACGGGCTGCCTCGGCGATGAACGCACGCACGAGGTTATCCGGATAGCTTGCGTAGCCGACAAGGTTCGAGCCGCGCAGCAGCATCTGGAACGGGATATTCGGGATGAGCTCACGCATCATGCACAGGCGCTCCCACGGCGACTCGTGCAGGAAGCGGTAGCAGGTATCGAAGGTCGCACCGCCCCACATCTCGAGCGAGAAGCAGTCGGAAAGGATATCGGCAGTGCCCTCTGCGCCCTTGAGGATATCACGGCTGCGCATACGGGTCGACAGCAGCGACTGGTGAGCGTCGCGCATGGTGGTGTCGGTGATGAGCAGCTTCTTCTCGTTGAGAATATGCTGCTTGACGGCCTCGGGGCCTTTGGTATCGAGCAGGTGCTTGAGACCGTCCTCGGCGGTGATGACGCGCTTTGCCTTGGGGAATCTCGGCGTATCGTACTGATGGCGCTCGGTATCGGGATCTGCGACCTGGATGTTCGCAATGTACTTGAGCACGCGGGTAGCGCGGTCCTTGCCCTCGGAGAACTCGAACAGCTCGGGAGTCTCGTCGATGAACTTGGTGTGGCACTTACCGGCGATGAAGGTCGGGTGATTGAGGATATTGGTGACAAAGGGAATGTTCGTCTTAACGCCGCGGACATGCTCCTCGTTTATCGCGCGGGTGGCCTTGCGGCAGACCGCGGGGAAGGTGCAGTCCCAGCTCGTGACCTTAACAAGCAGCGAGTCGTAGTACGGCGATATGGTAGAGCCGGTTGCAACATTGCCGCCGTCGAGACGAACGCCGAAGCCGCCGCCGGAGCGGTAGGCTGCGAGCTTGCCGTTATCGGGTGCAAAGTTGTTTGCCGGATCCTCGGTGGTGACACGGCACTGGATGGCATAGCCGTTTATCTTGAGGTCATCCTGGCTGCCGAGGCCGATCTCCGGGTGGCTTATGGGCGCACCCTCGGCGATGAGTATCTGCGCACGCACAAGGTCGATATTGGTGACCATCTCGGTTACGGTGTGCTCGACCTGGATGCGGGGGTTCATTTCTATGAAGTAGTGGTTGCCGCTCTTATCGACAAGAAACTCCACCGTGCCGGCGTTTACATAGCCGACGGCTTCTGCGATCTTGACGGCATCACGGTGCAGTCTGTCGCGCACCTCCTGCGGCACGCTCCATGCCGGAGCAAACTCGACGACCTTCTGATAGCGGCGCTGCAGGGAGCAGTCACGCTCGCCGAGGTGGCGCACATTGCCGTATTTATCGGCCAGTATCTGCACCTCGATGTGCTTAGGCTCGACAAGGTACTTCTCGATGAAGATATCGTCGTTGCCGAACGCCTTCTTGGCCTCGCTCTTGACAAGCTCAAATGCAGGGATGACCTCCTCCGGCGCATTGCACAGGCGCATGCCGCGGCCGCCGCCGCCTGCCGCTGCCTTGAGGATAACGGGGAAGCCGAAGCTTATCGCCTTTTCCAGCGCCTCCTCGCCGCTCTTGAGCGGCTCCTTGCAGCCCGGGACTACCGGCACGCCGCAGTCGATAGCGATCTGCTTTGCCGACAGCTTGTCGCCCATCTTGCCGAGCACATCACTGGGAGGGCCTATGAAGGTGATGCCGTTTTCCTCGCAGGCTCTTGCAAAGTCGGCGTTTTCCGACAAGAATCCGTAGCCCGGGTGGATAGCGTCGACATTACGGCGCTTTGCAAGGTCGATAATGTCGGGGATGTCGAGGTACACGCCGAGGGGGCTCTTGTTCTCGCCGACAAGATACGCCTCGTCGGCCTTGGTGCGGAACAGGCTCAGCGCGTCTTCCTTGGAGTACATGGCGACAGTGTGCAGATTCAGGTCGTAGCACGCTCTGAAAATCCTGACGGCTATCTCGCCGCGGTTGGCCGCCAGCACCTTTTTGAATTTGATCTCAGCCATTTCTTTGTCCTTTCTGTTCGATATATGTCAGTTTTTAAAACACAATTTTCGTAAATTAGTATATCATTTGATTATATTAAGTGCAACATCTAAAATTCGCAGACATTATGCATTAAAATTTTCACAATCATACACTTACGCAAAAAGCGTCCATTTTTCGCTGTTCGTTCGGATTTTACACTCAAATAAGATAAATATTTTCGCAAAAGCGGCAAAATAGTTCTGAAATTTTAACTATGATAAAATTTTAATTTGCTTTTTTATGTCTCCCGTTTGTGCTATAATTCGAGTAATTATAAAATTACAGGGTAAAATGTTATGGCAAACATAAGGAAAGTTACAGATTTTTCAGACCCCGAGCTTGATATCTACGCCCGCCTGACCGAGGTGCAGCTTTTAAACCGCCGCGAGCCGGATAAGGGCATTTTCATCGCCGAAAGCCCAAAAGTCATTGAACGCGCCTTAAACGCCGGCTGCGTGCCGATATCGTTTCTCATGGAAACGCGGCATGTGGAAAACCAGGCAAAGGAGCTCATCGCCCGCTGCGGGGATATACCGGTTTTCACGGCCGAGCTTGATGTCTTAACGCAGCTCACGGGCTTTAAGCTCACGCGCGGCATGCTCTGCGCCATGTATCGCCAGAAGCTTCCGACGGTCGAGGAGATCTGCAAAAACGCACGGCGCGTCGCGGTGCTCGAGGATGTCATGAACCCCACGAATGTGGGCGCCATCTTCCGTTCGGCGGCGGCGCTCGGCATCGATGCGGTCGTGCTCACGAGCGCAAGCAGTGACCCGCTGTACCGCCGCTCTATAAGAGTCAGCATGGGCACGGTGTTTCAGGTGCCGTGGACTTATCTCGGCGAGGACGGCATTCGTGATCTGCGCAGGCTCGGCTTCAAGACCGCTGCAATGGCGTTAAAATCCGACTCTCTGCCAATTTATGACCCACGCCTTAAGGAGATCGACAAGCTCGCCATCGTGCTCGGCACGGAGGGCGACGGTCTGGCGGCGGGCACCATCGCCGACTGCGACTACACAGTGCTCATCCCCATGTCGCACGGGGTGGACTCTCTGAATGTCGCCGCAGCGAGCGCCGTCGCATTTTATCAGCTCGCCGCACTTGACGGAATAGACGGTGCGAAGGTATAATCAATTATATAATAATTTCCTATGGAGAATGTGACATGAATATTAATGTAATAAAGTTTTTTGAAAAGTACGACTCCGACCCCGAGCTTCAGCAGCGTGTTGCCGATGCCGTGAACGCATATCCGGGCAGCCTTGAGCTCAGGGAAGCGCTTGTCGAGGCCTGCCTTCTGCCGTTTGCCGAGGAGCTTGGCCTGCCGTTTACCGTGGTTGACCTCAAGGTCTATGAGGCCACGAAGCGCCACGCAAAGCACAAGGATGTGGAGCTCACCGAGGAGGATCTTGCCGCCGAGGATGACGACGAGGACTACTGGCTCGAGGGCAAGGGCTGGACAAACGATGAGTCGGCGTTCTGCACAGGTCAGCACTAACAACATTCCCGGCAGTTTTGCCGGGATTTTTTGAGGACATAAATGAAAGTACAAAGAAAATTTCCGAAGTTCATCATCACCGCCAAGGGCACCCGCTGGGTCGAGCAGGGTCACCCGTGGATATATGAGGCGGAGGTCATCCGCTGCGAGGGCAACTTTGAAAACGGCTGCCTTGTCGATGCCGTCAGTGAAAAGGGCAAGTACCTGGGCACGGGCTTTCTGAGCCTTAACAGCAAAATCCGCATCCGCCTTATCTCCCGCAACGCAAACGACAAATTTGACGAGGCGTTCTGGCGCAGGCGCATAGTCTACGCCTGGGATTACCGCAAGACCGTCATGGCGGGCGACTTAAACTGCTGCCGTGTGATCTTCGGTGAGGCCGACGGTTTCCCGGGTCTGACAGTCGACAAGTTTTCCGATATTTTAGTCGCGCAGACACTCTCGGTCGGCATGGAGAAATTAAAGCCCATGCTGTTTCCGCTCATCATTGAGGCACTGCGTGCCGATGGGCACGAGATAAGCGGCATTTTCGAGCGCAACGATGTGAAAATTCGTGAGCTCGAGGGACTCACGCAGGGCAAGGGCTGGTTCGGCAATACGCACCCCGACAGCTGCGTGACCGAAATTTGCGAAAACGGCGTGTACTACAGCGTCGATGTCGAAAACGGGCAGAAAACCGGCTTTTTCCTCGACCAGAAGTATAACCGCCTCGCCGTGGCTCGCCTTGCAAAGGGCAAGAGGGTGCTCGACTGCTTCACGCACACGGGCTCGTTTGCGCTTAACGCCGCAATGGGCGGGGCCGAGCATGTGACGGCGGTGGATGTGTCTGAAAGTGCCATTGAGATGGCCCGCAAAAACGCCGAGCGCAACGGGCTTTCAGGGCGCATTGACTTTATCGCCGCCAATGTGTTTGACCTGCTGCCCGAGCTCGAGGCCAAGGAAAAAAAGCCCTTTGATTTTATAATCCTTGACCCGCCGGCATTCACAAAGTCACGCAAGACCGTGCACAGTGCCGAGCGCGGATATAAGGAAATTAACCTGCGTGCGCTGCGCCTGCTGCCGAGGGGCGGATATTTTGCCACCGCCTCATGCAGCCACTTCATGCCGTCGGAGCTGTTTGTGAAGATGCTCAGGTCTGCGGCGCTCGATGCCGGTGTCGAGCTGCGGCAGATCGAGGCTCGCCAGCAGTCCCCCGACCACCCGATACTCTGGAACGTTCCCGAGACCGATTATCTCAAGTTCTACATATTCCAAGTGGTTTAGTCACCTTTCAGCTAAGCTTGACGAAGTAAGCCAAATGCAGTATTATTATTGTGTATTTCTACGAAGGAGGAACTGATATGGGTTTTATTCCTCAGGTCACCTGTCGCCGCTGCGGCACGAAGTTCTCCGGCATGCGCCACCGCTGCCCCGCCTGCGGCACCCGCAGAGTCAAAAACAGCAGCCGCGTCCCCGGCACCACTCCCAGCGCCGTCAAGGGCACCCCCGCCAACAAGGCGGCTAACGAAAACAGAAAGTGGCAGCTCGTGTTCGGGGCTATTCTGATAGTTGCGATCATTGTCGCCCTTATAGTTATGATAAGCATCAGCCTCAAGAACGCTGACAATCCCAATGCGCCGGTCATGCCGACCACGCCGCCCGAGGTGTCCGCCGTTCCGACCCCGACTCCCACGCCTACGCCGACCCCGACTCCCACGCCGGAGATTACGGAGCTTCAGATTTGTTACAGTGGCGAACCTCTGACCGAGTTCATGTGCCGCGTCGGCGAATCCGTCTCGCTCACCGGCTCGCACTTTCCGCTGACTGTTGCAGCCGATTATCAGTGGAGCGTTTCCGACGAAGGCGTTGCCACCGTTTCCGAGGACGGCACCGTCAAGGGCGTTGCTCCCGGCACCGTGACGCTTACCCTCACCTGCTACGGTAAGACCGCCACCTGCACGGTTTATGTCAGATCTTAAAATGCAAAAAAAGTGTTGACAAATCCATCGGCATCGGTTACAATAACCGTTGCCGATAAATGGACGATTGGCGCAGCTGGTAGCGCATCCGCTTGACGTGCGGGAGGTCACAAGTTCGAGTCTTGTATCGTCCACCAAAAAAACCACACCGAAGGGTGTGGTTTTTCTTTTTTTACCGCATAAAATTGGTCAGCGGGTGCGGTTCAAGCTCTGTCACTTTATCCACCGTCCCGATTCCCATAGTCTCATTGCGCCATCGTTCAAAGAGCCGAAGCGCCTTCTCATAGCTCGCCATTGTTTACTCTCTGAGCTGCTTGCTTCGGCAATACACCATGTACTCATCGATTTGCCGGTCAAAGCTCAAATTCGTCATAAAAAATCCCCCGATCATTGGTGTTGTGTACCCAATAAATCAGGGGAGTTTATAGCTTTGAACAAAACAGTTTATCGGCTTAATCGTAAAAATTCATGCGTACTTTCACGGTGTTCATAGGTTTTGCACTAATTCATTCAACGCCGCTAAAGCCTTAATAATCCTATGTTTTTTCACCTCACTGCCTGCTTTTGCCTCAGGCTCAGGCAGTCGGCGATCATGGCGATGAACTCGGAATTCGTGGGCTTGCCCTTGATGTTCGACACGGTGTAGCCGAAAAACTTCTGCAACACCTCGATGTCTCCCCTGTCCCATGCGACCTCGATCGCATGGCGGATGGCTCTCTCGACCCTCGACGGCGTTGTGTTGAACTTCTTGGCCACCTCGGGATACAGCACCTTCGTCACGGCGTTTATGATGTCCATGTCGTTGATGGTCAGGATGATCGCCTCGCGCAGATACTGATAGCCCTTGATGTGCGCCGGAACGCCGATCTCGTGGATAATCTCGGTGACGAGCGCTTCGAGGGATGCGTCGTTGGGCTTTGACTGCACAACCGGCTGCTTTGCCGCGCTGATCTGGCGGATCCGGTCGAGCAGCGTGACGATATCGCAGGGTTTGGTTACAAAATAGGCCGCGCCAAGCGCCGCACACTCTGTGATGATCTTGTCGTTGTAAAAGCCGGATACGACAAGCCCCTTGGTGTCGGGGCTGGCCTCGGGCAGACGGCGCAGCACCTCGATGCCGTCGAGCTTCGCCAGGATGAGATCAAGCACCAGCACATCGGGCTTGGTCTCGGCCACCATGGCCAGGGCATCAACGCCGTCGCCGATGCAGCCGACGAGCTCAAGATCCTCCTCGTTGCGCACGACCTCGGTCATCAGCCGTTTGAAATCGTCATTTGTGTCAGCGATTAGTACGCGGGTTTTGGTTTCCATAATTAATTATCCTCCAGTAGTGGCCAAAATGGCACTTATGTATTATTTAAGCAAAAACAACTGCTTTTACGATACAAATTTACCATATTCGGATACTTTTTTTGCGCGAACATTGTCGAGTGACTCAGGAAATTGTTGACATAATTCGACTGCAAGAATGTTGCAATTTGATGAACACTGCTATAATTTTGCATCATTTGTCGAATGATGTCAATACATTTTATGCTAAAAAAAGTAGTTAACTGTATTTAGCCTCTTAACACGGCTCGTTTGCAAGACTCTGCGCGGGCGAAAAAAGCCGCCGCGGACTCCATCTTCTGCGATGAAAACTACGCCAAGCGGACATGATAAGGCGCCCTCACAGCGGACATCGGCGGCGGAGCGCTCGCCGCTTTGTGGGCGGGAAGCTCGGCTCGGGCGCAGTGGCTGCCACAGATAAAAATGTCAGTATTTTCAGCGGTCTGCGGCACCCCGCGGCCTCTCCCGCGAAGCGGGCCGGCGCTCGGCTCGAAGTTCGCAGCACGGCCGTGAGCGCTTATGCAGGCAGCTCTGTGCAGCTGGCGGCAGATGCACAATTTTTGTGCATCCCGCGAACACTGTTCAATAAAATTTTGCGCTGTGTCCGGCTCTGCTCGTTCAAGCGCTATTTTGGATCGCATCTTTATACGAAAAGCGCCTTCTTTTTGGGTATATCTGGGAAGTTTTGTAATTATATCGTTACCAATCGCATTTTTGGCCAAATTCCGGCATAAAATATGTAGGTTTGTAACCATTTTCGCCTCGATTTTGTCGAAAACCCCTGCTCCCCCGCGTTTTTACGTGCGAAATTCGACAATGCCTGCGCAATAGTTCCCGTATTTGCTCCACAGCAGGATTTAAAAAAATCAAAACCTCCGGCTAAGCCGGAGGCTTTGACTTCAAACCGTATATACTTTCAGGCTGCGGGTAAGGATGCCGTTAATTTCATCCTCTGTGATGGGTGGATGTGCGCCTCCATGCTGGGCATCAGCGAGGTGCACTCGCTTGCCCACGAGCGCAGCTCGGCATCGGTCACAAAGAAGATTCTGAAGCTGCGCAGGAAGCTGACCGAAATGGGCGAAAAGGAAAACGAGCGGGAAGAGTTCATCCATGCGATACGCAAGTTCATGGAAATGCGGACGCTGACCAAACAGGTGTTGAACGAGCTGATTGACCACATCGATGTGTACGAAGCGCAGGGGACGGGCAAAAACAAAACCCAACGACTTGTCATCTACTACAAGTTCGTCGGGTATCTGGACATTGATCCCACGCAGTGCCGTCCGAACTACACCGCCGACATCCGCGAGGGTGTTGCCATAGAGTATGTTTCCTGCGAGCCGTCGGACAATCTGAAAGAGCTGTTTCCGAAGGGATACGGCGCGTGCGATAATTCTTTTGAGGAAGAAGAAACGGAGCAGGCGTAAACCTGCTCCGGAGACAAAAACCTATTCATCACAATTCTCATTATAACAAGCATTGACCGCTTCGGCGAATAGTGAACGGGAATGCTTGTTTGGGTCATCATTGTTATTTTTCTTGCGGATGTATAGTGCGTCCAGTTCGTCTTTCAGCCCGTTGTCTTTTATCCATTGAAAGCGTTCCGGAAGCATATAGAATCCTTGAGACTGTTCTGACCATGAATAAGTATTTTGCTTCTTGTTATAGTGAATGTATTCCTGACAATCGTACCCATCATCGTCTTCATAGTCATTTACAAAAGCAAAATCAACGCTGTGAAGTATACGGGAATTTTTCCGATCCTTAACTTTGATGGTTAAGACGCGAGTTGAGTCTTCGGCAAAGTCGTAGCCATACCGATGCGCAAATTTATCCAATGATTGCTTGAACAGTAATTTGATCTGTTTTGCAGTGAAGTGATTTTCTTCATCGTTGGGATAAATATTGATGTCAAAATCGAAACCGATATTTGATTTTGCATCATAGGTTATCATGTCGCGAGAGTAGCTGCCAACCGGCTTATGCTGAAAAGTGTATTGCTTCCGCAAGTCATCATGAACAAGCCTGAGAATTTCCATAAGGTCAGAATAGGCAGACTTAACCTGTGGGGAATGTTTGGATATGAACTTGAAATCGTGTTTCATATTATGAATCCTTTCTCTTCCCATGCCGCCCATTCAGCTTTTCCTGCTAAATCGTTACAGTATACTCGCAAACGATACCCTTGTCAATACTTTCAGGTAAAAAAGAAGCGGATGTAACTGAAATCAGTTACATCCGCTCGATATGTGAAATCACGCAAATTTTGATAGAATTGAATACCCCTGTTTGAGCCAAGCCGCGCCAAACAGGGGTATTCATTTTCGCTTCTAAATTATTGACCCAAAGAAGTGGGGTATTCATTTGCGCTCTATAACCATAGGGATACCACAACCAGATATGCGTTTTACAGTGTGTAGCTCTCTCCGTCTTCTGGGATGCAGACGCGATTGCGGATGCCCTTCTTCTCCAGTTTCTTGGACAGTGTCTTGCGGGTGAGCGTGGCGTGCGGCACGTTGTCCATGTGGCTTGCGATGACCACCGCTTCGGGCGCTGCTGCACAGACCTTGGCCAGATCGTTGTCGTCCATGATCAGACGGCCGTTTTTCACCAGCATGGCAGCACAGTTGTTCGTGATGATCACATCAGGACGATACTTCTCGATCGTCTCCGCCACATCGTCACACCAGACGGTGTCGCCGCAGACGTAGAGCGTCTTTTCATTGGGGCTGCGGAAGATGAATCCGGCGGCGTCACAGCACGGAACCTTCGTGCCGTGAACGGCGTTGACCTTGATGATCTCCGCGTCGCCCCATGTGACGCGGTCTTCGATCACCCGGACGTCCTTCATGCCGGAGAACGCCAGATAGTCCGCGTCCTGCCGGTTGATGGCATAGATCGGACGATTCTTGTCCAGCCCCTGGCAGGCCTTGCCGTTGGGAGCGAGACCGATGTGGTCCAGATGCACGTGGGTGCAGATGTAGGCGTCCACGCCCTCGTTGACTTCCTTGACGGACATGGGCAGGGAGTGCAGCGGGCACGGAAGCCACTTGTGCTTCGGCTTCACGGCTTCCCAGGTGGAGCACTCGTCGAAGACGTACTTCTTGCGAGGGTCGCCGCCGCTGTTCATGGCGCACATCATCGGGATCATGGCGAGACATCCGCTCATAAAGCGCGGCGCCAGCCACGGGTCGATCAGAAAGGTCTTTCCTGCGTAGGTGATTTTGATGGTCGCGCTGCGGATCTGCTGAAATTTCATGAGGGATGCCTCCTTATTTGTTTCTGTGTCTTTAATTTAACATGATTTCCTGCCGTGCAACAGAAACAAAGCCCACTCTTGCCGCAACAAAAATGTTGTAGTAGAATAGAGCCGGAGGGGATCATATGAACCAAAAACAGCTGTCTTACTTTCTGGAGGTCTACCGTTGCTGCAACATTCAGGCCGCAGCGGACAAGCTCTATCTGACACATCAGGGACTGAGCCGCGTGATCCGCTCTTTGGAAGAAGAACTGGGCAGTCCCTTGTTCTCGCGTACCAACCGGGGACTGGAGCCCACGGATTTCGCTACGACGCTGGTGCCCCACGTACAGCGGCTGCTGGACGACTACGCCACGATCCAAGGCGTACACACCCTCACCAGTCAGGCGCGGTCGGTGGTGACGATCTACGCGCTGGATCACCTGTTCGGGTATCTCGGCGCCGATCTCCTGCTGGACTTTCACCGGCAGCACCCGGAGATCACGCTGAGCATTCTAGACACCACGGACGAATACGCGCTGGAGAGTCTCTCGGCCGGCAGATGTGATTTCGCGGTCGTGAACGGCCCGATCGACAACACGCGCTTCACGGCGACGCCGCTGTTCTATTCGCGCTTCGCCTTCCGGATGCGGCGGGATCATCCTCTGGCGCAGAAGGAGCATTTGAGTTTCGAGGATTTTGCAGGCGAGACCATTCTCGGCAAGGGACGCGCCTACCACTGCTTCCGCACGAACATCGACCAATTCATGCTCTCACAGGGGCTGCATGTGACCGTTCCGATCGAGACGCCGGACGAATCGCTTCTGCAGCAGCTCGTGGAAGCGGGCCTCGGCATTGCGACGACCTATGACTTCACTGCCGTGTCCCACTGCGGAGAAAACACTGTGGTGCGCTATCTGGACGACGACCGCGCTGGGCATCACATCTACCTAGTGGAAAAGGCCGGAACGCTCCCGACCAGAGCAGGCCGCACCTTCAAGCAGTTCCTGTTGGATAAGGTCACGGAATGATGTTTTCAGTTATGTTCTGAGCTTACACACTGCTACTCTACAGCAATTCTATCAATACCGAATCTGGGGTACAACAGTCCAACTGGAAGTATTGGCAAAAGAGAAGAGCACAAGCAGTTTACATAATCTTCGCCTGCCTTGCACCCACCATGCTGCTTTTAAAAATGGTGGGGTGCAAAGCAAAGGAATCCTGATCGTATCATAATCAGGGTCTCTTTAATTATTCTAATTCGTTAAAAGGTTTAGGAGGAGGGTACATTTCTCCCGGGGCACCAAAACCAATAGTTCAAACAAAAACAAAAATAGCGAGGCAGGAAGAAGTGCGTTTGCACCCTCTGCCTCGCTATTCTGCTTGAAATAAGGCTTCTTCCTATCGGAATAATTAAAAAGTACGCAAGCTATTGTATCATAGCTTGCGTACTAACGTGTCTAATTTGCCCCAAACGGTGCGCAGAAGTAGGGTATTTGCCCAAAAACGCACCAGTGGGCCGCCTGCCGGTTGCTCATCTCCGGTTATTCTTCCTAAGTCACCGCACCATGTACACTCCCAACCGGGACCGTAGTTTCTTGCCTCTGCTCCGCAGGTCGGGCAGCGCAGGACAGTTTATTTCCTCGGATTGCGCAGCTGCGCTCCTCTCATATAGGATTTAACTGCTTCTATCTTTTCTTCTGGTGTTAGCTTCCTCTTAATCATATAAATGCTCCACATAGTGTAGTCTCGAAATTAATGTTATTTCGAGTGTCTACTCTATGTGGAGCATATCACGCTTTGGGTAGCCCCATTATTCTTACCAAACGTAGTGGCAATCCACGCAGACATGCTTGTCCGTGGCCGGACAGTACCAGACGGTCTCCGCCATGCCGCAAAGCGGGCAAACCAAGCTTGCACGGACAATCTCAGCCTTGTCATCGCCGCCGCTGAGTTCTGCAACGGCCTCTTCCATCAGGCCAAGCGCGCGTATTTCTGCAATTGTCATATTCGTTTCCTCCTCCGTATAGCTAAAAGAATTTGGCAATGCTATTATAGCACAGCTTTTCCAGAATGAAAAGCGGGATTTTCGCTTTTCCTGCAGAGGCATCTGTTTTGTTGTGAAAGCCAGCAAACTTGTGCTCGGCATTATGTGCAGAATGGGCGCAAGCGGCTCTATCATGGTCAATGCTTGACTGCGCTTTAGAAACCTCATTATACATATCTTGGATTTTTCTTTCTTCGACTTGTCTTTGATAAGGAAAATGCTTGTCATAACTTGTTTCCGGAACAAGTACGAGCTATTTTCGCCCTAAAAGCAAGAAAAAGAGGCCTCGCAGCAGCCGGTTTTACTGCTTTGAGGCCTCTTTTTCTTTGATTCTATTGATTTATTAAACAGTTTTTGACTATATGTATTAAAATTGCCTGATTTGTCCGGTAGACAAATCAGGCAATTACTTTGCGTAATCACAGTGGCGTTGATACAATTTGAAACTTCCTCTGAATTTGAACCCACCCCCTTTAGGTGGGTTCATTTATATTTATAGTAGGAAAGACGCTGATTTTGCGGGATATTTCGCTTGATGCAAAGCTATCCAGCAAAGAAGCGATATGATACGATGCGGCACAACCGACGACCATTGGGTTGCAAAGTTGCATTTTTGTTTTAGGGTTGCATTTGAGTGTGCAACCTTCTTCTCTATGCAACTCTAACCAGCAAAATGATTTTACATATTACTTATTCGCTTAAAGATTTGCCTTCTTATGAACACATTTTTCACGCAATTCATTGATTTTATATAGATTACAGAAACCAATGATTTCATCCAACATTCTACAAGGCTCGTCAATATACTCGTATGCCTTCTCGTAGAAACTCAAGCACAAGGTGTAATCCATTTTCTTAGACACCGGATAAACCAAGCCAGCCATACGGCAGAATACCTTGGCGATGTTATTCCCACTCTCCCCCAGATCAATCAGCGACTCCACATATGTGTTGCAAATTCCAAGTCGTTCCTCTACGGGAAGATGTTTAAGTCCACTTAGCATTCGGTAGGACAACTCTTTTGCTTCAGCGGAGCCATCCTTTTGGCATATGCGGTATGCAAGTTCGTAGCCTTCCACAGCGTTTCCATGGAAAAGTTGCTTGATTTTTTCTCGTTTAGCTGCTTTGGCTGCCGCGAGTTCTTCTTGCTTTCGGGTATTATCAGCAGTTATGGCATCCACAAGCTTTTGATTTTCTTCCTCCGGAAGATTGGGGTTATCACGTCGTACTCTGACAGTTTCTATAGTAGTTAAGATGTCATCCAGCAATCCGCTGAAATCTATTGTACGTCTATAGCCACCAGAATTATCGCAATCCTGCGCTACATCATAGATAAGCTTGGCTAAATCAACACCTTTTTCAGGTATATCGAGATCTATGCTTGTAGTAAATTGTTTTTCTTTCTCCCATGCCATAATGCCCGCCTCGTTCCTTCAAAAAAATTTTCATTTATCATATCACTAAACATCACATTTTTCAACGACAATGAAATTATTCTTTTAAGAAAAGTTTCATTGTGATTTGAAAAGGTGAAAAAAATAGGTGGGTTGGAATACTTACTAAAATGAAATCCTTGCTAACGCAAGGATGAAATCAGCTGACGCTGATGAAATCTTCAGCTTTGCCTCAGATGAAATTAAATCCACCCACTCGCCGTCGAGGCGAATTTCATCCAACGAAGTTGGATTTCATCGTCGAAGACGATTTCACCCACCCGCAGGGGTGGATTTAGTAGAAAACGACAAGCCTCTGTCGAAACTTGTCGTTTTCTGGAATGGAAATAATATATTGATAGAATTTCCTACTATGGTTGCAAATACGAAGCTACGGTTGCAAACGGGCATCCTCGGTTGCAAATCGAGTGGTACGGTTGCAAAGCAATCTTTTATCGCAAAATAGAAGAATCGGATCGCAGAGCATAACGTTTTGAGCGAGATTTTCTTCAGCGTTTAGACGAATTCATTCAGTTTTACAGCGGCAATCGTCCTCACAGATGTACGTTACGAGTTCACGACTTTGTCAGGTTTCCGAGGTATCCTATGATATTGTCATTTATCTCGCCTGTCAGGGCGCGGGTATAGTTGCAGATGAAGGTTCCCGAAATGAGAATCATCATTAGACACAGGCGCATAACGAAGTTTTTATAAAGGATACGGTGCAGTCCCCGAAAAAAAAGGGGGGACTGCACCGTGTTCTGCTCTACGCCGAAAACTTGAATTGCCGTGGACTTCAATGCAATGATGGGCTCGGGCTTTCCGTTTGCCTATAGCTCAGCCAGCTCAGCTTCGCTCATGCGGTATTCGGGCGCAACATTATACACAGCCTCCGCTCTGCGGCGGACGACTTGCCGCAGAGGGAATGCTCCATTTTTCTTGCACCACTCGTATGTTGAATAATACGCAATATCCACACCTATCGGCGCAATCGTTTCCGCAGGCTCCGGGCTGAGTATGACGCCCGATTTTTGGCAGTTTGCCGTCAAGCGGATCATCCACTCATCGACCTTGTGGGTCGCATCGAGGATGTCCAGCTCCTGCATAAGCTCCAGACGGAGCAATGCACCCGTCAGCTCCGGCCCGAATTCGATAGCAACCGTCAGGTATCGGTTGCACAGTATCCACATCCGCTCAAAGTCGTTTGACGCCGAGATGAAGTCCTCAAAAAAATCCTCCCTGTCCAGATGAACAGCACCCCATTTGTTAGACAGTATGGTATACTACTAACGAATGGGGTGTTGCTTTATGCCAAAAGGGAAGCCAAACAAGAGATACACAGGGGAGTTTAAGCAGATGGTAGTAGAGACGATGAGAAAAGAAGGTC
>JALFUQ010000084.1 GCA_022784505.1 Bacillota bacterium
ATTACTTGAAAAAGCCTGCCGCTTTTGCGACAGGCTTTTTCTTGGTGCTCCAGCGGAGATTCGAACTCCGGACACCCTGCTTAAAAGGCAGGTGCTCTGCCTACTGAGCTACTGGGGCATTTTCTATATCCGATTAATTGGCTGGGATGGCGGGACTCGAACCCACTATATCAGAGTCAAAGTCTGAGGTGTTACCATTACACTACATCCCACCATCTTTTATGGTCAGAGGCCGGCACTTGACCGGCCTCTGTTTATGGGGTGGGTAAAGGGACTCGAACCCTCGACACCCGGAACCACAATCCGGTGCTCTAACCAACTGAGCTACACCCACCATATTTTAATTTTGGCACGCCAAGAGGGATTCGAACCCCCGACCTACTGCTTAGAAGGCAGTTGCTCTATCCTGCTGAGCTATTGGCGCATATTTTATCGTCCGACCTAAAGTTGGAGCGGGCGATGGGAATCGAACCCACGTATCCAGCTTGGAAGGCTGGTGTTCTACCATTGAACTACGCCCGCAGGGCCGTTCCTATGTTCAGCTTAAAGATAATAACAAGATTTTTGCCTCTTGTCAATATTTTTGCGCAAAAAATATTAAATTTACAGTTAAGTTTCGCATTTTTTCTGTTGCCAAGCGGGGGTGATTTATGTATAATAGCTTCGATTGAAAAACCTATTACAGGAGGCACTCAAAATGATCGAGTTAACCATGCAGGTAAGTGATTTTGATTATACAGAGACGCTTGACAACTTTCTCCCCGACCTCATCCGCATTCTGTCCGAGGGCGACGATGTTAACCCCCTGATCCGCAAGGCCGTCGGCGCATCGCCGGAGCTGTCTAAGAAGATCGTCAAGGGCATTCTTGCTGCGATGAGCCAGAAGCAGAAGGAAGCGCTTACGGTGAAGTTTTTGAACACCAACGCCGAGAAGCTCGTTTCGCAGGTGAACGAGGTCGCCGCCAAAAACGGCATCGTTATCACCCTCGACAACGCCAAGGCCGTCATTAAGTAAACTAAAATTTGAAAGCCCTCCGGATCATCCGGAGGGCTTTGCTATATCTGATTCTATTAATACGCTACGCCCCAGTAGATCATGTGCTTGGCCTTTTTGCCGCAGATGGGGCAGGTGTCGCCGAGATCCTCCTGCGCAAAGGGGATGCAGCGGGAGGTCATGCCCGCCTGCTCCTTCATCTTCATCTCGCACTCAAGCTCGCCGCACCACATGGTCTTGATGAAGCCGCCCTTTTCCTCCTGAAGCTTTTTTGCCTCTTCAAGAGAATGTGCCTCGAAGATGTGCTCGTCGAGATTCTTCTTTGCCTTGTCGAACAGACCCTGCTGCACGGTCTTGAGCAGCTCGTGTATCTTCTCGCCTATCTCGTCGAGCGAGACGGGGATCTTCTCGCCGTTGTCACGGCGCACGGCCATGCACATGCCGTTTTCGATATCACGGGGGCCGATCTCGATGCGCAGGGGCACGCCCTTCATCTCGTACTGAGCGCACTTCCAGCCGAGGCTGTTGTCGCTGACATCGATCTTGACACGCACACCGGCGGCCTTTATCGTCTCGTACAGCTCGTTGGCCTTCTCGGTGACGCCGGGTTTATGCTGCGCAACGGGCACGACGATGACCTGAATGGGCGCTATCTCGGGCGGCAGGACGAGGCCGTTGTTGTCGCCGTGGGTCATGATAATGCCGCCGATGACGCGGGTCGACATGCCCCAAGAGGTCTGATGGGGGTGCTTGAGCTTGTTGTCCTTATCAGTGAAGGTGATGTCAAACTGCTCGGCAAAGCCGGTGCCGAAATAGTGGCTCGTGCCGGACTGGAGCGCCTTATGGTCGTGCATCATACACTCGATGGTGTAGGTGTTGACAGCGCCGGCAAACTTCTCCTTTTCGGTCTTGTTGCCCTTTATAACCGGCATTGCGAGGTAATTTTCGCACACATCGGCGTAGACATCGAGCTGCTGGAGCGTCTCCTTGCGGGCCTCCTCCTCGGTGGCGTGCAGGGTGTGACCCTCCTGCCACAAGAACTCTCTGCCTCTGAGGAACGGGCGGGTGGTTTTTTCCCACCGCAGAACGGAGCACCACTGGTTGTACAGCATCGGCAGGTCACGCCATGAATGGACGGTGTGGCTCCAATGGTCGCAGAACAGGGTCTCGGAGGTCGGACGGATGCACAGGCGCTCGGTGAGCTCCTCAGAGCCGCCTACGGTGACCCATGCGCACTCTGGGGCAAAGCCCTCGACATGATCCTTCTCCTTTTGCAGAAGGCTCTCGGGAATGAGCATGGGCATCGAGACGTTCTCGTGGCCGTGCTCCTTGAATTTCTTATCGAGAACAGACTGGATGTTCTCCCAAATGGCATAGCCGTAGGGGCGCATGATGAACAGACCCTTTACGCCCGAGTAATCGACAAGCTCGGCCTTGGTGCAGACATCGGTGAACCACTGAGCAAAGTCCTGCTCCATATCGGTTATCTGCTCAACTTTTTTCTCTTTCGCCATTGTGTAATCTCCTTTATCTGTCGGGAGTCCCTCTCCCCACATATTTTAACCCTAATATTTTATATAAGAGTTCGTTCGTTGTCAAGAGCAGGCCATCGTCGGCTCAAAAGCAAAAAATCTTGACCGAAAGAGCATTATTGTCTATAATATATCTGTTAAAGTATAAACTTCTATCGGAAGTGAGGTGACCCTTATCAACAGGCAGCAATTTATGAGCGAGCTTTCCAAGCTGCTCACCTTCATGTTCAAGGAGGACAGAAGCGAGATAATCCAGCAGTATAACGAGATGCTGGACAATGCCGAGGACGAGCAGGCCATGCTTGAGTCCTTCGGCTCTCCGACCAGGCTGGCCGTTGCCATCTCCCGCAGCTATCAGCGTGACGAGCGCAAGCTCTCCGTGCACGCAGACTCAAAGGACGGCGAGGACGGCGAGGCTGTTAAGGTCAAGCCTGTTATCCCCACGCAGGGAAAAAAGTCGTCCGCGCCCATCATCAAACCCAATGAGCCCGAGCCGGACGCATATATCGATATCATTGAGGAGATCCGCCGCGAGAAGGCGGCTGAGGAGGGCATAGAGTACAAGCCCATCTTCTTCAAGGAGGAGCCCGAGTCTGAGCCTGAGGCCGAGGTTCCCGATGAGGAAGCGGCCGAGGATGCGGCTGAAGCCGTCGACGAGGCCGGTGAAGCTCCCGCCGAGGAAGCCGCCGCGGCTGACGAGGAAAAGGCCGAGGGCGAAAGCGAGGCCGCACAGACCGAGGCGAAAGCCGATGACGAGGCTCCCGACGCAGACACTACGGAGGCGGCCGAGAGCGAAGCCGAGGCTGCGCCGCAGGCGGAGGAGGCCGACGAGGCCGAGGAGGCGAAAGCCGACGACGGCGAGGCGGAAGCGGAAGCGCCCGCCGAGGCGAAGGCCGAGGAGGCCGACGGCGAGGAGACCGCAGAGCCGGTCGATGAGACGGCTCATGTGCTGGCGACGGTGTTCAACGAAAAGCCCGAGGCTGAGCCGGAAAAGCTCAGGAAAACGAACGTTTTTGCGCTGATACTTTATATCATCGTGTCCACCCCCGTGGAGCTTGTGCTGCTGCTCGTGATGCTCGGCCTTGAGCTGGGCGTGCTCGGCTGCGGACTGCTGGGGCTGCGTGTCGGCTTCGGACTTCTGGGCTTCACATTTTCGGGCATGTCGGTGTTTGCCGATGTGCTGCTGTGCTTCGGCGTGAACATTGCCGTGCTGGCGCTGGGCGTGTTTGTCACATGGCTTGCCGTGTGGCTCATCATCGTGTCGGTGCCCGGGCTCATCCGCGGCATCAAGAACCTCGGCATAAAGCTTTGCGTCAAGGAGGTGGAGATAGATGGCTAAGGCTTGGAAGATAATCTCCGCCGTTTGTATCATCGCGGTTTTGCTCGGCGCGCTGTGCGTGCTCGTCGGTCTCATCACCGGCGGCGACACGCAGCGATTGCTCGACATTTTCAATGCAACCTACAATATCGACAGCCTGAAGCAGGCATACGAGCAGGCGATCCAGAACGCCCTGAATATTCAAACACTGGGTTAAATAGCGAATTTTATTATAGCTAAGGAGGCTTCGGCAATGGTAGTTGTAGTTCTTTCGATAATTTTCGCATTTTTGATCCCCATACTTTCCGCTATGGCGATCGACAACATGATAAACAAGAAGCCCTACACGGCGCATGTGATAGCCGTCTCAATCTTTTTCGCCGTCATCGTTGCCACGCTCTTGCTCGTAAAGTAAACCGATAACGCAAAAATCTCCCGTCCATGGACGGGAGATTTTTTTATACTATTATACTATTCGGGTTTTGGCTCAGAATTTGATCTCCTTGCCGGCCTTGCGCCACTCTTTGAATTCCGCGACGGCGGTAAAGAGTGCGTCGGAGGAGGAGTTGATGGCGGTCTCGACGGAGTCCTGGATGACGCCGATGATGAAGCCGACACCGACGACCTGCATTGCGATATCGTTGTTGATGCCAAACAGCGAGCAGGCCATGGGGATGAGCAGCAGCGAGCCGCCTGCAACGCCCGATGCGCCGCATGCACCGAGGGCTGCCATGGCCGACAGAACGATGGCTATGGGCATGCTCACGGGGACGCCAAGGGTGTGCACGGCTGCCAGGGTCATGACGGTGATGGTGACTGCCGCGCCGGCCATGTTGATGGTCGCACCGAGAGGGATGGAGACCGAGTAGAACTCGCGGTCGAGCTTGAGGCTCTCGCACAGGGTCATGTTTACGGGGATGTTAGCGGCCGAGGAGCGGGTGAAGAATGCGGTCACGCCGCTTTCCTTGAGGCACTTGAACACCAGCGGGTACGGGTTCTTGCGGATGACGATGAACGCCATGATGGGGTTGACCACGAGGGCGGCAAACAGCATGCAGCCGACGAGGATGAGCAGCAGCTTGCCGTACTCGTTGAAGATGGCGAGGCCGCTGGTGGAAACTGCGGTGAACACGAGGCCGAGGATGCCGAAGGGGGCGAGGTTAATTACAAAGCGGACTGCCTTGGTAACTGCCTCGGAGGCATCGGACAGGAACTTCTTCGTCGTGTCGGATGCGCCCTTGAACATGAAGCCGAGGACGACTGCCCAGAACAGAACGCCGAGGTAGTTGGCGTTGACGATCGAGCCGATGGGGTTGGCAACGATGTTATTAAGAAGGCCGGTGAAGATCGCCGAAAAGCTGTCGGGGGCGGCATCGGAGGCTGCCTCGGTGAGGGTGATGGTCACGGGGAAGATGAAGCTTGCGCAGACGGCGATGACTGCCGCAAGGAAGGTGGAGATGAGGTACAGGACGATAACGGTGCCGAACTTCTTGCCC
>JALFUQ010000026.1 GCA_022784505.1 Bacillota bacterium
TGTCCTTCATTTTTATCCTTTCAGCGCACGATGCAGGCGTCACGCTCTGCGCCGACGGAGACATATTTTATCCTGCAGCCGACGGCTTTCTCGATATACTCAACATATCTCTTTGCGTTCTCGGGCAGCTCGTCCCATGTGCGCACGGCAGAAATGTCGCAGCCCCAGCCGTCGAGGTACTCGACATGCGGCTTGGCCGCGCTGAGTGCCGACGGGAACGGGAAGGACTGCGTGAGCTTGCCGTCGAGTTCATAAGCGGTCACGACGGGAAGCTTCTGCATATAGCTTAACACATCAAGCTTGGTGAGCGCAATAGCCGTTGCGTTCTGCAATCTTACGCCGTAAGCGGTGGCAACGAGATCGACAGGGCCGACGCGGCGGGGTCTGCCGGTCTTTGCACCGTATTCAAAGCCCGCCTCGCGCAGCTTCTCGGCCTCCTCGCCGAACCACTCGCACACGAACGGGCCTTCGCCGACGCAGCTTGAGTAGGCTTTTACAACGCCGACGACCTCGTCTATCTTCGCGCCCGGGAAGCCCGAGCCCACGGGGGCAAAGGCGGCGAGGGTGTTTGACGAGGTGGTGTAGGGATAGATGCCGAAGTCGAGGTCACGCAGTGCGCCAAGCTGAGCTTCAAAGAGGATTTGCTTGCCCGCAGCCTGCGCATCGTGAAGATATGCGCCCGTGTCACGGATAAAGGGCTTTATCCGCTCACCGTATGTCTCTATCCACGCCCAAAGCTCGTCCATGGTGACGGGCTCGGCACCGTAGACATTCACGAGAGTGAGGTTTTTCCACTCAAGCAGATCGGCAAGCTGCGCCTTGAGGTACTCGGGGTGCATGAGGTCGCCCGCCATGACGGTCTTTTTCTGATATTTATCGGAGTAAAACGGGGCAATGCCCTGCTTGGTCGAGCCGTACTTCTTGTTCGCGAGGCGCTTTTCCTCAAGCTCGTCAAGCATTCTGTGCCACGGCAGGAGCAGGGACGCTCTGTCGCTTATCATGAGGTTATCCGGCGTTATGAAAACGCCCTTGGACGCAAGATCGTCTATCTCGCTGCAAAGGTTCTCGCAGTCGAGTGCAACGCCGTTGCCGAGCACATTCATAACGCCCTTGCGGAACACGCCCGACGGCAGCAGATGCAGCGCAAACTTGCCGAACTCGTTTACGACGGTGTGGCCTGCGTTGCCGCCTCCCTGAAATCTCACGACGACATCATATTTTTCCGTGAGCAGGTCGACCATGCGGCCCTTGCCCTCGTCGCCCCAGTTGATGCCTACAATTGCACAGTTTGACATTTTTATACCCTCTTGATTTTTAATCTTCGTATACGGCGATGCCGCTTCTCTTATGCTCGCTTCTTGCGTGGAAGCGATCGATTATCGCCTTGTCCTCGGCGCTCGCTTCGCCGGTCATGATGAACTTATCCACGGCGGCGTAGGTCACGCCCATCTCGCCCTCGTCGGTCTGGCCGTCAAACAGGCCTGCCGACGGCGCTTTGTCGATGATGCACTGCGGCGCGTCAAGAAAGCGCAGGAACTCGTAAATTTCCGTCACGGTGAGGTCGGCGATAGGGTTAAAGTCGTGTGCGCCGTCGCCCCACTTCGTGAAGTAGCCCATGTACGCCTCGGACTTATTGCCCGTTCCGGCGACGAGCCTTCCCTCGCTTGCGGCGATGGCATAAAGCGTCGTCATGCGCAGGCGGGGCGCGATGTTCGCCAGGGCAGCGTCGGTGAGCTTTGTCGCAGCGCCGAGGGACGCGATCTCGGCCTCACGAACGGGCGTGAGATCGACCGTGCGGGTCTCGATGCCGTAGTGGTCGGCGACGGTCTTGCCGTCAACGGCATCCAGCTCATAATTGCGCTTTGAGCCGCAGGGCATGATGATGCCGACGGTGTTGTAGCAGGCGGTCTTGCACAGGATGCCGACAAGCGCGGAGTCCTTGCCGCCGGAATTGCCGTAGACGATACCGGCAGCGCCGCTTTTCTTCATTAAGTCTCTTATAAACTCTACTCTTTTTTCAAGCTCTTTTGCATAGTCTCTCATAATATTACCTACTTACAAGTGCCGCCTTTACGAAGCCGTAAAACAGCGGCTGGGGCTTGTTCGGTCTGCTCTTGAACTCCGGATGGAACTGAGCGGCGACGAACCAGCGGTTTGCGGGGTTTTCCACGACCTCGACAAGCCTGCCGTCCGGCGACAGGCCGGCAAGGCGCAGTCCCTTTTCGCAAAGCTCCTCGCGGAAATCATTGTTTAATTCATATCTGTGGCGGTGGCGCTCGTAGATAGTCTCCTCGCCGTAGAGAGCATAAGCCTTGCTCTTCTTATCCAGCGCGCAGGGGTACTGGCCGAGACGCATTGTGCCGCCCTTGGCGGTAATACTCTGCTGCTCGGGCATGAGGTCGATAACGGGGTGCAGCGAGGTACTTGTAAACTCGGCCGAGTTCGCGTCCGCCCAGCCGACGACATTGCGGGCAAATTCGATGACCGCGATCTGCATGCCGAGGCAAATGCCCAGATACGGAATGTCCTTTTCTCTTGCGTAGCGGGCGGCAAGTATCATGCCCTCGATGCCGCGGTCGCCGAAGCCGCCGGGGACAAGTATGCCCGCGCAGTCGCCGAGAACATCGTTTATATTCTCCTGCGTCAGCTCCTCGGAGTCGATCCATTTAATGTCGCACACGGCATCGTTTGCCGCGGCGGCATGGAAAAGCGACTCGGAAACGGACAGATACGCGTCATGAAGCTGAATGTATTTGCCGACGAGCGCAATACGGACATGGCGCTTTGCCGCCTTTATGCGGTGCACCATCGCAGTCCACTCGGCAAGATCGGGCTGCACATTGCCAAGGCCGAGCTTGCGGCAGACGCAGTCGGCAAGGCCCTCCCGCTCAAGTAGCAGCGGCGCTTCGTACAGCGTCTGCGCCGTGAGGTTCTGGATGACGCAGGCAGGCTCGACATTGCAGAACAGCGCGATCTTACGGCGCACATCCTCGCTTATCTCGGCATCGGTGCGGCAGACCAGAATGTCCGGCTGGATACCGACAGAAAGAAGCTCCTTGACAGAGTGCTGCGTGGGCTTGCTCTTAAGCTCGCCCGAGCCGGGGATCTGTACGATGAGCGGCACATGGATATACAGCACGTTCTGTCTGCCCTTTTCGACGGCGACCTGGCGGATAGCCTCCAGAAACGGCTGGCTCTCGATATCGCCGACCGTGCCGCCGATCTCGCTGATGAGGACATCGACATCGTCGCTTTCCATCTGATAGATGCAGCGCTTTATCTCATCGGTCACATGCGGGATTATCTGCACCGTGCCGCCGAGGTAGGCCCCCTGTCTTTCTCGGTTGAGGACATTCCAATATATCTTGCCCGCGGACACACTGGACGCTCCGCTCAGGCTTTCGTCAACAAAGCGCTCGTAGTGGCCGAGGTCGAGGTCGGTTTCTGCACCGTCATCGGTGACGAACACCTCGCCGTGCTGATACGGGCTCATCGTGCCGGGGTCAACGTTGAGATACGGGTCAAACTTCTGATTTTTGACCCGCAGGCCGCGCTGCTTTAAAAGCCTGCCGAGACTTGCCGCGCAGATGCCCTTGCCGAGACCCGAGACCACGCCGCCGGTTACAAATACATACTTCATTTCATTTCTCCAATCACTTAAGGTTCATTTTACATCAAAAATCAAACTGAAAACAGCATATCGCAGTAGCTCGGATACGGCCAGTATTCCGATGCGGTGAGCGTTTCGAGCTTGTCGATGACCTCTCTGACCTCCTGCATCTTCCTGAACACCTTGTCGTGGTAGTAAACGATGAGCTTTTCGCTGTCTGTATCGGGAACGGTCTCGAGCGCGGACTTAAGCTCCACGGTCTTGTCAAGCAGGCTCTCGTTGAGGGCGCTGAGCGTTCCTGCAAGCGCACTTTCCAAACGGCAGGGCGCTTCGGGCAGCGTGTCCTTTTTGAGCTTAATGGTCTTGCACAGATCTGCGACATTTTTCGACACTGCGTTCAGAATACCGTGCTGCACCATATCGACAAGCGTGGTCGCCTCGATGTTAATGACCTTGCAGTACTGCTCAAGGTGAATTTCATGTCTGGACGCGATCTCGGCCGCGGTGTAAACGCCGTGCTTTGTAAGAAGCTCGATGTTCTTGGGCGAGTTGTAGGCAAGCAGAGCTTCGGCAGAGCTCACGAGGTTTGAAAGCCCTCTCTTCTCGGCCTCGCCGACCCAGCTTGCATCGTAGCCGTTGCCGCCGAATATGATCCTCTTGTGCTCGGTGAAGGTCTTTTTAATAAGCTCGTGCAGGGCTTCGTTGAACTTTTCGGGATCATCTATGCCCTCGAGCTCGTCTGCAAACTCGGAAAGAGAGTCCGCCATGATGGTGTTGAGGATGGTGGCAGGGCCTGCAATGGACTGGCTCGAGCCGGGCATCCTGAACTCAAACTTGTTGCCGGTGAACGCAACGGGCGAGGTGCGGTTGCGGTCTGTGGTGTCCTGCGGGATAGGCGGCAGAACATCAACGCCGATGCGAAGCGCGCCCTTGCTGCGCTCGGTGTAATCGGTCTCGGAAATGATAGAGTTGACAATGGACTCAAGCTCCTGACCGAGGAAAATCGAAATTATAGCCGGAGGTGCTTCCTGCGCGCCAAGGCGGTGGTCATTGCCCGCAAAGGCAACGGAGCAGCGCAAAAGCTCCTGATACTTGTCAACGCCCTTGACGAAGGCCGCCAGCAGCAGCAAAAACTGCGCGTTCTGACTCGGGGTCTTGCCCGGGGACAGCAGGTTCTCGCCGGCGTCGGAGGCCAGCGACCAGTTGATGTGCTTGCCCGAGCCGTTCACGCCCGCAAAGGGCTTTTCGTGCAGCAGGCAAACCAAACCGTGGCGGTCTGCGACCTTCTGCATGACCTCCATCTCGAGCTGGTTTTGATCGCTCGCGGTGTTTGCGTCGGTGTATATAGGTGCAAGCTCGTGCTGCGCCGGTGCGACCTCGTTGTGGCGGGTCTTGGACAGAACGCCCAGCTTCCAGAGTTCACTGTCAAGATCCTTCATGTACGCCGCAACGCGGGGTCTTATCGTGCCGAAGTAGTGGTCCTCAAGCTCCTGACCCTTGGGGGGCTTTGCGCCGAAAAGCGTTCTGCCGCAAAGGCGCAGATCCTCACGCTCGAGGTAGAGCTTCTTATCTATAAGGAAATACTCCTGCTCGGGTCCGAGCTGCGCCATTACCTTCTTCGACTTCGTGTCGCCGAACAGTCGCAGAACTCTGACCGCCTCACGGCTGACTGCATCGCACGAGCGCAGAAGCGGGGTCTTTTTATCCAGCGCATCGCCCGAGTACGAGCAGAACACGGTCGGGATGCACAGAACACCGTCTTTAATAAACGCGAACGCCGTCGGGTCCCATGCGCTGTAGCCTCTTGCCTCAAAGGTGGCTCTCAGGCCGCCGGAGGGGAAGCTCGATGCGTCGGGTTCGCCGCGAACAAGCTCCTTGCCGGAGAACTCCATGCTTATCCTGCCGCCGCCGGTGGGAGAAATGAAGCTGTCGTGCTTCTCGGCGGTTATGCCGGTGAGCGGCTGGAACCAGTGGGTAAAATGCGTCGCACCCTTTTCAAGTGCCCACGACTTCATGCCGTCGGCGATGGAGTTTGCGACCTCAAGAGAAAGCGGCTGGCCGTTTTTAAGACACTGCCTCCATGCCTGCAAGGCCGCAGCCGGTACATAGCGTTCCATTGCAGCTTCGTTAAAGACCATGCTGCCGAACAGCTCGGGAATGTTGGTTTTTTCGCTCACAGTAATTCCTCCTTTTTCTCACACGCCGCTTGCGCCGTAGTTTGACAGCACTCTTGCGGACGGGTCCTTTATATCACTACCAACCCAGTCGGGGTTCGGCATCCAGAAGTCCTTTATCATTCTTGCCTGACCGGGATAGTATTTTTCAAAAATGTCTCTGTAGAGGAGACTTTCCTTGGTAAACGGTGTCGCGTAGTCGTACTTCCTGCAGCCTTCCTCAAATTCCTCATCGGTGTACACGGTCTCGGCGTACTCCTTGAGATCGTCGACCATCGAGTGACCCACGGCGTCGGAAAACGCCGCCTTCTGCCGCCAGAGTATCTCGTCGGGCAGGATGTGGTCATCGGCAAAGGCGCGGCGCAGGAGATATTTTCCCATGTCGTAGCTGTTTACCTTGAGCTTGGGGTCGATGCTCATGACGTAGCGCACAAAGTCGAGGTCGCCGAACGGAACTCTTGCCTCAAGCGAGTTTACGGAAATGCAGCGGTCGGCACGCAGAACGTCGTACATGTGAAGCTCATCGACACGCTTTTTCGCCTCCTGCTGGAACGCTTCCGGCGAGGGCGCAAAGTCGGTGTACTTGTATCCGAACAGCTCGTCGGATATCTCGCCCGTGAGCAGCACGCGCACATCGCTTTGCTCGTGGATGGCCTTGCAGCAAAGGTACATGCCGATGCTTGCACGGATGGTGGTTATATCGTAAGTGCCCAAAAGCTTGATGACATCCTCGAGCGAGGCGAGCACCTGCTCTTTGGTCATGCTGACCTCGGTGTGGTCAGCGCCGATAAACTCGGCAGCCTGGCGGGCATACTTAAGATCGATCGGGTCAAGATCCATGCCGATGGCAAAGGTCTTTATCTTCTTACCCAGAAGCTTTGCGGAAATTGCGCACACAAGGCTCGAGTCAAGGCCGCCCGAGAGCAGAAATCCGACCGGCGCATCGGCGCACAGGCGCTTTGAGACGGCGGCAATGAGCTTTTCACGAATGCTCTTGCACACGGTGTCAAGATCGTCCTTTGAATACTCGCTCACGGTCGTTAAGTCACAGTAGCGGACGAACTTGCCGTCCTTGTAGTAATGTCCGGGAGGGAACGGCATAATGTCGCCGCACAGGCCGACAAGGTTTTTCGGCTCGGACGCAAACACCACGCAGCCGTCGGACAGGTGGCCGTAATAAAGCGGGCGGATGCCGATGGGGTCGCGCGCGGCGATAAGCTCGTGGGTCTCGCCGTCATAAATTATCATCGCAAACTCGGCATCGAGCATGGCGAACATATCCGTTCCGAACTCGCGGTACATAGGCAGGATGATCTCGCAGTCGGACTCGCTGTGAAACTCGTACTTATCCTTGAGCTTATCGCGCATCGCCTTGAATCCGTAAAGCTCGCCGTTGCACACGACGCGGTCGTCGCCCAGCGCAAACGGCTGCATGCCGCTTTCGTCAAGGCCCATGATCGCCAGCCTGTGGAAGCACAGGCACGCGCCCGGCACCTCCTCGATGCGGGACATGTCCGGCCCTCTCGAGACCGTTCTGTCGAAGAACTCCTTCGCCTCGGCAGCAGTGAGCGCGCCCGTTGTGAAACCCATGATTGAACACATAAAAAATGCACCTCCGAATTTTTTGGCAGCTATCCCTAAAACACTATTTATTTTTAGGACGAATAGCTGCTGATCCGCGGTGCCACCTAGTTTACCGTGTTGAACACGGTCTCTTTTACGAGCTCTGACAAGCTCTCGTGCATTAACGCCGCACTTACGCGTCTCACCTACTTGTTTCCTTTCGGCTTGCTGCTCGGGAGGGTTATTCGGCTGTGCTCTGGTGTCGGGCTTGCACCGTCCCCGACTCGCTGTGACCGATCTCACGGCTTACTTGTCTCCGTCATCGCATTTTCCGTATGTCATCTTTCTAAAACCCAAAACTGCCGCATACTGCGGCAGTTTCGGGATAGAGAAATGAATTTTTTAGGTAGAAAAAATGAACCTTGCTAACAAATTACCTTTGCTAACGATGACATAATAGCACATGTTTTTTGATAAACAAAATACATATATCATTGCGTTCACCATATCTTTTTGATATAATACCGCCGAGGTGATGTTTAATGGAGCTTCGGACATTAAAATACTTCGTCGTCGTGGCGCAGGAATTGAATATAACAAGGGCAGCCGAGCGGCTGAACATGAGCCAGCCGCCGCTGAGCAATCAGATAAAAGCGCTCGAGGAGGAGCTGGGCGCGCAGCTGCTCATTCGCGGCAAGCGCTACTTGCAGCTCACGGAGGCGGGCTCGCTTTTATACCGCCGCGCCGTGCAAATGCTCGACATCGCCGAAAAAACGCGGCAGGAGATAAACGACCTGCAAAGCGAAATGTCGGGTCTGCTGTCCATCGGCTGCGTCGAGGGTCGTGCGCCGTTTTACCTGTCGCGCTGGATAGCGGGTTTTAAGGAAGAGTTCCCCCGCGTGCAGTACAGTCTATGGAACGGCAGCAGCGATGATATACTCGACAGGCTTCGCGAGGGGCTTTTGGATATTGCCATCATCGCAGCGCCGTATGACAGCGAGCACCTGCACAGCTTCGCCGTCGGGCGCGAGCCGTGGGTGGCGATGTTTTCAAAAAAGCACCCGCTGGCCGAGCTTGCGGGCGACACGCTGCCGCTTAAATATCTCGCCGACGAGCCGCTTATCGTCCCGAGCCGAAAGTCAAGGATAAGCGCCATACGCAGCTGGTTTCGGGAGATAAACGCCGAGCCGAATATCCTGTGCGAGACGTCAAACTTCCTTGACGCCGTGGCGCTGACAGAGCGCAATGTCGGCATCAGCATCTTCCCGCAGACGACCTATACGCCGAACGACCTCTTGGTGTCGAAGGTCATCACCGGCTCTGCCCGTCAGATAGAATACTATCTCGTCTGGACGAAGGGCCGCATGCTCTCGGAGATCGCGCACCAGTTCGTCGACTATGTCCACGACGCCATCGAGGACGAGCGCATCCACCCCCACAGCTACCCCATCGAGATAAACGAGTACATCCCACCGGAGAATACAAAGTTTTTGTAAGATGCACCGATAGGTTGATGTACAGCCTTAGCTCCGGCATGCACTCACCGGTCGGGCTACGGCAAAAACGACAAGCATATGTGTTGGAACGAATTTAAAGCTTTTCTTTGGCGAAACAAATAAAAGTTAATATATGGATATTTGAGCGCCTTAGTGCGCAGCAGTTTTGACAGAGTTGTTTTTCGTTCAGACAAAACAACAAATCTCCGGTAATACTTTGTGTATTACCGGAGATTTTTGTGAAGTATGGGCGGAAAAGAGCCCGTCAAATTATTCGCCGAATTCGGGGGCGGAGGCCATGTCGAATATATCGGTGACTTCCTTGGAGGGGGCCTTGGTTGCGAGGGTCGCAACAACGGCTGCGATCATTCCGCAGATGAAGCCCGGGACTATCTCGTAAATGCCGGTCGAAGACAGGCACATGAGCCACACGATATCGACCACTGCACCGACAACAACGCCGACACATGCGCCGGTGTAGTTAAATCTTCTCCAGAACAGTGACAGCAGGATGACGGGGCCGAAGGCCGCGCCGAAGATGCCCCAAGCGTTTTCGACCATGTTCATGAGCGCCTGTGCGCCTGCGCCCTTGGAGGAGGCGATGAAGTAGGCGACGACGGAGATGACGACGACGGCGATCCTGCCGACCCAAAGAACCTCACGGTCGCTTGCGTTCTTGCGGATGAGGGGCTGGTACAGGTCGGAGGTAAAGGAGCTGGACGCAACGAGCAGCTGGGAGTCT
>JALFUQ010000032.1 GCA_022784505.1 Bacillota bacterium
GACTTTGTAATAGTACTTCGTGCCGGACTTAGACTTGCTGTCGGCGTAGCTGAGCTTCGTGGTGATAGCAACGCGAGTGTATTTCTTGCCGTCAGTGCTGCGGTACACCCAATATTTCGTTGCGCCCGAGACTGCCTTCCAGCTCAGCTTCGCCTTGCCGCCGGAACGGCTGATGGTCACAGTCGGTGCTGCAGGTCTGCACTTGATGCTCACGTCGTTGCTGAACTCGGATTCGTCGCCGTTGGCGTTCACCGCCTTGACCTTGTAGTAATACTTTGTGCCGATCTCGGCCTTGGTGTTTGTAATGCTCGTGCCCGTGGTAGTAGCAAGCAGGTCGTACTTCTTGCCGTCGGTGCTGCGATACACCTGATACTTCACCGCGCCGTCAACCTTGCTCCAAGAAATCTTAGGCTTGCCCGCCGATGTCGTGATCTTTATCACGGGAGCAGCAGGAGCCGCAGGCTCACCGGCATAATGAATTGTTGCATCGAACAGCGGATAATTATCGTCGCCAATGCTTATTGCCTTCCATTGTGCGGCATTGCCGCCGTAATAGACATCAGTCAAACTGTCGCACCAGCAGAACACTGCGTCTCCGATGCTCGTCACGCTCGCAGGTATCGTTATGCTCGTTAGATTGGTGCATTCCCAGAATGCACTATCTCCGATGCTCTCTACACTATTGCCTATCGTCACACTCGTCAGGCTGCTGCAGTCGCAGAAAGCATCTTCACCGATGCTCGTTACGCTGTCGGGTATCATCACACTCGTCAGACTGCTACAGCCGGAGAACGCACCTTCCCCTATACTCGTTACGCTGTCGGGTATCATCACACTCGTCAGACTGCTACAGCCGGAGAACGCACCTTCCCCTATACTCGTTACGCTGTCGGGTATAGCGACATCTGTTACCAGCTCGCCGTTAAAATACAGGCGACTTCCATTACTACAGGGATTTGAATGTACACTGTCTTCAAAGTCGATCCCCAGCCAGAACTCAATATCGCCGTTATAATATACATTTTCAATATTGTGGCATTCAAAGAATGCCATTACTCCGATGTACGTCACGCTGTCAGGTATCGTCACACTTGTCAGGCTGCTGCAGCAGGAGAATGCATAGTCTCCGATGCTCGTTACGCTGTTGCCTATCGTCACACTCGTCAGGCTGCTGCAGTCGCAGAATGCACACCATCCGATGTCCGTCACGCTGTCGGGTATCGTCACGCTTTCCAAGCTGCTGCAGCCGGAGAATGCATAGTCTCCGATGCTCGTTACGCTGTTGGGTATCATCACACTTTTCAAGCTGCTGCAGCCGGAGAATGCATCACTGCCGATGCTCGTAACGCCGTGGGGTATCGTCACGCTCGTCAGGCTGCTGCAGTATTCAAATGCACCACTGCCGATGCTCGTAACGCCGTGGGGTATCGTCACGCTCGTCAGGCTGCTGCAGCCGGAGAATGCACTGGGTCCGATGCTCGTTACGCTGTCGGGTATCATCACACTTTTCAAGCTGCTGCAGCCGTCGAATGCAACCGCCCCAATGCTTGTTACGCTGTCTGGTATCGTCACACTTGTTAGGCTGCTGCAGCCGAAGAATGCACCCCACTCAATGCTCGTTACGCTGAGGCCCGCTACGCGGCCGGGGATGATATACGAGGCAGCAGACTTCCCTGCCGGATAGGTGTGCAGTTCCATTATGCCTTTATCAACATACTTGCCATCTTCATAATAAAGTTCATAGTCTTTACTAAACAACACGCCATTATCTGAGCAGTAATATTCATTGCCTTTGTCTACGGTAATACTGGTCAGCTTCCCGCAGCCTTCAAATGCACCCACCCCAATGCTTGTTACGCTGTCTGGTATCGTCACACTTGTCAGGCTGCTGCAGCCGGAGAATGCGTCGCTCATGATGCTCGTTACACTGAGGCTCGCTACGCTATCGGGGATGATATACGAGGCAGCAGACTTCCCTGCCGGATAGGTGTGCAGTTCTGTTATGCCTCCACTAAACCCCTTGCCATCCTCATAATAACCTTTATAGTCTTTACTAAACAACACTCCATTATCTGAGCAGTAATATTCATTGCCTTTGTCTACGGTAATACTGGTCAGGTTCCCGCAGTCTTCAAATGCACCTTCTCCGATGTCCGTTACGCTGTCGGGTATCGTCACACTTGTCAGGCTGCTACAGCCGGAGAATGCATACCATCCGATGCCCGTCACGCTTTTGGGTATTGTCACGCTTGTCAGGCTGCTACAGCCGGAAAATGCATAGTCTCCGATGTGCGTCACGCTGTTGGGTATCACTACTTTTACTATTGAGTCAGCTTTGCTGCTCCAAGGCGCTTCCCCACGGAAGTAGCCATACATTGCTCCCGTGCCGCTTATGGTGAGCGTGCCGTTGCTGTCCAGTGTCCATGTCAGGTTATCCCCGCACTCGCCACTGGTAGGTGCTGAATCGGCAAAAGCTGTCGGAATCAGCGTAAACACAAAGCACAATGCCAAGGCAAAGCTTAATATTCGTTTCTTCATTTCCCTCTCCTTTTGTCTTTTTGAATTTGCAGCATTTGGTGTATGTGCACCTGTATGTACAAATTTTTCTATGTTTCTATTTTACAATTACCCCCTCCATTTGTCAATCGCAGCCATATGTGGAGTCCGACAAAAATAGCCTCCCATTTTTGGCCGGAATGACGAAAACGCCCCTGCGCGATATGCGCAGGGGCATTGGGGCATGTATTCATCTGTCAAGCGAAATGTCGCCGCCGGTCTCGATGGTTTTGCCGTCGAGCAGCAGCATCTTTTCCGCAAAAAGTCTCGAAAATCCGCTTATCACCGCCGCCGCCGTGATGAGATCCTCGGCATTCTCGGTAGAGATGTCGGTCGTCTCCTCGCGGTCGAGAATGTCCGCCGCGGCAAGGCGCACCTGATTTGTGAAATACGCCGCCGCACGGCTGTGCTGCTTTGCGTAGGAGTTATAGATATCCCGCAGCTCGTCCTCGGACAGCCCCATGGGTATCATCGTCTGCAAGGTGGGAATACTAAGACAGTGCTTGAGCGAGCAGATCATGATAAGATACGCAATGTGCGTGCGGTAGTAGCGCTTTTTTATCGGCTCGGGCATGATCTTTTTGCGGACATAATTGTTCACCGTCGCCGCCGAAATAAACTGCTCCTCCTTGAGCTCCGGCGGCAGGTAGTCCAGATAGCCCTTGAGCAGCGTCACTATCTGCTCCATGTAAAGCCCGATGTCCGGGATGTCCTCCCACATCGGCAGCCGGTAGTTATTCAGATACTTCTCCCATCTGCGCAGCTTGGCAGCAACGAGAGCCTTGTCCAATGTCATCAAAACCACTCCTATTTCTTTCGCCTGCTATTTTAGCACACAAATAATTCGGCAGTCAATGACAAGTTTAACTTTTTAGGCTTGACATAATCTTAACACCGTGATAATCTAATCTGGCAGATTAGATTGCATAAGGAGTTACTATGAGTTACCGCATTTTTACCGATACATCCGCAAACCTGTCCACAGACACGACCGAGGCGCTCGGCATCACCGTCGTCCCGCTGTCGTATATCCTCAACGGCGAGGAGCGTATGTGCACCGACACCCGCAAATTTGACGGGGCGGGCTACTACGGCGCGATCAGAAAGCACGCAAGCGTCAACACCTCGCAGGTCAACCCCTTTAGATTTGAGGAGTACATGGAGCCCGCCCTGCAGGCCGGTGACGATATTTTGTATGTCGGTATGTCCTCGGGCATCAGCGGCTCGTTCGCTTCGGCGAAAATGGCCATCGAACAGCTCAAGGAAAAGTACCCCGAGAGAGATCTGCGCGCCGTCGACACGCTCAGCGCCTCGCTCGCCGAGGGTATAGTCGTGCTCAAGGCGGTCGAGTATGTAAATGCGGGTATGGATATCGACGAGATAGAGCGCAAGCTCAATGAGCTGAGCTACAGCGTCTGTCAGATATTTATGGTCGATGACCTCATGCACCTCAGGCGCACCGGTAGGCTGTCGAACGCCGTGGCGCTGGCAGGCTCGGTTTTGCAGATAAAGCCGCTGCTCATCGGCGACGAGCAGGGAAAGATAGTCTGCATCAAAAAGGAGCGCGGCAGGCGCAGAGCCATCGAGGGGCTTGTGAAGGTGTACGAGACGTATGTCGAAAACGCCGGTGAGAACATCGTCGGCATCGCCCACGCCGACTGCGCCGAAGATGCAGAGCATCTGGCCACCCGCCTGCGTGAGATCGCTCCGCCCAAGGATATAATCATCGAGTGCTACGAGCCCGTGACCGGTGCCCATGTCGGCCCCGACACTCTCGCCCTGTTCTTCGTCGGCAAAGACGGCTTCCGCTCGGACAGATAATGATTTTGTTGTTGATATTGTGATATTGTATATAGGTGATCGCCCACGCGCGAAAACTCCGGCAGTGCCACCACTGCCGGAGTTTCAATTCGTTTTACGCTTTTGCTAATCGTTTTTGCGTCAGCCCGACCGACGCAGTCCGTTGAACGGGCGCAGCAAAGACAGCTCGCAGAGGATTAAACCTCCGCAGTCCGGTAGACCGGTGCACCGATTCCCCGTACCGGGATTCCAAAGGGCGGTTAAGCGCCTTTGGCTGCGTTTCTTTTGTGACTTTTCTTTGGCAGCACAAAGAAAAGTTAATAATTGGTGTTAGTGAAACCGAACGATAGACAACAGCCCCATCTTGTGCTATAATTGACGCATCAAATTTTGGAACACGAGGGCGATAACATGGCAAACGGACTTACTCCCGAGCAGACTTCGCAGCTTTCACGCAGCGGCATAAAAAAGCTCATAAAAACCTACAACGACTCCAACCAGCAGGACAAGGCGACGCTGTCGCTCATCTTCGAGCAGCTGGCAAGAACTTCGCTGTACTTCATCGTTGAAAAGGACAGCGACCCCAAGACCGGCACGCTGCGCTTTATGACGCTGTCGACCGGCGGTCAGGTGTTCATCCCCATTTTCACGGGGCCGGACGATTTCGGCGCACTCGCCGACCAGGGCAAGGCCGTGTGCCTTGAGCCGGAAAGCTACCTGCGCATGCTGCTTGAGAACAACTGCCACGCGGTCATAAACCCCTTCGGCAGCTACTTTTTGATGTGGCCGGAGCTCGTGCGAGACTACCTGCTCCCGTTTACTATCGAGACAAAGGACCTCGCCCAGCAGAAAAATATGTAAGAAAAAGGCTCACCTCACGGTGAGCCTTTTTCAGTGCCTACTGTTTAATTAATACATGCCCATGTCGCCGGCGGGAGCGGCAGGTGCAGCGGTTTTCTCGGGGATGTCGGTCACGAGGCTTTCGGTGGTCAGGACCATCGAGGCGACGGATGCGGCGTTCTCAAGAGCCGAGCGGCAGACCTTGGTCGGATCGATGATGCCCATCTTGATCATGTTGCCGTAGACATTCTTGGCTGCGTCGTAGCCGAAGTTTGCCTCATCGCTGCCGTAGATCTTGTCGAGGATGACTGCGCCCTGCAGACCTGCGTTTGCGGCGATCTGCATGATGGGTGTCTTCAGTGCCTTGGCTATCATGGCAGCGCCGGTCTTCTCGTCGCCCTCGAGGGTTGCAACGAGTGCATCGGCTGCCTTGGAGGCTGCGACATATGCGCTGCCGCCGCCTGCGACGATGCCTTCCTCAACGGCTGCACGGGTGGCGTTGAGAGCGTCCTCGATGCGCAGCTTCTTTTCCTTCATCTCGGTCTCGGTTGCAGCGCCGACCTTGATGACCGCAACGCCGCCGGAGAGCTTTGCAAGGCGCTCCTGGAGCTTTTCCCTGTCATACTCGGAGGTGGTGGTCTCGATCTGAGCGCTTATCTGGCCGATGCGAGCCTTGATGTCCTCGGATGCGCCGGCGCCGTCGACGATGACGGTGTTCTCCTTGGTGACCTTGACCTGGCGAGCCTGGCCGAGCATTGCGATGTCGGCATCCTTGAGCTCCATGCCGAGGTCGGAGGAAATGACCTGACCGCCGGTGAGGATTGCGATATCCTGAAGCATCTCCTTGCGTCTGTCGCCGAAGCCGGGAGCCTTTACGCAGACACAGGTGAATGTGCCGCGCAGCTTATTGAGGATGATGGTCGCAAGAGCTTCGCCCTCGACATCCTCGGCGATGACGAGAAGCTTTCTGCCTGCCTTGACGATCTGCTCGAGCAGGGGCAGGATCTCCTGAATGTTGGTGATCTTCTTATCGGTGATGAGGATGAGAGCGTCGTCAAGAACGGCCTCCATCTTCTCTGTATCGGTTGCCATGTACGGGGACAGGTATCCACGGTCGAACTGCATGCCCTCGACGACCTCGCTGTAGGTTTCGGCGGTCTTGGACTCCTCGATGGTGATAACACCGTTCTGCGATACCTTCTCCATAGCCTCGGCGATAAGAGTGCCGATGACCTCGTCGCCGGAGGAGATAGCGCCTACACGGGCGATATCACCCGAGCCGGAAACGGGCTGGGAGTTTGCTCTGATCGCACCGACGGCGGCCTCGGTGGCCTTGGTGATGCCGCGCTTCATGGTCATGGGATTTGCGCCTGCTGCGAGGTTCTTAAGGCCCTCGTTTATCATTGCCTGTGCAAGCACGGTAGCACTGGTGGTGCCGTCGCCTGCGACATCGTTTGTCTTGGTGGAGACTTCCTTAATAAGCTGAGCGCCCATGTTCTCGAACGGGTCCTCAAGCTCGATCTCCTTTGCTATGGTAACGCCGTCATTCGTGATCAGCGGTGCGCCGAACTTCTTGTCGAGCACAACATTGCGGCCCTTGGGGCCGAGGGTGATCTTAACGGTATCTGCAAGCTGATTTACGCCGCGCTCAATTGCCTTGCGTGCGTCTTCGCCGAAAATAATCTGTTTTGCCATGATCTAACGCTCCTTTTTACCTTATTCTACTATTGCGAGAATATCGCTCTGGCGGACGATGGTGTAATCAACATCGTCGAGCTTTATCTTGCTGCCGCTGTACTTGCCGACGAGAACCTTGTCGCCGACTGCGACTTCCATCTTAACCTCGTTGCCGTCGACTACGCCGCCGGGGCCAACCTCGACGACTTCGTAAATTTCGGGCTTCTCCTGAGCGGAAGCGGTGAGGAAAATGCCGCTCTGGGTCTTCTCCTCAGCAGCACGCTGCACGAGAACGATTCTGTCTGCCAAAGGTTTCAGCTTCATATATATTACCTCCAAATATTTTATACAAAAAAATTCATCGAATTAGCACTCTTTAGCCCTGAGTGCTAATTCGATTATTATAATAACACACTTTTCGGATTTTGCAATAGCAAAAATGCAAAAATTTTATGAAATTTTATATATGTTTCGACACGAGTTTCAGAAATACATAAACAAATCACACTTTATCATGCCGTTATACAGCTTGCGCTTTTTGTCGGCGGATTTGCCGAAGGTGCGCTCAAACTCGGTGTGCGAGGACAAAAGGTACAGCTTCCAGTTCTCCGTTTTGCGCCACGCCTCGCCGAACAGGCGATAAAGCGTCTCGGCTTCCTGCTTTTCCATGATGCGCTCGCCGTAGGGCGGGTTCGTGACGATGATGCCGTTTTCGGTCTTGCGGTCAAATTTTGTCGCATCTGCTTTTTCAAAGCGGACTATATCCGCAACACCGGCGCGCTCGGCGTTTTCACGGGCGATAACGAGCGCGTTGGGGTCTATATCCGCACCCACGATGCGGTAGTCGCCGTGAAATTCTCTTGAGCGAGCCTCCTCACGGGCAAGGTTCCACACGCTGCCGTCGAGACTGCGCCACGCCATTGCCGAGAAGCGGCGGTCAAGCCCGGGCGCGCGGTTTTTGGCAATGAGTGCCGCCTCGATGGGGATAGTCCCGCTGCCGCAGAACGGGTCGCAGAAGTCCTCCCTGCCGCGGTAGCGCGAGAGCGTGACCATAGCGGCGGCCATGGTCTCCTTGAGCGGCGCTGCATTGTGCGCCGGACGGTAGCCGCGCTTGTGAAGCCCCGCACCGGAGGTGTCGATGCACAAAGACGCTACATCCTTCATTATAGAAAACTGTATCTGATAGGTCTCGGCGGTCTCGTCGAACCACTCGATGCCGTAGACGCTTTTTAAGCGCTCCACGACCGCCTTTTTGATTATCTTCTGACAGTCGGAGACGGAAAACAGCTTCGAGTTGAGGCTGTAGCCCTTGACGGGGAAGGCGGCATCGCGGGGGATGAGCATTTCCCACGGCAGTGCCTTGGTCTTTTCAAAAAGCTCATCGAAGCTGCGCGCTTCAAACCTGCCGAGCTCCACGAGCACCCGCTCGCCTATCCTTAAATTTATATTCGCCTTGGCGATCGCTTCTGCGCCGCCCTTAAAATATACTCTGCCGTTTTCCGAGCGCACCTCGCTGAGCTTCATTCTCTTGAGTTCGTCGGCGATCGGCCCCTCAAGGCCGAGCAGGCAGGGTACGCACAGGTCAAATTCATCGTTCATGCCGAAATCTCCTTTTCCGGATTAGATAATAACCGAAAACCGTTATAATGTAAATGAAAAAATATACATACGGTCACTTTGTTTTACATTTTATTCACCTTTATTGTTCTGCTTGATGTATAATCGATTTGCAACTATAATAGTATCAAAATCCACCTAAGGGGGAAGAATTATGAATAAAAGAGCCCTCATTGTAGAAGACGATGTCAACATCGCCGAGCTGCTGATGCTCTATCTTGAAAAGGACGGCTTTGATGTCAGCATCGCCCACGACGGCGGCAAGGGTATGGCTATGTTCAACGAGCTTAATCCCGACCTCGTGCTGCTGGACGTGATGATGCCCGTTATGGACGGCGTTCAGGTCTGCCGTGAGATCCGCAAGACCTCGTCCGTGCCCATCATCATGCTCACCGCTAAGGGCGAGACCTCGGACAAGGTCACGGGTCTTGACTCGGGCGCGGACGATTATATCACCAAGCCCTTCGAGGTCAAGGAGCTGTTGGCTCGCATCCACGCGGTCATGCGCCGCACCGAGGATAACGACGCTCCCAAGGAGAAGAAGCTCTGCTACGACAAGCTCATCGTCAACCTCGATTCCTACGAGCTCATCGTCGACGGCAAGAAGGTCGACACTCCGCCTAAGGAGATGGAGCTTCTGTACCACCTCGCCGCTTCGCCGAACATCGTTTTTACGAGAAACCAGCTTCTTGACGAGGTCTGGGGCTTTGACTACTTCGGCGATTCGAGAACCGTCGATGTCCACATCAAGCGCCTGCGCGAAAAGCTCGAGGGCGTTTCCGACCAGTGGTCCTTGCAGACCGTATGGGGCGTGGGCTACAAGTTTGAAGTTGCGCGTTAAATGAAAAGTATCTACTTTAGAAACTTCCTTGCCACCGCCACCCTCGTTTTGTGCTGCTTTACCATCATCGGTGCCGCTTTCTTCTTTCTCGGAAGAAGCTACCTTATAAACAGCACCCGTGAGAGCATGAACGCCAGCGCCGACGAGGTCGTGCGTGCCGCCGCCGCCGTCAGCCGCGAGGAGTCTCTGTCATCGTGGAGCCTGCGCATGACGATAAGCCCCATCGCAAACAGCACCGCATGTCATATATTCATCAGCGATCAGGACGGTCTTGTGCTGTCCTGTTCCGATTTGGTGCCCTATTGCGAGCACGCGGGGCGTCAGCTCGACCAGACAGTGGTAAACACCCTGCATGTCGAGAAAAAGCTTGACCGCCTGACCACGCTTGCAGGCTTTTACCCCGAGCAGCGCCTCGTCGTGGCAAAGCCCATCGAAACAGACAGCGGTGTCATCGGCTACGTGTTCGTGTCCTCGGACAATGCGGCCGTTCTGGACACATGGAAGACCTTTATAGGCGTCGCGCTCACCGTGGGCGTTGCGGTGATGCTCATTGCGATGCTCATGTCGCTGATCTTCTCAAAGAAGATGGCAGAGCCGCTCGATCAGCTCACCGTAGCGTCGCGAAAGTTTGCACTGGGCGATTTTTCGGTGCGTGTGGAGAACACCGACCGGCGCGACGACGAAATAGGAACGCTTTTAGATTCGTTCAACAACATGGCAGACAGCCTGGAGCGCTCTGACCGCAAACGTCAGGAGCTCATTGCGAACATCTCGCACGAGCTGCGCACGCCAATGACGACGATAGCGGGCTTTGCCGACGGCATCATCGACGGCACCATCCCTCGTGAGCAGGAGGACAAGTACCTGCGCAAGATTGCCGACGAGACACGCAGGCTGGCTCGTCTCGTGCGCAACATGCTCGACCTTTCACAGGCCGAGACCAAGGCGGTCGACAAGTCAAAGCGCAAGAAATTTGACCTGTCCGAGCTTTTATTGCAGACGCTTTTAAGCTTTGAAAGCCGCGCCAAGGACAAAAACCTCGATGTCGACCCCCAGCTTCCAGAGGATCCGATCATCGTTTTTGCCGAGCGCGACTCGATAACGCAGGTGCTGTATAACCTCACAGACAACGCCGTTAAGTTTGCCGCACCCGGCAGCACCATCACGATAAGGCTGTATAAGCGCGACGGCAAGGCATATGTTTCTATTAAGGACAAGGGCGAGACCATACCCGAGGGCGACCTGCCGTTTATATTTGACCGTTTCCACAAATCCGACCGCTCGCGCAGTCTCGACAAGGACGGTGTCGGGCTCGGGCTGTACCTCGTGAAGAGGATAATCAACAGTCACGACGAAGACATCGTTGTCACCAGCCGCGACGGCATCACCGAATTTGTATTCACACTGCCCCTGGCATAGAAAGAGGAGTTTATGAGTTGGTACGATAACAACGAAAACTGGTATAAGCCGAATTATACAACCCACGCCGACCCCGTGCAGCCTGACGTGCAGCGTCAGCAGGCAAAGCTCCCGGGCAGCCGCGCAGCCCGCATAGTTGCGATCGTAATGTGTATGCTTCTGCTTTTGGGCGGCGGCACCTACGCCGTGCTCAACAGTGATCGCTCAATCAGCGGCAGCGATGACGACGAGAGCTTGCCCAAAAGCTACATGACTTATTTTGAGGACTATTACTCGGCTGCGTCAAACACGCCGTCGAGCATAAAGCTTGAAAAGGTGTCCGACCGCGGCTCGCTCACACTGCAAGCGGGTTCTGTGAGCGCACAAAAGCTCAGCTTCAACGAGATATTCGACAAGTGCTCGCCCTCTGTTGTCGGCATCAAGTCCTTTGACGGCAAGAGCAGCGACTCTTACAGCTGGGGCAGCGGCATCGTCGTCTCCTCCGACGGCTATATCCTCACGAACACCCACGTCATCGATGAGGGCAAGAGCGCAACCGTGCAGCTTTCCGACGGCTCGACCTTTGATGCAAAGCTTGTCGGTGCAGACTCTCAGAGCGACGTTGCGATCCTGAAGATAGAAGCTGCCGGTCTTACACCGGCGGTCTTCGCAAGCTCGAAGAATATCCGCACGGGCGACGCGGTCTGCGCTATCGGCAACCCCCTTAGCCCGGACTACAGCCTCACGATGACAAGCGGTATCATCTCCGCGACCAGCCGCGAGGTCAGCTACAACGGCGCTGTCATGAACCTTTTGCAGACCGACACCTCCATTAACGAAGGCAACTCCGGCGGCCCGCTGTTTAATGACCGCGGGCAGGTCATCGGCATCACGAACATGAAGATAGTTTCGAGCTTTTCGAACATTGAGGGCATCGGCTTTGCCATCCCGTCGGACACCCTGCAAAGCATTGTCGCCGCCCTCATGGCTGACGGCGCGGTGTACGGCCGCTCGACCATCGGCGTGACGGTCGGCCCCATCAGCGAGGATATTGCCAAGCACTACGACATCCCCGTCGGGCTTTATGTCTCCGAGGTTTTGGATAATTCCGATGCGCAGAAACAGGGCATCAAAAAGGGCGATATCATCACAAAGGTCAACGGCAAGGACGCGCACTCGACCTCCGATATCGCCGAGGAAAAGTCCAAGCTCGATATCGGCGATACCATTGATTTCACCGTCTGGCGCAGCGGCTCGACCTTCGATGTCACAGTCAGGATAATGGACTCGGTGGATATTTATAATGCGAAATAAGAAAACCGGCTCGCCTAACAAGGTGAGCCGGAGTTTTTATAGAGAAAGTGTAATTGTTGAAAAGAATTAACATATATTAACTTTTCTTTGCGCTGTCAAAGAAAAGTTACAAAAGAAACGCAGCCAAAGGCAAAAAACTTAACTTGCTATATCTGCCCAGCGGCAGATATAGCAGTGCCATTCTTCTTCGTGGAGGTGCTTTTCAATCTCAAAGCCGGCGGAGCGGAGGGCGGCGGCAACATCGTTTTCGCGGCCGTCGATGATGCCGGAGGTTATGAATACGGCGTTTTGCGCCATGAGCGGGCGGACGAGCGGGGCAAGCGGGATTATGACATCGGAGACGATGTTTGCAAGCACAATATCGTAGCCCGTGCCGAGGCTTCGGCGCAGTGCGGCGTCGCCGACGATGTCACCGGCATAGACCTTTAATCGATCTGCGCCGATGCCGTTTAATGCGGCGTTATCCATGACCACATCGGGTGCCTTCGGGTCGATATCGCAGCCGACGCAAGAGCTTGCGCCCAGAACGAGCGCACCGATGCCGAGTATGCCGCTTCCGCAGCCGAGATCGAGCACCCTTTTGCCATCGAGCGCATAGCTCTGCAATGCCTCAAGGCACATGCGGGTCGTCGCATGACTGCCGGTGCCGAACATGAGCCCCGGGTCGAGGCGCAGCGGCACGCGCCCGTTTAAGTCCGTCTCCTCCCACTCGGGCACGACGATGAGCCGGTCGCCGATCTCAAGCGGCTTATAATACTGCTTCCAGTTATTTTCCCAGTCAGCGTCGTCGACAACGCTCGTCGTATACTTGAGACCTGCGTTTTTTATCGCATCCAGCATGGCTTCACTGCCCTCATTGAGATACAGCTTTATGCGCGAGACACCGGCATATTTCTCCTCAAGCTCCTTGTCGACATAGTCCCAATACTGGCGATTATTTTCGAGAAAAGAGCGGAAATCCGACTCGTTTTCGATGACATATTCGCACAGGCCGAGGGCACTGAGCTTATCGCAGCATTCGTCGATGCCGCTTTCCGTAGTTTCGATTATGACCTCTGTATATTTCATATTCCATCCTCTTAGATATCAGCTCACAAATTGCCCCGTCGATGACGGGGCAATTTTCCTTAATTCCATGCTTAATGCAAACGCCACGGAGCCGCAGGGGAGGTCGAGGGGACAAGGTCCCGCTCGAATTGGATAAACAGCCATCAAAAAGTGTCTGCTCGGCAGACTATTTTGACGAGCGTAGCGAAATTTTTTGTGACAACGCCCTTTCACAAAAAATGTGGCGTGTACGAAGCGTGCAAAAAGCAAATTGCTTTTTGCACGCTGAGTCCCCCGTCTTGATGACGGGGCAATGAGTTTTATTCTTTATTATTCGGCAGCGTCATCGCAGATCAGGCCGTAGCCGCCGTTTCTACGGCGGTAGACGACGGAGACCGCACCGTCTTCCTCGTCATTTCTGAACACGAAAAACTCGTGCTCGAGCAGATTCATCTGCAATATCGCTTCCTCGGGCGACATGGGCTTGATGGAGAAACGCTTGCTGCGGACGATCTTGAACTCTTCATCCTCATCCTCCTCAGCAGGCGCATAGGAGGGTTCGACCTCACGCTCCAGAGCTCCTTCCCTCAGCCGCTTCTCAAGACGCGTCTTGTTTTTGCGGATCTGCCGCTCAATTGCGGCAACGCCGGAATCGACAGAGGCGTACATGTCGTTGGTAAGTTCGCTTGCCCTATAATAAAGGCCGTTGTTTTCGATGGTTATCTCGGCAAGAAAGCGGCCGCGCTCGGTGCTGAAGGTGAGATAAGCATTACTCTCGGTCTTAAATAACCGGTCGAGCTTTCCGACCTTGCGCTCGGCATAGGCCCTGAGATCTGCGGAGGAACCCATCTTTTTCTCGGTAAAAGTGAACTTCATTTGTGTCAGCTCCTTTCTGCGTTAGCAAAAAGACCTTGTCCCTTTGCTTACCTACAGTATATCATGGAGCCGGGCAAAAATAAAGTGCATTTTGTTGAAATTGCCTTAAATTTAAATAATTATTCAAAAATAATAGTGCAATTGGGCAATGCATTCTTCAAGGCGGTTATCTGATTCTCGCTCAGGCCGTTTTTCTCGATGTGCAGCAGGCGCAGATTTTTGAGCGAATACAGTGGGCTTGCGTCGCCTATGTTATTATCCGAAAGGTCGAGCGTTTCAAGCGTCGTGAGCCTCGAGAGCGCCGAGACGGAGGTGATGACGTTGTTTGAAAGGTCAAGATGTCTCACGCTCTTAAAACCGGATACAGCCGAAATGTCGCTTATGCCGAGACCCGCCGCATCCACAGTCTCCGCCGTGGCGGAAAACTCCTTGCCGCCGAGCGTTATTTTCTTTGTGAGCTCCGAGTGCGTTATCTTACAGTTCGGCAGCTTCCTTTTAAGCTTGCTGACGCCGGTCTCGGTGAGGTCGGGGTTATTTTCAAGCGACAGGCTCGCAAGGCTCTTGAGATTATAAAGCTTCTCAAGGTCATCATCGGTTATGCCGGTGCTCTTAAGGCCGAGTATCTGGAGACTGCTCAGCTTTGCAAGTCCCTGCGTGCCGTCAAGCTCGTTGCCGCTGAGGACAAGCTCTTTAAGCTGCTTTAGCTCCGACAGAGCGGTGACGGAGGTGATCTTGTTATCGGCAAGGTTCAGATGCTCAAGCGTCGTGATGCTCATGAGTGGGCGAATGTCGCTTATCATGTTGCTCGAAAGATCAAGCACTCTCAGCTTCGGCAGGTCGAGCAGGGTGCTGATATCACTTATGTAGTTATCGCTCAGGTCAAGCTCCTCAAGGCTCGTGCACACCGAAAGCGGGCTGAGGTCGGTTATCGAGCAGCCGCTCAGGTCAAGCTGCGTCACATCGCTCTTGAAGGTTTTGCCGCCGAGGTGCACCTCGACAATGTCGGTGCTGGCATCGTCGTTATAGATAAGGCAGCCGGGCAGACGGGCCTTGAGCTCCTTAATCTGGCTCTGTCTGACCTCGATGCCGCCGATGGTGAGCATGGTAAGACCGTTCAGGTCATAAAGCGGGGTAAAGTCCTTGATATCGTTATTATCAAGGTGCAGGGTGCGCAGAGTTTTAAGCTGCGACAGCGGAGTGATATCCGTTATCTGATTGTTGCTCAGGTCGAGCGACACGAGCTTTTCAAGCGGGGTAAGGAAGCTCAGATCGTCTATCTCATTGTCGGAAAGCTTCAGGCTCGTGAGCTCTGTGAGCTTGCCGATATCGGCCAGTCTGCCGCTGCGCAGGCCCTTGCCCGACAGGTCGAGCACGGTCGTTGTTTTTATGTCGTACTGCTCGTCGCCGATGAGCACAATCTGGCCGCTATCATACGCTTCCTTGGCCTTCTTGAGCATTTCGATGCGCTTTTTTATGACATCGCTGTCCGAGTTTGAGCTTTCCAAAATGGCGATCGCGTTGACATAGTCGTACTTTGCCTCGTAGCACTGGCTCATCAGCAGCAGGCAGTCGTCGGTCTTGTTGATCGCCATGGCGCTGCGCAGCTTTTCGAGCGCTTCGTCATATTTGCCGTCGTAGTACAGCGACTGCGCCTGATTATAAAGCTGCTCGTACTCGCGATCGCTCGACGAGTTTTTGAGAAGCAGCACGCCCGCCAAAAGCAGTGCAAGAGCTGTAACGACAGCGGCACAGACGATGATTATCTTCTTTTTACTGCGGGTCTTACGCTCGTCCTGCGCTTCCTCGATCACGCGCTTTGCCGCCTCCGACGGCGTGCGCTCGGGCGCAGGCTTGGACTGATACTCCGGCTCGGCTGCGGTTCCGGCTGCGTCGTCGGGCTCGATTATATAGCCCTCGGTCTCGCGCAGTATCGCCTCCAGCTCGGGGTCGAGTCTGGAATCAAAAGCGTGCGCTTCGTCGGCGGCGGTGCTGTCGACGACAGTTCTTTCCTCAGCGGCGCGCCGAAGCTCCTTTTCAATATCGTCACGGTCGACGACCACGGTCTTTTCCTCGGTCGAGGCCAACTCATTGAGTCTTTCCGTCAGCTTACTCATGCTCATCCTCCGTCTCTATGTTTTTGCTCGGTACGGTTTCTTTATTCGGTACGGGATCCTCGTTCTGCGTCAGAATGTCGATTATCTCCTGCTCATCCGGCTCGGGCTTTGAAAAATCACGCTTTTTCATCGCGAAGGTGATGAAAAACAGTGCAAGCATGATGCACAGCACCGATATCTCCGGCAGCCACTCGGCAAGGCTCATCGCATTCTCGTTTGCAAGGAATGTGTTTCTGTCCTCAACGAGGATGTGGTACACGAACGGCAGGCCGAAAAGCGGCAGCAAGAGCCACTTCGTGCGGACAACGCCGAACACCGTGCCGGTATAGAGCATCGCAACGAGAAGGTACAGCAGGATGCACAGTATCGTGTGCAGGACGCTGTCAAAGCCGAGCGCCTTGATGATAAAGAACACCACGCCTAATATCACCGGTATGGCCGTGAGCGAGAACAGGCGCTTGCCCATGTACAGTATGATGATGATAAACAGCACATTGCACAGCACCGGCAGCGCTATCTGCGTATAGATAAACGCCGCGTCCTTATTCGCCCAAAAGCCCCAGTAGCCGAACAGGCGCAGCAGCGCCGACAGCCCCATCAGCAGCGCAGAGAGCTTTACAAATATATTCTTTCTGCTTACGCTGTATCTCAGTTTTTCTCTTTCCATCTTAAAAAGCCCAATTCCCCTCTTTGAAGATAGCGACCTTTTCGCCGTTTTCGCAGGTGCCGACGATGTCAAGATCCTGCGAGCCTATCATGAAGTCCTCGTGAATCATCGATGAGTTTATGCCCATCTCGCGGCACTGCTCGATAGTGTATTTGTCATAATCCTTAATGCAGCCGGTGAAGCCCTCGCCGAGTGCAAGGTGGCAAGCAGCGTTCTCGTCAAACAGGGTGTTGTAGAACATAATCTCGCTGTTTCTTATCGGGCTGTCGTAGGGCACGAGCGCACACTCGCCGAGCATGGCCGAGCCCTCATCCATGGCGACCATGGTCTTGAGCGCATCCTCGTTTTTCTCGGCGTGTACCTCTGTGACCTTGCCGTTTTCAAAGCGGATTGAGAAGTTTTCTATCATAACGCCGCGGTAAGACAGCGGGCGGGTGGAATACACGATGCCCTCGGCCTTGCCCTTCATGGGGCTTGTGAATACCTCCTCGCTGGGGATGTTGGGGTTAAACTCAACGCCCGCACCGAGAGTTTTCTCCGAGCCCGCCAAAAACTGTGCCTCGGGGATGAGCTGCACGGTAAAGTCTGTGCCGTTTGAGGACGAGTAGTGCAACGAGCGCAGTTCAAGGCTGTTCAGATACTCGCAGCGGCGCTTGAGATTGGCGTTGTGCTCACGCCATGCGGCGATGCCGTCGCCGTCTGCGCGGGAGGTGTAGAGTATCGCCTCCCAAAGCTTCTCGACCGCATCGTCCTCGGGGATGCCCGGGAACACCTTCTTTGCCCACGCCTTGCCCGGCACGGCGGCGATGACCCACTGGTACTTGTTATCCATCGAGTCGCGGATGGGCTTTATGACCTTCCAGCGCATCTGGACAGACTTGCCCCACTTTTCCTGATCCATGCCGTCAAGCCCGTTTGGGTCGGCCGACTCAATGTAGATCATCGCAGGCAGCGTCTCGGCGCGGTGGAGCATTTTCTGTCTTTCCCACTCGGCCATAGTGCCGAGCTTTTCAACGCTCTGGTACTTTACGTTAAGAAGCTGCAGAGCCTGATGCGACCACTCGACACGAACCTGCGCGGCACCGGCCTTGTAGCACTCCTCGACGACGAGCTCAACGAAGCTCGGCTGGTCAAGCTCGGCGCACACAACGACATCCTGTCCGGGCTGCACGGCAGCGCCCACACGCACGATGAGCTCGGCATAGCCCTTTAATTTCTTTGCGTCCATATTAAAAACTTCCTTAATTACATTCTTAATTACATTTCGAGATTATATTCTACCATAACAGTGGCAAAAATTCCACAGGTACTTGCATATTTATTTCTTTACAAAATGTTATTGAGTTAAGGCTTGATTTGTAATATAATCTCTGCATCGATGAGGTGATTTAATGCTCAGAAAAGAACAGTTCAGAACAATTTCCATCGTTATCGCCGTCATTTTACTCGTGGCCGCTTTCACGGTCGGTATCCTCAATATATCCGACGACAAGCTTGAGCTCATGCAGGTTCAGGACGAGTATAACGATTTCAAGGCCGTTGTCGACAGCCTGTCGGAAAACGACAAGAAGCTCACAGACGGCAAGGCGGCATACGACAGCGAAAAGAAGTCGTATGACAAGGACAAGGCCGCTTATGACAAGGCCGTCGCCGACTGCGATGAGCAGGAGGTAAAGTTTGACGAGGATGTCATGAGCTATAATCAAAAGCTTGCACAGTATAACGTCACGAAGGACGCGGTTTCCTCCGGCAAGTCTGCCTACGAAAGCGGCAAGGCTCAGCTCGACGAGGGCTGGAAGACCGTGAACCGGGGCGAGGCACAGCTCAAGGAGCTTGACAAGGCAAAAAGCGCATACAACAGTGCAAAAAGCCAGTATGACGAAGGGCTCGCTGCCTACAACAAGCTCACCAAGGCCATCTCTGACCTCGAGGATAAGGGCGTTCCCCACATCATGGCGCTTACCATGGTGAGCGCTTCGACCGGCCAGGTGATAACCGACGATTCTCTGGCCGAAATGAAGTCGCAGCTTAACAGCGCGAAAAAGCAGCTCGACACCGCAAAAAAGCAGCTCGACCAGGCCGAAAAGGCCAAGGCGCAGCTGGATTCTGCAAAGTCCCGGCTTCAGCAGGGTCAGTCCGAGCTTGACAGCGCAAAGTCTCAGCTTGACGAGGGTGAAAAGCAGGTAAGCAAGCTCAAAAGCGAGATAAGCGGCGGGCAGGATAAGCTCGATGCCGAGCAGAAGGCGCTCACCGACAAGCGCGCCGAGCTTGACAAGACCAATGAGGAGCTTGAGGCCCGCAGCGAAAAGCTCAAGGAATATGAGGCCGTTGCCGAGAAGGCTCAGCGCAGCCGCGAAAAGCTCATTGACGCAGGCTACGGCACTGCCGAGGACGAAAATGCGGTCATCCTTTCGGCCGCGCAGGAGCATGAGAGCAAGCTGCACGGTGAATACATGCGCGCCACTGTGTCATACGATGTCGCGTACATCGCATACGCTCTGGCCATCGTCGCCGCCGTGATCGCGCTTATAAAGCTCAAAAAGGACAGCCTCAAGCCCGCGACAAGGCTTGCGATAGCCGCAGCGGCGCTCGGCGCTGTGAGCCTCATCGCCTCGGCCGTGTTCGGCTCGGTGCACTCGCTTGCATTTGCAGCCGCCGTGTTCACCGCCGTCGGCGTGTGCCTGACCGAAAAAACCGAACAGGCGTGATATCAAAGCTCCCGTGACCTGCGGGAGCTTTCGGACTTTCAAAGAACCGGGAAAAATAAGCGCAATGAGTAAACTCCAATACGCAGCAGGGTGAGTGTGAGAGGGTAACGAAGTGTCGGTGCGGTAGTGAATGACATGCCGGGGGCATGTCAGAGCCGCAGCGAGAAAGGTCCCGCCTCAAATTGGATTATAGCCATCAAAAACGCCTGAGTTATCAGGCTTTTTGACGAGCAGAGCGAGATTTTTTGTGAAGTGTGCAAAAAAGTCTTGCAGACTTTTTTGAAACGCTGAAAAGGAATAAGCTTATGAAAAACGAAGCAAAGATCATCGGCGTGATCGGCGGCATGGGGCCGCTTGCGACCGTCGACCTCTACCGCAAGATAGTTGAGCACACGGATGCCGACTGCGATCAGGCGCATGTGCGCACGATAATTGACTCGAACACCAACATCCCCGACCGCACCGCCGCGCTGCTCTCCGGCGGCGAAAGTCCTGTCAGGGAGCTTCAAAGCAGCGTTCGGCTGCTCGAGCAGGCCGGCGCGCAGGTGCTGGTCATGCCCTGCCACACGGCGCATTGCTTTTATGACGATGTGCAGGACAGCGCGAGCGTGCCGGTGCTCAACATGATTGAGCTCACCGTACAGGAGCTCAAGCGGCAGGGCGCGCGTCGGGTGGGGCTTCTCGCGACCGACGGTGCAGTGCAAAGCGGCATTTATCAGCGTCATTTTGACGGCAGCGGAATTGAGCTTCTTCTGCCCGACGCCGAGGGTCAGGCCGCGCTCATGGACATGATATATTCCGGCGTAAAGGCAGGGTGCGCCGAATACGACACGACCGCTGTTCGCGCGGCGCTGGACAGGCTCATGGACGCAGGCGCGCAAACGCTCATCCTCGGATGCACCGAGCTTCCGCCGGCGTTCGAAATGTACGACCTGAGCTACCCAAGCCTCGACCCGACCCTCATCCTCGCCATCGCCGCCATCACCGCCGCAGGGGGCACGGTCAAATAGGCGCAAAAAGCTCCGCCAATGGGCGGATACAGATAAGGATAATCCGCCCTGTAAAAAGTCTTTTTCCCCGATGCTGCGTTAAAGCTCCGGGCCATATATGTCCAATATGCCCGTCAAGCTTTGCCTTGCCTCGAGAAAAACCTGATTTTACAGGACACGCCGCAGTTTTGAGCAAGTTTATTTCGTTCAGACAAAACAACAAATCTCCGGTAATACACAAAGTATTACCGGAGATTTTTGTGAAGTATGGGCGGAAAAGAGCCGGTCAAAACCGCTTTTTCCTTGTCTGTGTCCGCCCTAAAAAGGTTCGGAGTTTTTTAGCCTATGAGGTTCAGCAGCGAGTAGGTGTAGTCAAGGAGCATCTCGGAAACGTACACGCCGTTTACCTCGTAGAGGGTGTTCTGCTCCGTGGTCTGCGCCGTTTTGGTCTTGCTGCCGGAAAATTCGAGCGTCAGCGTGATATCGAGCGCCTTCGTCACCTTCGCCTCGTGCGTTTTTTCGCTTATCGCCTTGAACGCCGCGACGATGTCCTTTGCGTCACCCACCGTGCAGCCGTGGTCGCCGGCAAAATCCTGCCACGCCTGCTCGTCCCACTTTTCGGCGGCGCAAACGAGCACATTCGCCTTCTCGGAGATATCCTCGAGCTCATCGGCAAAATCGCTGCACGCCTTGTCATCCAGCGGCGTTTCGCTGCGGTCGATGACCGCATAGTGCCAGTCGTCGCCGTACTTGTCGGCATATTCCGCGCGCTTGTCGGCAATCTCCTTGTCCTTGTCGTCAAAGCGGATGACAGACAGGATGGTCTTGACGCTGTCGCCGTAAAAGCCGTCGCACATGCTGTCCCAATATCCGGCGAAGCCGTCGTATTTCATGTTGTACCGCGCCTGCGCTGCCTGTACCCAAGCGTCGGTCTCCCGCGGCTCGGGTGTTTGCGTGGGCTGCGGCGTCCGCTCGGGCAGGGGCATCCCGCACGCACACAGCGCGAGCAGCATGGCCAATGTTATCATAACTGACAATAGCTTTTTCATCTTCTGACCTTTCTCCTGCGTAGCTTTGAGCGCCTGACGAGTGCGAACACCGTCAGCGCCGCAAACAGCGCAAATATTGCCGCCACCATGATGATGGCGTTGCGGCGGACATCGTCCGGCCGCGCAGGCTGCGCTTCTTCGCCCACTGTCTCATCATCGTAGCGCACCTGGCCTGCGGCGACGAGCTTCACCGTGCCGTAGACCGTGCCGTCAGGGTCGCTGACGGTCATCTCGCCAAGCTCCGTGCCGGGCGCAACATCCGCCGCGCTGTCGGAATAAAGCGTTATCTGCTTAGTAAGCCCGTCGGCGCTCAGATCATTCGGTGCAAGCGCCGTAATATCCGATGCCGGACACAGGTCCAGCTTGCCCCAGCGCTCGCCGTCGAGCACCGGCTGCGTGCCGACGATGTCGGCCGTTGTTATTATATTGCGATAGCTGAAATTTTCAAACGCCCAGTCGAGCAGCGTCCTTGTATCTATAAAGCTGCCGACATCGTTTTCGCTCTCATCGCTTTTGGACGCGCCCAAAACGACGGTCATGAACCGCAGGCCGTCACGCTCTGCCGCGCCGACAAGGCACAGTCCGGCAGCATCGGTGCGGCCGGTCTTTACACCGATCGCCCCGCTGTAGATATATCCGTCGCCGTATTGCGACTTGCTGCTCAAAAGCGCGTTGGAGTTTGAAAGCTGCCGCGCGCCGGAGGCATTGGTCGCCGGAACGGTGTGCTCGGCGGTGCCGACGAGCCTTGCAAAAAGCTCATGGCGCATGGCCTCATTTGCGATGAGAAACAGATCGCGCGCAGTGGTGCAGTGTCCGTCGGTGGGAAGCCCGTGCGTGTTTTTAAAGCACGTGCCCGTGCAACCAAGCTCGGCCGCCCTGTCGTTCATGCGCTGCACGAATTTTTCGGTCGAGCCCGCGACATGCTCGGCGATTATGTTGCACGCCTCGTTTGCCGAAGCAAGGGCTGCGCAGTACAAAAGCTCCTCAAACGGCATCGTCTCGCCCTCATGTATCTGTGCGGTGCTGCTGTCGTCGGTGAGGCCGAAATTGCAATCAGCAGACGCGGTGACGCTGTCGTTTACCGACACCTCACCGCGCTCGACGGCCTCGACCGCGACCAGCAGCGTCATTATCTTCGTCAGGCTCGCCGGCTCGGATCTTGTATAGGCGTTTTCGGCAAACAGCAGCCTGCCGCTTCGCATGTCGCCGATGAGCACACTTCGTGCGGTGTCGACATTCGGCGCATCGAGCGCATAGGCAGGCACCGCGCAGCCGAGCACAAGGCAAATTATAAGCGCAAGCGATAAAACGCGCATTCTTCTCATAGCTATCTCCGTTAATACAGATAAGTTGACGGGAGTCGAACTCACCCCTATTATAAGTAACTTTTCCCGCTAACGCAACAGGAAATGACGTGGTTTGTTTCTTCCGTATTTACGCCATTTTGGTAAAATGCTATAATATTATAAAAATTTTGTGCGGCGTAGTGTCCCCAAATTTGCCGCTGCGGCGTTTTAAGGGTTAAGGAAGGGGGATGAGCTTGTGATCGTTTACTTGCAGATGATAGATGGCGAGGAGGAAAAACTCCGGTTTGCGGCGCTGTACGAGACCTACAGAGGGCTCATGTTTTACACCGCAAACAGCATTCTGCACAATGCGCAGGATGCCGAGGATGCCGTGCATCAGGCGTTTATATCGCTCGCCGAAAATTTCTCGAAGATAAAAACGATCGAATGTCCCCAAACCCGCGCCTTCGTCGTTATAATAGTTGAACACAAGGCGATAGACCTTCTGCGCAAGCGAAGCCGTCAGGCGGAGGTCGGCATGAGCGAAGCCGTCTGCGGCGTTAACATTCCCCTGCCCGGCGACAACGGTCTTGCCGATGCGATGGCAAACCTGCCTGCGCACGCCCGCGAGATACTGCTGCTGCGGTACTATAACGGCTACACGACCACGGAGCTTGCCGACTTCTTCGGCGTGTCGTATGCGGCGATGAAAAAGCAGCTCACCCGCGCAAAAAGCGCGCTCAAAAAACGAATGGAGGAGGGAGACGCAGCCTATGCCGAATGACGCAATTTTCGATGATAACGACCTCAAAGCGGCAGCGCAGCTCGTCGCCGGGTCGATGCTCGGCAGTCTGCCCTCCCGAGCCGAGTGCGAGCACGAGTTTTCCGACGATTTTACAGCAAAAATGGATAAGCTCCTGCACCGGCAGAAGCGGCAGATATGGTACACGGTGATACGCTACGCCGCCGTCATCGTCCTTGCGGCAACGCTCTCCCTCGGCGCAGTGATGGCGGCAAGCCCCACGGCAAGGGCGGCCGTGCTCAAGTGGTCAAGGGAACTTTACGATGCCGGCACGGTCTACCGCTTTTACTCGGAGGTGCCCGACGCACCGCTTCCCGCATACGAGCTGGGGCAGCTGCCTGTGGGCTTTGAGGAGACCTCGGTCTACTATAACGATTCGTTTTATCGCGCGATGTACTCAAGCGCCGAGACGGGAAAATCCTTCGTTTTTGAGTACAGCTACATGAACATCGGCACGGTGCAGACAGTCACCTCGGGCGACGAAACGAACGTCGAGCAGGCGAAGGTAAACGGCATGCCCGCCGACTTTTACCGGCTTCGCAAGGCAAAGGATATCAGTGTCCTGCTCATCTTCGACGAGGAAAACGACATTTATTTTTCGATAACCGGCACGCTCGACAAAGACAGCATTTTCGACATTGCCGAGCACATTTATCTGAAAGGAGAAATGGAAAAATGACGAGTAGATCAAAGCAGACCCTGCTGTGCGTTGTCTCCGCCGTGCTTGCGGTGGCGCTTGTTTTCAGTCTCATCAAGATCCACAATTACAAGAAAGAAAATTTGGATCTGTATTCCCTCATGCAGATAGAAAACGCCTTCATCTACACAAGGGATATATATCTCAAGGGCGATAGCGAATACCGAAATGATAATTATGTTTTGTTTGTTCAATATGCCTATTGCTGGGGCACTTCCCGTATCGAGGATGAAAATTGGTATGCGATCAAAGAACTGCTTATGTGGCTCGCTAACAAGGTCGATCCTGATATTTCAGATGAGCGTGCGCAATATCTATACGAAAGGCTATGTAATCTAAACCTCTTCGCCGATATGCGCAGCGGCTACGCCGGCTTGGTCGTAGATGTGGACGCAGTAAAAGCCCTCACCGAGGAGGTCAAAAACCTCCCGCCTGATTCTTCGGATGCCACAACGCAAGGCGACACTCCATAAAGCGCAAAAAAGACACGGTGCAGACCGTGTCCTTTTTGCTATATCGCATTATTCGTCGTCGGATCCGTCCTCGTGGTCGAGGTCGAACTCAAGCTCTGCGTCACATTCGGGGCAGCGGATGCTGCCGAAGTCGAGGTCGTCCTCATAGACGGTCAAGGTCTTGCCGCACTGCGGGCAGGTGACCTCATACTCGATCTCATCACCGCAGCCGTAGCAGCCGGAGCACTCTCCGTCGCAGTCATCGGGATCGTCATAATCGTCCTCGTCATCCTCGTCCTCGTCCATGTCGTCAAGGCACAGATCCTCAAGATACGCCATATCCTCGCCGATATCATCGATGCTGTCGGCAAGGTCTGCGGCGGTCGCTTCGAGATCCTCGACATCGTCTGCAAGCGAGTCGAGAACATCGATCATGGCAAGCATGAGCTTGCCCTCGGAAGTTTCTCCGTCAATGCCGAGACCCTCGGCGAGACCCTTCAGATATGCTACTTTTTCAGATGCGGTCACAAGTCAAACCTCCTTACTTTTAAGCCGACAGGCGATAGTGCTCGGCTCGCGTCAGCTTATTTGCTTTTTGTTTATTGTCAATTATAAAAATAACTTAAACTTACTTTAACTTACTTTGCTCTGCCGAGGTACTCGCCGGTGCGGGTGTCGATCTGGATTTTCTCGCCCTCTTCGATGAAGAGAGGAACCTTGATCTCTGCGCCGGTCTCGACAGTGGCGGGCTTGGTAGCGTTGGTAGCGGTGTTGCCTGCAAAGCCGGGGTCGGTCTTGGTGACGACGAGGTCAACGAAGAAGGGAGGCTCTACATTGAACACCTTGCCCTTGTAGGAGTAGATGGTGCACTCCATGTTTTCCTTGACGAACTTGAAGTTCTCGCCCAGAACGGACTCGTCAACGGGCTCGAGCTCGTAGGTCTCGGGGTTCATGAAGTAGTACAGATTGCCGTCGTTGTAACTGTACTCCATGGTCTGACGGTCGACGGTGGCATTCTCAAACTTTGCGGTGGGGTTAAAGGAAGTCTCGGTGACTGCGCCGGTGATGACATTCTTCATCTTGGTGCGCACGAACGCTGCACCCTTGCCGGGCTTGACATGCTGGAACTCAATGACCTGCATGACCTGGCCGTCCATCTCAAAGGTAACGCCGTTTCTGAAATCGCCTGCTGTGATCATATAGATAATCCTCCAATGTAAATTTTCTGTTTAAATGTCTTAACTTATGTATTCTACATTAAATAGCATAAATATGCAAGATTATTTTCTGCCCGAAAGCCGATTTTGCGCGGGCTTGCCGCCTTTTTCGCTTTTTCCGGTGCGCTTTTCAAAGGCGATCTGTATCATATACACCACAAACGATATCACGCCGAACAGATACAGGATGTTTCTTATCGATGCCGGAAAGCTCGGGACGAGCGCCTGCACTATCGCCGTGCCGAAGATGAACAGAAAGCCCATCACCGCCAGCGGCACCATGAGCTTGCTGCGCAGATCCTTGTCGTCCACTTTCTTTTTGGGGTTATTCTTTGCCATTTGCCATCCTCCTCAAAGTATTATCAGGTTTTTATCCGCATGAGTTATATTCTCGCAGCCGCCCTCACGCAGGATGAGCACATCCTCGATGCGAACGCCGAACTTTCCGGGCAGGTATATCCCGGGCTCTGCCGAAATAACCGCCCCGACGGGCATTATAGTCTCGACCGAAGGCGCTGCCGGCGGAGCTTCGTGAATGTCAAGCCCCAGGCTGTGGCCAAAGCTGTGGCCGAAATATTCACCGTAGCCGGCATCGGTGATGACATCTCTTGCAGCCTTGTCTATGCTGCGGCCGGTAACGCCCGCTTCGGCTGCCTTGATACCGGCAAGCTGAGCACGCAGCACCGTGTCGTACACATTTTTCATTTCATCCGTTGCATACCCCACGGCGACGGTGCGGGTCATGTCCGAGCAGTAGCCGTATTTAAGGCAGCCGAAGTCCATGGTGACAAAATCGCCGTTCTGAACAAGGGTATCGCCCGGCACACCGTGCGGCATGCTCGAATTTTTGCCCGTTACGGCGATGGGGTCAAAGGAGTTGCCCTCGCCGCCGTGCTTTAAAAGCCGATAGGTTATCTCGGCGGCTATATCCCGCTCGCTGACCCCGGGCTTTATAATTTGCAGAACATCGTTCAGCGCAAGCTCGGCTATCGCCTGAGCACGGCGCATATACTCCTGCTCCTCGGCGGTCTTTGACGCGCGCAGGGAGTTGAAGATATGCTGGCAGGGGATCAATTGCCTGCCCAAGAGATTTTCATAAGCAAGATACTGCCCGTGCGAGAGCGTGCCCTCCTCGCCGCCGAGGAGCTCGGCATTTTCATTGTCAAGCTCGGCCTTTATAAGCTGCGAAAGGCGCTTGCCCGCCCCGAAAAGGCGGAGCGTGATGTTATCCGCAACAGTTTTCTCCGCCGCCTCGATATAGCGGGAGTCTGTAAACAAAAACGCGCTTTTCCTCGTCACGAGCACGGCGCCGTCTGTGAACGCAAAGCCCGTGGCGTAGCGCTGATTTTTTTCGTTCGTTATGAGCACCGCATCGAGTTTGGCGTCGATGAGGCTTTGTCTTATTGCTTCAACATTATTCATTTTATCATTCTTTTCCGTTTCGTTCAACACTGCGTATGTTTTTTTCAAATTTGCTTCTCGCGCCCATGACCTCATGGCCGCAGCCGAGACAGCGCAGCTTAAAATCTGCGCCTATCCTGAGCACCTGCCAGCGTTTCTCTCCGCAGGGGTGCTGCTTTTTCATGGTGACAATGTCACCGACCTGAATATCCATCTGAACCTCCGTCAGCGTTTAATCTCGTCCCAATATTTTTTCGCCGCCTGCTCGATCTTGTTATCGCCGTATTCGTAGTAGCGGGCGTTTTTGAGCTCATCGGGCAGGTACTGCTGCCGCACCCAATGGCGGTCAAAGCTGTGCGGGTACTTGTATCTCTGCTCGCGCTCAAAGCCCGTGCCGTCGGCATGGACATTCTGAAGCTCGCGGGGCACGGGGCCTGTTTTACCGGCCTTGACATCGGCGATGGCGGCATCTATCGCCATAACGCCGGAGTTTGACTTTGGGGCCGTTGCAAGAAAAATGCACGCCTCGGCAAGCGGAAGCCTTGCCTCGGGAAGGCCGAGCTGCAAGGCCGAATCGACACAGGCTTTCACGATGGGCACAGCCTGCGGGTAGGCAAGGCCGATATCCTCGCTGGCAGAGCACAGTATCCTGCGGCATGCGCCCACAAGGTCGCCGACCTCCAAAAGCCGCGCAAGGTAATGCAGCGCAGCATCGGGATCCGAACCGCGCAGCGATTTCATGAGCGCCGATAGAATGTCATAGTGCTCGTCTCCCTCACGGTCATAGCGCATGGCGCTGCGCTGGGAGATGGCATCGGCGTCACTGAGGGTCAGGAGCACCTTACCGCTATCATGCTTTGCCGCCGTAAACAGCAGCTCCACGGAATTTATCGCCTTGCGTACATCGCCGCCGCAGGCGGAGCTTATCCTGCGCAGAACGCCGGGCTCAATCTCGGGCGTAACTGCGTTGCGCTCGGCGAGAATGTCTATCGCGCGCTGCACGGCGGGCTCAACCTCGTATGCGGGGACGTGCTTAAACTCAAACACGGTCGAGCGGCTCAAAATTGCGTTGAACACGCAGAAATAGGGGTTCTCCGTCGTGGATGCGATGAGCGTTATCCTGCCGTCCTCGATAAACTCCAAAAGCGACTGCTGCTGCTTTTTGTTAAAGTACTGTATCTCGTCAAGATAAAGCAGCACGCCGCTGGGTGTGAGGAGCGTATCGAGCTCGGATATTATCGCCTTTATATCCGCAATGCCCGCCGTTGTGGCGTTTAGCTTTCGCAGTGTGCGGTTGGTCCTCTCGGCAATTATCCTCGCGACAGTGGTCTTGCCCGTGCCGGACGGGCCGTAAAATATCATGTTCGGTATCTGCCCGCTTTCGACTATGCGGCGCAGCATGCCGTTTTTACCTAAAATATGCCCCTGCCCGACGACCTCGTCAAGGCTTGAGGGTCTTATCTCATCTGCCAGAGGCTTATACATTGCCAATACCTCGCTGTTGTGTTTTGGGTCGAATTATGCTAAATTTGTTTGGGGTGATTTTATGCGCAGCAAAGAACAAGTCCTTGAGATAGTGCGGCTTTTGGAGGAGGAATATCCCCTCGCCGACTGCACGCTCGACTATGAAAAGCCGTATGAGCTTCTTATCTCCGTGCGTCTTGCGGCTCAGTGCACGGACGCAAGAGTCAATATGATAACGCCCGCTCTGTTTGAGCGTTTCCCGACGCTCGAGAGCTTCGCCGAGGCAAGCGCTGAGGATGTCGAGGAATATGTCCGCTCCTGCGGCTTTTACCGTGCCAAGGCTCGGGACATCGTCGCCTGTGCGAAAATGCTTGTCGAAAATTACGGCGGCAGGGTGCCCGACAGCATGGAGGAGCTTTTAAAGCTCCCCGGGGTAGGCCGAAAGACGGCAAATCTGATCCTCGGCGATGTGTACCGCATCCCGGGCTCAACTGTCGTGGACACGCACTGCATCCGCATTTCAAACAGGCTCGGGCTCGTAGACGATCTCAAAGACCCCGTCAAGATCGAATTTGAGCTGCGAAAGCAGCTGCCGCCGGAGAAAAGCTCCGACTTCTGTCACCGCATCGTCCTGCACGGCAGAGCTGTGTGCACCGCGCGCAAGCCCATGTGCGAGAACTGCTGCTTAAAGGGCGTTTGTCAATTTTTCGAAAGCTGAATGTCCTTCTCGATGATGGCTTTGAGCCCCTGCTGAACGGCGGTCTCAAAGCCGAGCTCCTTGAGCTTGCACACGCCCTCGATGGTCGTGCCGCCCGGGGAGCAGACCTTGTTCATAAGTGCGATGGGATGCTCGTCTGAGTCCATTGCCAGAAGTCCGCTGCCGACAACGGTCGCCGTGGCGATCTCCTCGGCCATGGGTCGGGCAAAGCCTGCGCGGACACCGGCCTCGGCCAGCGCGTCTATGTACAAAAGCACGAACGCGCCCGAAGCGCCGCCGAGTGCGCCAAATGCGGGAAACTGCGCTTCTTCTATGTGATACACCTTGCCGACGGTCGAGAAAATGCCGTCGGCGATTTTTATATGCTCATCCTTGGCATTTTTGCCGCCGCAGATCGCGGTGACGGAAGCCTTGACCTTGGCGTTTATATTCGGCATCACTCGCACAACGGGAACGCCCTTGCCGAGCTTTGACTCGTACCAGTCGCAGCTTTTGCCTGCGGCGATGGTTATAACGAGCTTGTCCTTTGTTATCGCGCCGCCTATCTCCGAAAGCAGGCTCGGCATGACCTGCGGCTTTACGCATAAAACTATGACCTCCGCCTTTTCCACAGCTTCCAGCGCCGAGGCGCAGGGGATAAGCCCATGACGGTCACGCAGGGCGTTTGTCTTGCCCAGCGAGCGATTATATCCGTAAATATTGTCGTTTTTAAACTTACCCGAGGCAGCCATGCCTGCGATAATGGCAGAGGCCATGTTGCCCAGACCTATGAATGCATATTTCATACTGCACCATCCTTAATGTTTTTTAATGTTTTTAATATTCTATCATTATAACTTAAAATAGACAAGCTCTGCATGAATTTCTTGTTAAAAACAAAATTAATTTCATAAAGGTATTGACAAATTGTGAATTGCGGTTATAATGGCGGTGAATTGAACAGAGCATGATAGAGGTGCGGTCGCCATCAGTAGCTTAGTAAAACGCCGGGAAGCGTTAAGCGAAAGGGGTCTCCGCCGAAGAGCCGATCATTTTCCCGAGTGGCCGGTGTCTGGGTCGCAGGAGAACATCCTGCGGACTGTCGCAAACTGCGGAGAGCTGTCATGATCGGCAAGAATATGTTTTCCTGTTGAGTCATGAAGCGTCATGGCTCAATTTTTTGTTCAAAAGAAAGGAAAACAGTTATGGAATTCGTAAACACCTTCTGGGCGCTGGTCCCGCCGATAGTCGCAATCGTCCTTGCGCTTATCACCAAGGAGACCTTCAGCTCGCTGTTCATCGGCATACTTGTCGGTGCACTGTTCGTCTCCAACTTTAACCCCATCGGCGCACTTGACGCCATGATTAAGGACGGCTTCACGGAAGCCATCACCGGCAACGCAGGTATCTTCATGTTCCTCGTTATCCTCGGCATCATGGTCGCTCTCGTTAACTCCACGGGTGCTGCCGCAGCCTTCGGACGGTGGGCGGCAAAGCACGTCAAGACCCGTGCGGGCACGCTGTTTGCAACCTTCGTTCTCGGCGTTCTCATCTTCATCGACGACTACTTCAACTGCCTGACCGTGGGCTCCGTCATGCGTCCGTTGACCGATAATCAGAAGATCTCGCGTGCAAAGCTTGCATATCTCATCGACGCTACCGCAGCTCCCATCTGCATGATCGCCCCCGTTTCATCTTGGGCGGCAGCAGTCTCCGGCGTTGCTGACAGCATGGACGCGGGCATCTCCGGCATCCAGCTTTTCATCCAGGCTATTCCCTTTAACTTCTACTCCCTGCTGACCTTCGTGTTCGTCATCGGCCTTGTGCTCATGGGCTTTGACTACGGCCCCATGGCCAAGAGCGAGCTTGAGGCTCTCAAGGGCAACCTCGGCTCCCTCGGCGGCGACGAGGAGATCGAGAACACAAAGGCAACGCTTTGGGATATGCTCATCCCCATCATCGTACTTATCATAATGTGCATCATCGGCCTTATGTATGTCGGCGGCTTCTGGGATCCCGAAAGCGGCGTCGCAGGTGACTTTGTCGGCGCATTCGGCAGCACCGACGCATTCGTCGGTCTGCCCTGGGGCTCTCTCGTAGCAGTCGTTTTCGCCATCATCTACCTCTGCTGCCGCCGCATCACCACCTTCAAGGAAGCAATGAGCTGCGTGGTCAAGGGCTTCAACGCTATGGTTCCCGCTATCCTCATTCTGACCTTCGCTGTTACGCTTAAGAACATCACCGGTCTGCTCGGTGCAGCGACCTATGTCGAGGGCGTTATGAAGGCCGCTTCCGCAGGTCTGTTCAAGATGCTGCCGGCCATCATCTTCGTCGTTGCCTGCCTGCTCGCTTTCGCAACCGGCACCAGCTGGGGCACCTTCAGCATCCTCATCCCCATCGTCCTGCCTATCTTCAAGGTCGGCGATCCTCTGCTCATGATCGGCATCTCGGCCTGCCTTGCAGGTGCTGTCTGCGGCGACCACTGCTCGCCTATCTCCGACACCACCATCATGGCCTCCGCCGGTGCAAACTGCAACCACATCGAGCACGTTCAGACTCAGCTGCCGTATGCGATCACCGTCGCTGCGCTTAGCTTCGTGAACTTCATCATCGCAGGCTTCGTGCAGAATGCATGGATCTGCCTGCCCATCGGCTTCGTGATGACGATTGTCGTGCTGTTTATCCTCCGCGCCACAGTCGGCAAGAAGACCAACGCAGTTCAGCAGTAATTAAAAAGCTTTTCAGCCTCGCTTCTTCGGAAGCGAGGCTTTTTTCATATTATCATATAAACGAAATTCTGTACTGCTCGCCGGTCGAGGCATCGACGAGGACATGCAGCCTTTCGCCCGCTTCGTCTGCGCACTCAAACTCGTAGCACAGGCGCTCGCTGCCGCCCGCCGTCTCGGCGTAGACCATGCCGCGGGGCTTTGCGCTAAGCTCTTTGGGCAGCGCCGAGGCCGCCTGCGTCTGCGTCACGATGCTCTCGGGCTTTGCGTGCTTTTGAGCAGCCGCATAGTGCGCGCTTGCGTCAAAGGAATAGACCTCGCCGGTATCGGCCGCGACGGAAATTTTGACGCTGTCGGCCTCAATGCGCACGCCGCCGTCAAGGCGCTCAAAGCGCATGGACTGTGTTCCGCCTATGCGTTCCGAGGATACGAGATGCATGTTTTTGATGCCGTGCTTTTTGAGGAAATTGCGCGCCGCATTTTTCATGTCCTTGGCGGGCATGTCGCCCGTGACGACGCGCGATGAGCTCATGGACACGACATTGCCCCAGCCGTCGACCAGCAGGCTCTTGTCCTTATACTCAAAGCTCGTTGCGCCGCTTTCGCTGCGGTACTGAAGCGATATCTCATCGCCCTCGAGGCCGAGAAAATCGGCGGCTATCGTGCGCGCCTCGTCCTCGGTGATGGGGTCTGCGCACTCCTCGGCAGCAGTCTTAGTGTACCTGCCGTCGTAGTCAAGCTCGGGAAGCTCGCCCAGGCCGCTTTCCATTTCGAGCATAGCCGTACTCAGAAGCGAGTTGCCCGCCTCGCCGAACAAATTTTCCGGCTCGTCCATTTTCACCGTGCCGTTGTCGATATCGTCGCGCAGCTCATCGAGCGTTTCGGTAATTTCCTCGGCGGTCTTGTAAAGCTCGGCAAAGCTTTTCCGGGTCGCATCGTCAAAGCCGCCGCTTCCCATGAGCGACTGCGAAAAATCCGCCGCAACGCCGATAAAGCGCGCGGTGTTTTCAAGCTCCTGCGTGGAAAACGGCAGGTTGGACATGGTCATGCCCGCCGTCAGGCAGCTGCCGTAGACATCGGCGCAGACCGAGGCTGACATCTCCGCGCCGGTTGCGTAAGCTCCCCTGTGCAGAGCGTCGCTCAAATTTTCCGCCGCCGTGACCACCTCGCCAAACGCGTGCTCATAGCCGTAGCGCGCGGTGTAGCGGTAGCCCGCGCCGTTTATCGACAGCGCCGCCGAGTACGCCCCGAAGGCGAGCGCCGCCGCCGACAGATATGTTACTATCAAAATAAAGGTTTTCTTCTTGATATACATAAAAAACACCTCTCAAGGCTATCTTGTCCTCAAGAGGTGTTTAATATTTACGCTTTTGCGCTTAATTTTTCGATCGCGATATTCATTCGGCGCAGAGTCTCATTTTTGCCGAGGATGCGGCAGATCTCAACTGCGCCGCCGGGTGTTACCGCCTTGCCTGCTGCGGCGATGCGCACAGGCCACATGACCTTGGCATTTTTGCACTCGCAGCGTGCGGCCATGTCGGTCATGGCAGTGAGTATATTCTCGTCGCACCAATCGTCTATCGCCTCGAACACGGGCAGCATCGCCTTGAGCATCTCAAGCGAGCCGGCCTCGTCGGTCTTGGACTTTTTATGCACGAACAGCGCCGTGTCGTACTCGGGAAGCGTGTCAAAGAAGTCAAGCTTCTCGGGGATATCGGTCAAAACCTCGGTTCTCTGCTGGAGAAGAGCGGCGATCGCGGCCGGGTCAATATCGGGGTTCTTGACCGCCTGACGGATAAAGGGTTCTGCGGCCTTGGCAAAGTCCTCGGGGCTCATTGCACGGATATACTCGGCGTTAAAGAACTTGAGCTTTTCAATGTCGAAAATCGCGGGTGACTTGGAAAGTCCCTTGAGCTCGAAAATTTCGGCAAGCTCCTTCATGGTGTAGATCTCGCGCTCACCTCCGGGACTCCAGCCGAGCAGTGCAACATAGTTGACGACGGCGTCGGTCAGGTAGCCCTGCGCGATAAGGTCCTCATACGACGGGTCGCCGTGGCGCTTGGACATCTTGTTGTGCGCGTCGCGCATGACCGGCGAGCAGTGGACATAGCAGGGTATCGGCCAGCCGAAGGCTTCGTACAGCAGATTGTACTTAGGCGACGACGACAGATACTCCGAGCCGCGCACGACATGGGTGATGCCCATGAGGTGGTCGTCAATGACGTTTGCAAAATTGTAGGTCGGCAGACCGTCGCGCTTTATGAGCACCTGATCGTCAAGGGTCTTGTTCTCAACGGTGATATCGCCGAAAATCTCGTCATGGAAGGTGGTCGTGCCCTCCTCGGGGATGCGCTGGCGGATGACATGCGGCTCGCCTGCTGCAGCGCGGCGGTCGCTCTCCTCCTTGCTCATGCTGCGGCAGGGGTCGGCTGCTTTTTCAAAGCCTGCGTCCTCATCCGCCTCGCACTTTTCGCAGAAGCAGCGGTAGGCGCTGCCCTTTTCGACCAAAAGCTCGGCGTACTTGCCGTAAAGCCCGCGGCGCTCGGTCTGGATATACGGGCCTACGGGGCCGCCGACATCGGGGCCTTCGTCGTGGTCAAGGCCGCACTCCGTCAGGGTACGGTAGATGACATCGACTGCACCCTCGACAAGGCGTTCCTGGTCGGTGTCCTCGATGCGCAGGATGAACTTGCCCTTGTTGTGGCGGGCGATGAGCCATGTGTACAGCGCCGTTCTTAGGTTGCCGACATGCATATAGCCCGTGGGGCTGGGAGCAAAGCGGGTGCGCACCTCGCCCTTGGGGATGCGTGCCTCCTGCTCGGAAAACCATTTTTCGTATATCATTTTTACCTCCGTTCAAGCCGAAGTCAGCTTAATTATCCTACTCCTATATACTATTTTACATTTTCCTTGTTGTCAAGTGAGAAGTAAAATGATACAATACCAGATTAGCATAATACAATTTCCAGAAAGGCGATAATTAAAATGGAAAATACGACAAAGAAAATAATGCTTTCCGGCATCCAGCCCTCGGGCGATCTGCATCTGGGCAACTACCTGGGCGCGGTGAAGAACTGGAGTGCGCTTGCCGATGAATTTGACTGCTATTACTTTATGGCCGACCTGCACACCCTGACCGTGCGTCAGAATCCGACGGAGTTTCGCCGCCGTGCGCTAACGCAGCTCGCGCAGTACATCGCCTGCGGTCTCGACCCCGAGAAGAACACCATGTTCTTGCAGAGCCATGTGCACGAGCATGCCGAGCTTGGCTGGGTGCTCAATTGCTACACCATGTTCGGCGAATTAAGCCGCATGACGCAGTTTAAGGATAAGTGCGCAAAGAACGCCGACAACATTAACGGCGGCCTGTTTACCTACCCCGCGCTCATGGCGGCCGACATTCTGCTTTATCAGGCCGATTTCGTTCCCGTCGGCGAGGATCAGCGCCAGCATTGCGAGCTGACAAGGGACATCGCCATCCGCTTTAACAACCTCTACGGCGAGACCTTCAAGATCCCCGAGGCGTACATCCCCAAGGTGGGCGCAAGGGTCATGGGTCTGGGCAATCCCTCCTCAAAGATGAGCAAGTCCGACCCCAACGGCTGCGTGTTCCTTCTGGAAAAGCCCGAGGATATCGCCCGCAAGTTTAAGCGCGCCGTGACTGATTCCGACACCGAGCGCTGCGTGCGCTTTGACCCCGAGAACAAGCCCGGCGTGTCTAACCTCATGAATATTTATGCCGCCGTCACCGGCAAGAGCTTTGATGAAATTGAGAAAGAGTTTGACGGTCTCGGCTACGGTGCGTTCAAGCCCGCAGTGGGCGACGCTGTCATCGAGATGCTGCGCCCGATCCGCGAGGAGGCCGAGCACATCCTCGCCGACAAGGCATATCTTGAAAAGGTCTACACCGAGGGCGCTCAGAAGGCAAGCTGTATTGCCCGCAAGACCCTGCGCAAGGTTTATAAAAAGATAGGTTTAGTAGAAAAGCCTAAATTTTAAGAGATAAATTTTTCGGAGACAGCTATGGTCGATTACAGCACGGCTGCTTGGATAAAGATAGTCCTTGCACTTGTCATTGCATTTGTCATTTCATTTATGGCAACGCCGCTCGTGAAGAACTTCGCGGTCAAGGTCGGCGCCATCGATATTCCCGACAAAAAGCGCCATATACACAACCACCCTATACCCCGCATGGGCGGTCTTGCGATATTCACCGGATTTCTCATCTCGGTGCTTTTGTTCGCGAATATAACAACGCAGGTACGAGGTATCCTTGTCGGCGCGATACTCATCGCCGTCGTCGGAGCAATAGACGACGTTTTAAACCTCAATGCATGGCTCAAATTCGGCGTGCAGATACTGGCCGCCGTCATTGCGGTGCTCTCGGGCATCATTATAAATGTCGTCACCAATCCCCTGCATATAACGAGCTCGCAGGCCGTCACCATCGGCATTCTTTCCGTCCCCGTAACGATACTGTGGATAGTCGGCTGCACCAACTCCGTTAACCTCATTGACGGGCTTGACGGTCTTGCCTGCGGCGTTTCCGCCATTGCGTCGCTGACGATGCTCGTCGTGTCGATGCTCGTTTCCGACTCCAACAGCAATGTTGCGACGATACTCGCCGCGCTGTGCGGCGCCTGCATCGGCTTTATCCCGTATAACCTTAATCCGGCAAAGATTTTCATGGGCGACACGGGCGCTCTGCTGCTGGGGTACATCCTCGCAACGGCATCGGTCATCGGCATGTTCAAGTTCTACGCCATCGTGACCTTTATCCTGCCGGTGCTGGCGCTGGCCGTCCCGCTTTCGGACACGCTTTTTGCCTTCACCCGCCGCATTTTGCACGGGCAGAGTCCCTTCCATGCCGACCGCGGGCATTTCCACCACAAGCTGCTGGACATGGGTCTTAACCAGAAGCAGGCTGTCGCCGTTTTGTACGCGATATCGGCGATACTCGGCCTTGCCGCGGTGCTCATAACCTCCGAGGGTCCGGCACGAAACATCCTTGCTGCCATTGCCTTTGCGATCGCCGTGTGCATCTGGTGGTTCGTGTTCCGGCACAATAAGAATATTCACCTGCATCACGAAAACCAACCCGCTGCCGCCGAGGAAACGGAAGAGAAAAATGAAGAAAATTAAGGTCATGTCCGTCTTCGGGACGAGACCCGAGGCGATAAAAATGCTCCCGCTCGTGCGGGAGCTTAAAAAGCGTCCGGAGACGGAGAGCGTCGTGTGCGTCACCGCTCAGCACCGGCAGCTGCTCGACTGCGTGCTGCGCTGTTTTGAGCTTGAGCCGGACTATGACCTAGATATAATGACCGAGGGGCAGTCGCTGTATTCTGTCACCGCCAAGGTGCTCACAGGCATGGAAAAATGCCTTTCGGACGCAGCGCCCGACCTCGTTCTCGTCCACGGCGACACAGCAACGGCGCTCGCCGCCGCCCTCGCCGCATTTTACGCGAAGATCCCCGTAGGCCATGTTGAAGCCGGTCTGCGGACATTTGACTTACAAAGCCCCTTTCCCGAGGAGGCCGACCGCTGCCTGATATCCCGTCTTGCGGCGCTTAATTTTGCGCCCACGGAGGCTAACGCCGAGAACCTGCGCCGTGAGCGTGTTCCGGGTGAAATTTTCGTTACCGGCAACACGGTCATCGACGCGATGAAAATGCCGTCAAAACGCACGGCGTTTCGCTCTCCGGAGCTTGCGCAGCTTGACCTTACACGCAGGGTCGTTACCCTAACCTGCCACCGCCGCGAAAACTACGGCGAGCCAATGGAGAGCATTTTCTCCGCCGTGAGGGAGCTTGCCGAAAAGCACTGCGATATCACCGTCGTGTACCCCGTGCACAGTGCGCCCGAGGTGCGCCAAACGGCGCAGAAGCTGCTCGGCGGTGTAGAAAATGTAAAGCTCATCGAGCCCGTGGACGCACTCGATATGCGGCTGCTGCTTTCCCGCAGCTATTTTGTCATGACCGACTCCGGCGGTCTGCAGGAGGAAGCTCCGGTGCTGGGCAAGCCCGTGCTGCTTCTGCGCCGTGAAACAGAGCGTCCCGAGGCAGTCGAGGCGGGCACAGTGAAGCTCACCGGTGTGCGCCGTGACGATATCATCCGTGACGCACAGATGCTGCTTAACGATCCCGCCGCCTACGAGCGCATGGCGACTGCCGCCAGCCCCTACGGCGACGGTCACGCCGCCGAGCACATCGCCGATGCGATAATCGAACACTTCAAAAACGCTTAAAAGCCGTCTGCGCAGGACGGCTTCTTGAGTATATTACAAAAGATACATTGCTCCCATGATTATAAGCAGATCTTTGTCCCCGCTCTCGCGGTACATGAGGTAGAGAATGAGTATCAAAAGCAGATCCTCCGTCTCGAGCTCGCCTAGCTTTTCGGGAATGAACCGTGACAGCGAGCCGCCTAGAAGCGGCATTTGGTTCGGCGGCTTTTTCTGCGCCGGTCTCGGCGGCGGGGGCGGCGGTCTGCGATTTTGCTCCTTGGGCTCGGCAACCTTTTCGGGTCTGCCGGAGTTGCCGCGGTAGCGGTTATACATTGCCATCGTCATCGCCTCCGAACTGCGCAGCTATCGACGCGATGGACGCAAGCTTTGCTATCTTCATCGCTTTGTCCATCTTGCTGCGCCGCTTTTCCGAAAGGTACGGGCGCATGGCCTCGAGAAGCTTTTTGTCGTTTGAGGTCTTAGCTTCCGAGCTCTTCATAAGCCCGCTTATTTTCTTAATGAAACCTTCGTCCAGCCCCGTGTCCGGCGCAGCCTCGGGCGGTGCTTCGCCGCCCATGAGCGACTTTGCAATGCCTGCTATCCGCTCCATCTGTCCCGGATCATTCAGCAGCTCATTGAGCTTATCCTCAAACTCGCTCACAGGCAGCGCTCCTTTCACTCCATTGCTTTTTTGAGCTTTTCGGCAAGCCTTTTGCCCTCGTCGGTGCTCAGTACCTGCGAGAGAATATCCTTGAGTGCTGCGGTGTCGCCGCTTTTTGCGGCTCGCTCGAGTTTTTCCTGGTCTACCATGCGGCTGACCGCCTTACCCTCGGCGGTGTCGGCAAGGCTCTTGAGCCGTTCGCCCTTGCCGCTGCGGCTGAGCTCCTCGCCGAGCCGTTCCAAGTCCTTCATAAATCATCACCCGATCTATTATATTCACCTATACTGCGGAGGTTTACAATGAAAATTGCCGTTTTTTCCGACACCCATGGTCTGGTGCAGGGCATGATAGATGCCGTGCGGGAATATCGCCCCGATCAGGTCATCCACCTCGGCGACGGTATGCGTGACGCAGAGCGCCTGAGGCGTGAGTTTCCCGAGATACCCGTGTGTACCGTGCCCGGCAACTGCGATTATGACAGCTGTAACCCCGAGTACAAGGTCATTGATCTCGGCGGCATGAAGGCGTTTCTGACGCACGGCCACCGCTACGCCGTCCGCAGCGGCAGGCTCGATACGCTGCTGTACGCCGCCGAGTGCAGCGGTGCGCAGATAGTCATGTTCGGCCATACGCACAGGGCAGGCTTTGAAAACATCGGCGGCATGTTTGTCCTCAACCCCGGCACCGCCGGTCAAGGTCCCGACCGCACCTGGGCAAAGCTCGAGCTCGGCCCAACAGGCGAAATACATTGCGAGATATGCAAGATAAAATAACGAAAAAGCGACCGGTTTCCGGTCGCTTTCTTCATTTTTCTGTTATCTCACTTTCTCCATGTTGCGGGGGCGAACATGATAAGCAGGGGGAATATCTCAAGGCGGCCGAGGAACATGTCAAAGCACAGGGAGAGCTTGCTTAAAAGCGACAGGCTTTTTCTTGGTGCTCCAGCGGAGATTCGAACTCCGGCTTTTAGCCGCCCTTCGGGCGGAAAAGCCTTTTTGATTTGATTTTGCCCGTCGGCTCGCCATTTGCATGGCAACCGCCGACGACGGCATGTGTCCGGAGTTCTACACCTATTCACTATTCACTCTTACTTATTACTTGACTTGAAAAAGCCTGCCGCTTTTGCGACAGGCTTTTTCTTGGTGCTCCAGCGGAGATTCGAACTCCGGCTTTTAGCCGCCCTTCGGGCGGTAAAGCCTTTTTGATTTGATTTCGCCCGTCGGCTCGCCATTTGCATGGCAACCGCCGACGACGGCATGTGTCCGGAGTTCTCCTCTTCTGCACTTTTCACTCTTACCCATTACTTGAAAAAGCCTGCCGCTTTTGCGACAGGCTTTTTCTTGGTGCTCCAGCGG
>JALFUQ010000091.1 GCA_022784505.1 Bacillota bacterium
GATGGGGATTACTTCAAGCCGTTGAGCATCAGGAAGGATGCCAGCAGGCAGAGGATGGCGTAGAACTCGACCGTGATGCAGAAGATCATGCCCTTGGACCAGTCGTCGGGCTTCTTGGCCAGAATGTTCAGGGACGCGGCAGCAACCTTGCCCTGAGCGATCGCGGAGATCAGACCGCCGAGTGCGATCGGCAGGCAGGCTGCGAAGTACTGCAGGCCCTGAGCAACGGTCAGCGGAGCGGCGGCGTTGGCAGCGAAGATCTGGCTCTGAGCCAGGAACCAGATAACGAAGCCGTACAGGCCCTGAGTACCGGGGATGACCTGAATGATAAGTGCTTTACCGAACTTGCCGGGATCCTCTGCTGCCAGTCCCGCAGCTGCCTCACCGGCAATGCCGGTACCCTTTGCCGAGCCTACGCAAGCTAAAAATGCAGCCATACCTGCGCCTAAAAGTGCAATGGCGTAACCGCCGATGGTGTTCAGAAATTCCATTATAATATCCTCCTAAATTTATATATGTGTTTTTTATTCTTTTACATCGTAGTACCTGGAGTTGACCTTGAGGGGCCTGAACGGCTTGCCGCCGTCGACATAGAACTTGCCGAAGAACTCAAGGCACTGCAAACGCAGGTCGTGAACAAAGCAGCCCAAAAGGTTAAGTCCGAAGTTGAGCGCATGGCCGATTATGAAGATGACCAGAAACGCCAAGACCGTCAGGACATTCAGTCCGCTCGATTCTGCGGGCATGAGCGCAATGGTGTTGAAAACCTGAGCGACAACGCCGCCTGCAAGCATGAGCGCCATGATACGGGAATACGACAGCACATCGCCGAACCAGCCGGTCAGCGTATTGTAGATACAGCCGAAGGCTGCGCCTATCTTGCCGAACACGCCCTTTGAGTGGCGGCCTGCACCGAACAGCAAAAGCACGCTGCCGACAATGATTATCACCATGCCGACCTTGCCGAGCACTGCCGGAGCTGAGGCAAACAGCATCGTGCTGCCCCACATAATACCGCCGATGAGGATTACCCACAGCGAGCCTTCCTCGAACAGGCCGTCGAGCAAATTGCCCGCCTTGCACTTTTCCACAAAGCTTATCACCATACCGGTGTTAAGGTGGATGAGTCCGACGACCAGCGAGCCGTAGAGTACGGTGTTGCTGTCGTTTACGGGGCTGAACAGATACGGCAGTCCCGCCCATGTGGAATCGGGGTCAATAAGATGCACCAGACGATACGGTATATCACCGAAGAAGCCGCCTGTCAGTGCGCCCATTAACATGGTCGATATGCCCGCATACAAAAGCAGCTGGCAAAACGCAAGCGTGCCGCCCTTGGGCTTTATCTTCTTCATTGCGACGATAGCGGCCAGCACCATCACGAGACCGTAGCCGATATCGGCCATCATAAGTCCGTAGATGATGATGAAAAACGGCGCCATCATCGGGTTTGCGTCAACACCGTTGTACGCCGGCAGGCTGTACATGTTGGTTATCATGTTCATCGAGTTCGTAAGCTTATTGCTCTTTAGCTCGACCGGAACATCGGGGTACTCGTCCTCGGTGGGGTCTGTGACCTCATATGCGCAGTCAAACTTACCCAGAAGCTTTTCAAGCTCGGCTTCCTTCTCTGCGGGGAACCAGCCGTCGAGGACGACGGTGCTCTGTGTTCCCATGAGCTTATCCTCTGCTTCGCTGAAAGCAATATCGGTGTCGGCTCTGTCCGCCCAAAGCTCAAGAGCAGCTCTGTTCTCTGCCTTTGACTTGATATCCTCGATAAGCTGATTTTTCTCCTTGGCAAGAGCCCTGAGCTCCGCCTTGTACCCGTCGGTACACTCTCTGGGCGTTCCGGTAAGACCGGAAAAGCTCATTATCGAGAAGCTGTAGTCTCTGAGCGCCTCAAGCGCCTTCAGATGCTGCGAGCGGTGGCTCAAAAGCACGAGATAATGCTGGAGCTTATCCTTTGAAACTTCAAATATCTCCGCCTCGTCGGCAGCCTCTGATAGTCTTGCCTTGATATCGTCAAGTGATGCCTTTGCCGGACATGCGCCGAGGAACATGATGCTGTCCCGGGTCCCCTCCGTCTCCAAGGGGCAGTCGAAGCTCAGCCACGGTGCAAGAGATTCGATAAGTCCTCTTACACGGCCTTCCTCCGTGCCGATGCGCTTTATCCTGTCCTCATCGGCGATAAGGCTCTCGGCCACGCTGCGATATTTTTCGAGGCTTTCTCTGTTCAGAAATTCCGAAAGCGCCACATCGGGCTTTGCCGACAGCAGCGGGCTTTTCGCCGGAGCATATGTATTGAGCACTCCGATAGCCTGCTGCAAAAGCGCCTTTTCGGCTCTGCGCTCGGAAACGCTGCTCGACTCCCGGCTCAAATACTGAGAAAGCTCCGGGGCAAGGCCGTCATTTTCCGGCTCCCGAAGCTCAACACAGCCGAAAATCATCAGTTGCTTGAGCAGCTCCTCCTTCTGATTTCGAACAGCCATCAGCCTCAGCTTTTTCATTTTTACGATGGCCATTAACTGTTCACGATCCTTTCTACGACCATAGTCGCCGTGCTTGTGATTCGCTTGTCGGCTCTGGCGTTGAGTACCGCAACCTTGGTTTCGGCAGCACTATTGATTTTTTCGATCTCCTCGGCAGCTTTGGCCTCGGTGCGGCCTATCATCTCATCGACCTCGTCCTTTGCCTTCAGCATCGTCTTTTCCTGGTTGGCCTTGCTGAATACCTCCGCCTCGGCAACGATGCGCTTAGCCTCCGCCTGAGCATCGGTAACGAGCTGTTTGGCTCTTTCCTCTGCCAGAGAAACATCAACTATCGCTTCAAACGGCATCAGAGCACCCCCCTTTCCGAAATTTTTATGGATTAACAACTGCAACAGTTTCTATAACAGTCAGCATGTGCATGATAACAAAATAAGCACTGAAAAACAAGGATTTTTCGGCACTTTGTTTGACAAATTCAAATCAATTGAGATGGTCAAAATATCGTCAAATTTGCCTTTAAAGCGAGTCCCGGCGCAAAGCCTTGATACGCCGATATAGTTTGCAAATTAACGATCTGTTTTGGCGAAATTGACATTAAATTCGCAAATGTATGCGTGTTAAAATCGCATTAAGATTTTTTGTTTTCGCTCTATTGGCCGAGTTTGTGTAAAATATTCTAATTTTCGCTTGCAAAACATCGAGATAACTTATATAATGCCAGTGTGAAATTAAATCAAAATTTTGAAATACTTCGCCGGGAGGCTTAATAAATGGCAAATAACTATCGCAAGCGCAGCGGAGACCGTGTCGACGGTCGCCGCATCCGTTCACTCAACGGCTTTTTCAACTTCATTCCCTACATAATGCCGCATAGAAACGACGCATGCAACTATTATCAGGAATCATTTGAGATCACCAATGCCGACCGCTGGTTCAGACAGCAGCGTCTTAACGGCTACAAGGGCATCGGCATGCTGCATCTGTTCATCGCAGCCTACGTAAGAGCCATCGCCGAGCTGCCCGGCCTAAACCGCTTCGTCGTCGGCCGCCGTGTCTATGCCCGCAACAACATTGAAGTCGTGCTGACTGTTAAGAGAAGTCTCTCCGTCGGCGCTACCGAGACCACCATCAAGGTCGAGTTTGACCCCACGGACACTATCTTCGATGTCTACCGCAAAATGAGCGAGGAGGTCGATAAGATCAAGTCCTCCGACGAGGAAAACGGCACAGAGGACTTTGCAAACAAGTTTGCCAAGATGCCCCGCTTCCTCATCCGCTTCATCATCTGGCTGCTCAATGTCGGCGACTATTTCGGTCTGCTGCCCAAGAGCCTGCTTGATGTAAGCCCCTTCCACGGCTCGATGATAATTACCGACCTCGGCTCACTCGGCATTGGGCCTATCTATCATCATATCTACAACTTCGGCACCCTGCCGGTGTTCATCTCCTTCGGCGCAAAGCGCAAGGCGGTCGAGCTTGACCGCAACGGCGTTCCCGTTGAGAGAAAGTATGTTGACGGCAAGTTCGTCATGGACGAGCGCACCGTTGACGGTCACTATTATGCGACAGTGTTTAAGTACATTAACCGCTTTATCTCCGACCCCTCGCTCCTCGAGGTTCCTCCCGAGAGAGTCATTCAAGACATCTTCTAAAAAGCAAATCTTCGACGGCAGACAGCTTGTCTGCCGTCTTTTCATATCTTTTTATCAAATGGGAGGATCGATGTGCGTGCCTGTGGCGACGGTGCCGTCGTCAATGTCGTGGTCTATAAGTATCTCGTCTTGCGTGAGCATGAAGTAGTCAAACCAGTCAAGGCCATCCGGCGGGATATCGCTGCCGTCTGACCATGTTACATCGACATGGTATGTGCCGCTTTCAAGCTGCACGAGGTTCCACGCGTGCGAAACATTGCGGGATTCGCCGCTGACCGTTTCGCACCACAGATCGGCCTTTTTGCACAGGTACTCAAAGCCGCGCGAGTAACCCTGACATATGGAAAGGCCGCCCTCTATCGCGCCGTAGGCCGTGCCGATCTGCACGCCGCCGTCTATGTCATAGTCATAGGTCGTTCGCAAAGCTATCATCACCGCAAGATAGCGGTATTTATCGTAGGTGCTAAGCCCCTCGGGCATACCGGCAACGATAGCGTCGCACTCGGCGTCGAACACAGCGAGCTCATGGCGAAGCTCGTCCTTTTGCTCTTTGGTTTTAACATCGCCGCCACCGGGCATGAAGTAGCGTGAGGCAAGCGCCGTTGTCGTATCTCCGTCAATGACCTCTGAGATGAGAAAGTACAGCTCAAGCTCCGGGTGGTCCTCGTTGAGCGCGCCCATGACGATGAGAAGATCATCCAGCGTACTGTAGCCGTACTCCTCGGCAGAGTATGTAAAGTCTTCGATCTTCTGCACCTTGGGCAGTATCTCATCATAGAGCTTCTTCTGATCGTCGGTGAGCTTGCTGTACGACTCATCCGGTTTGCGCTCATAGGGGTATGTCACCTGCGAGCCGGAAAACTTCGTGTTCTCAATGATATCCGTCGCAAACTCAATGTCGTCCGACACCCGTTCGAGAGCTTCCTTCTTAATTTCACCGTCCGCCTGTGCGGCTTTGACAAGCCACACAACGCAAAGCAGCACTGCGACGGCGCAGACTACCGTAAGCACAATACGCCAAGGTCTTTTCTTCACAAAAATGGCGGCGATCAACGCCAGGGCTGCGAACACGCAGGCCAGGACAACAGCTGTCGCATGCGTCATGATTTTTCTCCTTTTCCCTCAATTGTTAATATTTTATCACTGTATTTTTTGATTTGCAATAGGTATGAAAAAATGCCATGGCTTCAGTTGGAAAAGTCATGGCATTTTTCACGCTCACGAAGTGTACGCAGCAGCTCGTAGGGCGCACTGAGCTCCCCGTGCATGCCGCTGCCCATTTCGATATGCGGTTTGTGGCTGCCGTGCCAGTCGCTGCCCGCGGTGGCGCAGAAGCCGTAAGCGTCGGCAATAGCCTGAAGGCGCGCGCAGACCTCGGGCGAGTAGCCCGAGTAATAGCACTCAAGGCCCGAAACGCCGGCATCCCGCGCTCTTTCCATGAGCTCGGTCATGCCCTCGTCGTCGAGCTTATACTGCATGGGGTGCGCAATGGCCGACACACCGCCCGCTCCGCGAATAAGCTCCGCTGCCTCCTCGACAGATAGGAAGTGCCTGCGGATATAATACTTTCTGCCCGGGTCAAGATAGCGCACGAAAGCGTCCTGCACGCTGTCGGCAAGTCCGGCTCTGATAAGGCACAGTGCAAAATGCGGTCTGCCGATTATCGAGCCCGGGTGCTCGGCCTTGAGCCGGTCGAGATCTATCACGATGCCGTCCCCGGCCATGAGATCGACCATCCTTTTGTTGCGCTCGTCACGGTCGGTGACTATCCACTCGAGCGTGTCGTTGAGCTTTTCGTTGTGCGGGTCGATATCGTATGCAAGCATGTGCACCTCTTTGCCGTGCCAGCCGCAGCCGAGCTCCAGGCCGCCGACGACCTCAACACCGAGCTTTTCTCCTGCTGCCTTAGCCTCCGGCACGCCGTTTGCCGTGTCGTGGTCGGTTATGGCGATGGCCTTGAGTCCGAGCGCCTTTGCGTGTGCAACGGCATCCGCGGGGCTTTCCGAGCCGTCGGATATATTCGTATGTGTGTGAAGGTCAATTTCTCTCATCTTACCGCTTCCGAAATTTTATCTGCCTCGGCGTAGAGCTTCCCGGCATCCTCGCCGATGAAAAACTCGCCGTTTTCGTACAAAATCCTGCCGTTTACCATTGTCAGACGCACATTTTCCTTTGAGCCTGCGTAAACGATGTTTTTGCTGATGTTATTAATCGGGTGCATGTTCGGCCTGTGCAGATTTATGACCGTCATGTCCGCCTTTTTGCCGGCGGCTATACAGTCGCAGTCGATTATCCCCATCGCCTTGGCACCGCCAACGCACGCCATTTCGAGAACTTTGTTTGCGTCGCACACGGAAGCGTCCGATTCACGGCACTTGGCAAGGGCGGTCACGAGGTACATTTCCCTGAAGAAGTCGAGCGCATTGTTTGACGCAGCACCGTCCGTGCCGATTGCAAGGTCGATGCCCTCGGAAAGGAACCTCGTCACCGGCGCAATGCCGCTTGCAAGCTTGAGGTTCGATGCGGGATTTAACACCACGCACAGCTTGCGGCGCTTGAATATGTCTATATCCTCATCGCTCATATACACGCAGTGGAAGCCGCCGCCGCCGTAATCGTACATGCCGAGCTTATCAAAAAGCACGGTGGGCGTAACGCCGTGGCGCTCGATGCAGCCTTGAACCTCGCCCTTTGTCTCGGACGAGTGGACGAACATGGGCGCTTTGTATTTTTGCGTGAGGGACGCGACATACTCCATGCGCTCAAGGCTCGTCGTGTACTCGGCGTGGAAGCCGAGGCGGTAGGATATGAGCTCGTGGCAATTATTAAAATGCAGATACTCACGTTCAAGCGCCGTGATGTCGCGGTCAAAGTTGTTGAGCGCACCGCAGATGACGGTGCGGAAGCCTGCGTCCACATTGGCCTTGACATATGCGTCATTGTGGAAATACATATCAAAGCTCGAGGTGATGCCGCTTGAAAGGTACTCCATGATGGCGAGCTTCGTCATGACATACAGCATATCCGGCGAAAGCTTCGCCTCGCGGGGAAACACCTGCTCGTTGAGCCAGCGATCAAGCGGCATATCGTCCGCCATTGAGCGCAGGAAGGTCATCGCCGAATGGGTGTGCGCATTTTTAAAGCCCGGGAGCAGCAGGTCTCCTTTAAGGTCAATTTCCCGCTCAAACTGCGGCATAGCTGCCTTTTGGGGGCCGACATAGCATATGCTGCCGCCGTCTGTCCATACCTCGTCATTTGTAATTTCGGTGCCGTTTGTAAAACTCAGCACTCTGCCGTTATAAAATCTTATCATTTGTTCCGTCCTGTATCTTTATTCCCAGAAGTTTTTGCCGCCGAGCCTGTGTACAAGCTCTTGCCGCATTTCGAGCATGGCGGTGTATGTCGGAAGTATGTAGATAAACGCATCCTCGTTTCGGAGGCGTTTCAGCAGCTTTGCGTAGCTTGAAAATGTCTCGCACTCTACGCCCTCACGCTCTAAGCGCTGCGCCATAGCATCGCTTCTGTCGCCGGTGCAGTACACATTCTTGAGGTTTCTCATGCGCCGTATCACGCCGAAGTCGGCATCATCCAGCCACGAGATATCCGTGCCGTCGGCAGGTCTGTCGTTGATGGCGAAAACAAGCGATTTTGCGCTTTTATCGCTGCGTATTGTCTCCAGCGTCTGATCTGCCGCTGCGGCATTTTTAATGAGTATCATCCTTGCGCCGAGCTTGCCGAGGGCAAACTCCTCCATGCGGCCGAAACCGCACTCGAAGCTCGACACGGCTTTCAGGGTGCATCTCAGTTCCGCGCCCGCCGCCGTCATGAGCGCAGTCACGCCCGCGGCGTTATAGATATTATATAACCCCGGGAGCGCGCATTCCGCAAGAGTTTTCTCGCTGCCGTCGGATATCACAAAGCTTCCGTCGGGCAGCACATCGCTCACTGTGACGAGCGTATCATGCCGCCGTGCGCCGCACTTGGGGCAGTAAAATCCTCCGAGGTTTGCATAGGTCACATAGCCGTAGTGAAGCTTTGCGCCGCAATTAACACAGCGGCTTTCCTCGCCGCTTTCGGGCGAGAGCTTGTCACCGGTCGACATGCCGTACCACAATATTTCGTTCGGCACTTTATCGGCTATGCTCGCCGCCATCGGGCAATCGGCGTTCAGGCACACGAGCGTTTCGGGCGTTGCGCTCAATCCCTGCGCAATTGCGTCTCGGGGAGTTGTCAACGTGCCGTAGCGGTCAAGCTGATCTTTAAAAAGGTTCGTCACAAGCACCGCCTTGGGCTTCGTTGCACGAAACACCTGCCGAGCCGCCGCCTCGTCGCACTCGATGACCGCCCATTTTTTCTTCGGGCGCACGAACAAATTCGTGTTCACGATAAACTCGCAGGCAATGCCGCCGATGAGGTTTGCACCCGAGCGGTTTGAAAATGCGTCTAATCCGGCATTTTGCAGCGCCGTTTCTGCCATTCTGACGGATGTGGTCTTTCCGTTTGTCCCCGTGACCATGAGCGTGCTCACCCCACGGGATGTTTTCTCCAGCACCTCGGGGCAAATTTTAAGTGCGAGCTTGCCCGGAAGCGCCGTTCCTCCTTTGTTTAGAAGCCTTAAAATTCCGTGCGTGATCTTACAGACCACGCACGCAATAAACGCTAATAAACTTTTCAATTACTCAACTGTCACCGACTTTGCAAGATTTCTGGGTTTGTCAATATCGCAGCCTCGCAGCAGTGCCACATAGTAGGCAAACAGCTGCAAGGGCACAACCCCCAGAGAAGGCTGGAATATCGTGTGTGACTCGGGTACGGTAATTACATTTTCAACGGTCTTGCGCATTTCCGCGGCATGGCTTTCCGTTGTCAGCGCCAGGACATCCGCTCCCCTCGCCTGTACCTCAACGACATTGCTCATGGCCTTGTCAAACAGCGGCGCATATGTGCCGAGGGCGACGACGAGCGTGCCGTTTTCGATGAGCGATATCGTGCCGTGCTTTAGCTCGCCCGATGCGTATGCCTCGGAGTGGATGTAGGATATCTCCTTGAGCTTGAGTGAGCCCTCCAGTCCCATCGCATAGTCGAGATTGCGGCCGATGAAGAACACGGAGTTGTGGTTAAAGTAGTTGGAAGCGAAGTGCTTTATATCGTCGGTATGCTCGAGTATCTGCTCCATCTTCGCAGGCAGGCGCAGAAGCTCATCGACCATCTCGGTGTACTCATTTGCGCTGACCGTGCCGAGGATATCGGAAAAGTAAAGGCCAAGCATGTTTAAAAGCACGAGCTGAGTGGAGTATGCCTTTGTCGTTGCGACCGCTATCTCGGGTCCTGCCCATGTGTAGAGCACATCGTCAGACTCACGGGCGATCGAGCTTCCCACGACGTTTACTATCGACAGAATGTGAGCGCCGAGGCTCTTTGCCTCACGCAGCGCCGCCATTGTGTCGAGCGTTTCGCCCGACTGACTGATGACGATACAGAGCGTCGACTCGTCAACGAGCGGATCGGAATATCTGAATTCCGATGCAAGGCAGACCTCAACAGGCTTTCTGAGCAAGCGCTCAAGGTTGTACTTCCCGACTACACCCACATGATATGACGAGCCGCAGGCGATTATGAATATCTTGCTGATGCTTTTAACATAGTCGGCGTCTATCTTGAGATCCTCTAGCACGATGCGGTTATCATGAATGCGATTGAACGCAGTTTTGCGGATAGCCTCGGGCTGCTCCATAATCTCCTTGAGCATGAAGTGTGCATAGCCGCCCTTTTCGGCAGCGGAGACATCCCAGTCGACAAAATGGTGCTCCTTCTCAATGGGCTGCTCCATATTGTTGTAGACCTGCACGCCGTTTATATCAACAACTGCGACCTCGCCGTCCTCCATGTAGGAAATGTCACGGGTGTATTTGATGATCGCCGTAACATCGGATGCAATGAAATTGCAGTCCTCGCCGTAGCCGATGAGCAGCGGCGCATCCTTGCGTGCGGCAACAAAGCGATCCGGACAGTCAGCGCAGATGATGCCAAGTGCATATGCGCCCTCGATGCGGTGCAGCACATTGAACACGGCATCGAGCACGTCGCCGCACTCGGCATAGTAGTAAGATATCAGCTGAGTGACGACCTCGGTGTCTGTCTCGGAACAGAATTTATAGCCCTTGGCGATGAGAAAATCACGCAGCTCGACATAGTTTTCGATTATGCCGTTGTGCACGACCGCTATCTTGCCGTCGCCGCTGAGCTGCGGATGGGCGTTTATATCATTCGGCTCGCCGTGAGTGGCCCAACGAGTGTGGCCGATGCCGAGCGTGCCCTCAATGCTTTTGCCGCCCTGGATGATATCGCTGAGCACCTGGAGGCGGCCCTTTGCCTTCTTGACCTGAAGCTCATGCTTGGGAGAGACAACGGCAATGCCTGCCGAGTCATAGCCTCGGTACTCAAGTCTTTCCAGTCCCTCCAAGAGTATGGGAGCTGCCTGTTCTTTGCCTACGAAGCCAACGATTCCGCACATAATTTTGTTTCCTTTCGGCTTTTTCAAATCAAAGTTAGTTTATTATACCATTTCACATCTATGATTGCAATAAACAGGATTTGAACAATAAAAAAAGTCGGCCGAAGCCGACTTTTCAAAATACAAGTTGTACTAGCAGCATATAAACCGCCGTGCCGCCGCCGACGGAGATGAGGAAATTTTCCTTCCATGCATAGGTGCCGATGACCACCGCAGTTGCGATAAGCTCCGGCAGGCCGTGGTTTCCCGTGAGTATCGGGGTGTTTTTGAAGCAGTACACCACCAAAAGCCCCATAAGCGCAGGCGGGAGCACCCTGCCGAGGTACTGTATAAACTCCGGCAGCTCCTTTTTTCCGGAAAAGGCCGCAAACGGCAGCCAGCGGGATATCTGCACGCCGAGGGCAATGGCCGCAATAGTCACGAGCGTCTGAGTTACGGTAAGCGTCACAGTTTATCCCTCCCTATCCAGAAAATCAGCAGAATACCGAGCAGCGAGGGGATGAGAAACACGCTCGTGCCGAAGAATATGCGGCACAAAAGCGTTACGCCTATGCCGATAACGCAGGCAGGGCGGTTTTCCTTCTGCTTCCACTGCTGCATGAACAAAACCACGAACATCGCCGTGAGTGCAAAATCAAGTCCCGTAGTATCAAAGGTGATCAGACCGCCGATAACACCGCCGAGTCCGGTAAGTCCGATCCAATAGCAGAAGCATATAAGATTTATTCCAAAATAAAAATACTTGTTTTCAACATTGTCCGGCTTCTGCGCCGAAACGGAGAGCGAAAACTGCTCGTCCGACAGCGTATACACCAAAAACGGCTTTAGCACGCCTGCGTCCTTGTACTTTTCCAGCAGCGGGATTCCGTAGAAGCTGTGGCGAAAGTTGACAAGATAGCTCATGAGCAGCATTTGCGCAGGGTCAAAGCCTGCCGCCATCATAGGGATGGCCGCTATCTGCATGCTGCCGCAGAAGCACACGGCCGAAAACAGCATCGTCCACCACGCATTGTAGCCGATATCGTTCATCAAAACGCCATAGGTCAGCGCAACGAAGATCCAGCCAAGGAACACGGGTATCGTGAACGGAAAAGCCGCCTTTATCCCGCCTAACATCTTTTTAAAGCTCATTTTTTTCATACCAAAGCAAAAAACGGTGCAGTCACGAAACTGCACCGTCACCTTTTTTACTTACTTGACGATATTCAGGACAAGAGTCAGGATCGCAAATGCAAGTGCGAACCACTTTGTCCACTTTGCAAGCTTTGCATCGAGGGTCTTGGCCTTACCCTTGGACAGGAAAGTTTCCGCGCCGCCGGCGATAGCGCCGGACAAGCCTGCACTCTTGCCGCTCTGCATGAGAACGACGACCGTCACGGCCAGGCCGGACAGAAGCTGCAAAATTGTAAGAATCAGCTTAACAGTACCCATTTATATCAAATCCTTTCGATAATTACACTAAATAGCTTTAATACTATACCACAGCTTTTTGCGCTTTACAAGTAAAATTTTTAATAATTTCCCTGTTTTCCGGCGCATTTTTCACCAAACCTGCCAGCGCAGGGCAAATTCGCACAAATACACAGTCCCTGCAAGGACGCTCAGTGTCGTTAAGCACCAGTCAGCTCGGCGGTCATGTGAAGCTGTCGCAAGTGCCGTCGGTACAGTGAACGCCGCCGCTATGTAGCGCGGGGCGCTCAAAAGCCAGGTCGCTCCGATGGCAACGACGAAGTAGGCGAGAAAATACGCCGTGTACGAGCTGCGAAGCTTCCTGACCGCGAACAGCATGAGCACGAGCGACAGCGTCTGCGCAAGCAAATTCGGCAGCCACAGGCCGAAAAAGTTTATTCGGTTTGCGGTAAAGTTGTATATGGCGTTCTCGGTCTGATACGCGGCGGTGTTAAAAAACCAGCCGAGCTGCTGACCCCAATGCTCACGCTGATACTGCATGAACTTGAACGCATCGCCCGATACCGTGTAATTTACAAGGCAGTACGCCGCAAAGCCGAGCGGGATGATGAGCACGCAAAGGTAATCTTTTAATTTCGCCCTGCGCTGCACGAGCTCAAACACCACCGGCACCATAAGCACCACGCCAAGCGAGCGTGTAAACGCCGCATATGCGCCGAGTAAACACGCAGGCAGCATTTTGCCACGCCGCACGAGGTACATGCAGCCGAGCGTGCACAGCAAAAACAGACTCTCGCTCATGGGTGCGACAAAGAAAAACACCGCCGGAGACAGGCTCAGAAACTTCACCGCCCTCAGCGCCGTCTCGTGCCCATAGTCGAGCAAAACGAGCTTATAAAGCATGACATTCGCTCCGGCAAAGCACAGTGCCGACACGATAAGTCCGGCGATAAGCCCGTCGCCGATCACCGCCGTGACGAGCCGCACAACGACAGGATAGCCCGGCAGGAACACAAGCTGCACGAGCCTGTCGACGCTGCCCTCGGACAGGTACCAGTCACGGGCGATATCGAGATAATGTCCGCTGTCGGTGCATGTCCAGAAATCGAGTGCTTCAAAAAAACTGTCGGTGTTTCCGATAATGCGGCGCAGGATGTAAACGATGACTATGATGAGCACATCCCACAGCAGCACCGCCGCAAAAATATGCACGCAGATATGCCGTGGTCCGGCGACAAGACACGGAGCGTCCGGCTCGCCGTCGCGCCATGTGTCCACCCACTTGGGCACAAAGCGCAGGCACACGAGCGCAAACAAAACGGCGCTTATAACCGCCGCCGTCATGCCTGCCGCCGAATAGCGCACTCCGCCGCACCACAGCGCAAATATCGCCGCCAGCACGGCAATACCGCCGGCGGATATTAAGATTTCGGGAGTTTTTTGCTTCATTTTATTTTTAAGTGTCCTCGTCGAGTGCCTCTATCAAAAAGCTGACGGGTCTGAAGCCGTCGTTGCAGGATATCATTGCCGATTTTCTGTTCTTCATCCAGCCGTCGTAAAAATCCCCGCCGCCGTGGGCAAGGGTCATGACGAAGGGTGAAACGCTGTCCCATGCGCTGTCGCAAAAGCCCTGCGGCTTCTGCCAGCCCTCGGCAATAAACACCTGCCCGAGTTTCATGGTGCAGGCATGCTCAATGGGATTTTCGTATTTTTCCATGAGGTCGGTGTAGCACGCCATCCTCATGACCGTAATTTTAATTCTTTTCATCAAAGCTCCTCAAAATCAGCAGTTGTACAACTGTTTCCACATGGGTCGTAGCAATGAAATTGCTAACATAGGTTGACGGAAACATATCCACTGTAAGCGTTATAGGGAACTTGTCTACACGTTAGATATCCCCTTCTACCCATGCTTTTGTAAAAGTATTTGTCCAATACTCTTTAGGTAAAATAAGAACTTGTTTACTCTCAGGTAACGCTAAAACCGGTAATAAACTTCCACACAGCTTTCTTTTTGGTAACAACTTTCTATAAATCATTGTAGGAATCATATGATATTTAACTGACTTCTCATTCAAATTTAATAAAAACGTAAAATCCGTTCTATCGTACTCATCTGTTATCACTCTGGCTGTCTCTTTCCATTCATCTGGTACTAAATCTATATCCTGCTCTTTATAACTATAAATTTTCCACGCAATATCTTGAAGAACATCTATTTGTTCCATAAAATATGGATCTAGTGAATACACTATTTGTGCAGGACAATCAAACGGAGGAAATCTTTTAAATAAAATCGTATTTGCTTGAACAATATGCGCATATATTACTTCACCTTTCTGCAAAAGCAAAGATTTGTTTTCATATATTTCAGACATTGGATCTTCTGAGTCAAGCCACTCTGGACGATTAAGTTTTATATCATTTAACGGATTGCTTTTATAATTTTCTCGCATCTGAAGCAACTCTTTATAAAAATCAAGTTCTAACATGAAAACTTCTCTCCTTTTGTTTTCTTGACAGCAGACAGACACACTCGACATGGGTCGAGTTAATAAGGTTAATGTCAGTGGTTGACGGGAACATATCTATCTACTCTATTTATACGAAGTACCATCAACAACTTTGTAAATTCTCCCCTTATAATATGACTTCTCTTCTTA
>JALFUQ010000029.1 GCA_022784505.1 Bacillota bacterium
GCGCATGGCCATGCTCCGTCAGCAGGTCACCGATCTGCTCGATAAGGGCCGCATGGAGACCACCGTCACCCGTGCAAAGGAGATCGCACCCCTCGCCGAGAAAATGATAAGCCTTGGCAAGAAGAAGGATCTGGCAGCCTATCGTCAGGCACTGTCCTTCATCACTCGTGAAGACGTTGCCAAGAAGACCTTTGACGAGATTGCAGTTAAGTATGCCGACCGCAACGGCGGCTACACCCGCATCACTCGTATCGGACCCCGTCGCGGCGACGCAGCCGAGATGGCAGTCATCGAGCTCGTTTGATAACCGCACCAAAAAGCACCGCTTCGGCGGTGCTTTTTTTACGCGACGGGGTCCGATGTCATCATCGGCGGTTGCCGATTTATCGGCGAGCCGATGGACGAAAGCAGACGGCGGGGAAAGCGCCGTCTGCAAGAAATTTGAATCAAAAAGGCTTTTTCAAAGCGAAGCTTTGCAAAAAGCCCCGTCGCGGCGACGCAGCCGAGATGGCAGTCATCGAGCTGGTCTGATTTGCGCCTGCAAGAACGGCGTAAAACAGGAAAAAGCCGGTTTTGACCGGCTCTTTTCCGCCCATACTTCACAAAAAAATCGGGTAATACACAAAGTATTGCCCGATTTTTGTTGTTTAAGTTGGCGGGAGCCGAACCCTATCGTCTGTCAGTGCGCCCTTTCGGTGCTTTTCGCCTTTTTTGTCTTAATGGGCGACAGCCCATTCTCACCAAAGAAAGCCAAAAATCCCTCGAAAAACTCTACTGACAGATGCCTTGCAGTTTTGAGGGAGCAGATTTTCGTTCAGGCAAAGATAAAGCCCGACGGGCATAATGGAGATATATGGACTAGGGGTTTAGCGAAGCATGAGCGGAAAGCTGCCCGTCAAAACCGATAGTGTTCGGCTCCCGTCAACTTACCTGAACGAAAAATAGCTCACTCAAAACTAAAATAAACGACAGTTTCCTATTTCACACCGCTCTTGCAGGCGCCGCACCTCGAAAGATGTGCTTTTTTTATTTAAACAAACGAGTTCGGGTTAAGTTTTTTGCCTACGGCAATAAGTCTGTGAGCGGCGCTGCCGCCGAGGAAGTTAAAGCAGACTGCTTTAGTGAAGTTGAGCGCAAAGCACTCAGTTGTTTTTGTATCTGCGCACCGGTCCACCTGACTGCGGCGGTTTAATCTTCTGCGAGTGGGTTTAAGTGCGAATTGCTATTAAACTGCGCAGGTAAAGAGGGGTGCACAGACTTGAAATTCATGTGCTCGGGGCGTATAATGCGACATGGAAAAGAGGTAATACCATGCATGACGATTTGACAAGGCAGGATATCGCAAAGATGCAGGCCGAGCTCGACGAGCGCAACCGCTTGATGATAGAGCTCATCGAGGAGGTCAAGCGCACCCGTGCGTTCGGCGATCTGAGCGAGAACTTTGAGTATAAGGAGGCCAAGCGTGCCAAAAATCGCAACGGCAGCCGCATCCGCTATCTTGAGAACATGATAAAATCGGCGCACATCATCGATTCCTCCTCCGCCGACGACGAGGTCGGACTGTATGACAAGGTCGAGATATACATCCCCGAGGACGACGAAACGCAGGTAATTCAGGTCGTGACGACTATCCGCACAGATCCTCTGAAGGGGCTTATCAGCCGTGAGTCGCCGTTCGGCAAGGCCGTGCTCGGCAAAAAAGTCGGCGATTGCTTTACCGTTTTCGTAAACGACAATTACAGCTACGACGCAGTCATCCGCTCCATTACCAAAAGCGAGGATGACGGCTCGGCACCGATATTGCAGTATTGAAAAAGGCACCCTGAGGGTGCTTTTTATATTGCCAAAAGTGCAAGCATGAGCATGTGGGCAGGGTAGAAAAGATAATTTGCGGCTTTGATAAAGCCGTTGTGCGGCCCTTGGCTGCCGTCGTAGAGCCATATTATCGGCAGCGACAGGACGGCAAGCGCTTGATAGGGGAAGGTGAGCTCAACACCGCCGAGGAGCACGAGGTTTATAAACCCTAGCGAGAGCAGCTGCAAGAGCCTGCACCGCACGGTGGTGCCACGGAATGCGTAAAACGCAAGCAGCGTCAGGACACCCGCCGAGGAGTAGTCGACATCGGCGATTATCGCAGCGCCGAGCGATGCAATAATTACGACGGCGCTCAGAAGCCTTTGCCGATCAGCGGCGATGTTCTCAAACGCCCAAATGCAGCATAGGCCGAGAACTATCGTCCAGATGACATTCTGATGCACGGGGTAAAACACGCTGCCGATCACAAGCAGGTCAAACGGAATCTCCGAGATGACTGCCAGCATGAGCAGACGCAGGAGATAATTTTTGAGGCTGCGGGTGTGGAGGTACCCCTCGACCGCCATGAACGCAAAAAGCGGAAACGCAAGCCTGCCAACGCACCTTAGTATCGGCAGCTCTGGCAGCAGCGTGAGCTGCAAGTGGTCGCACAGCATGAGGAGCATCGCCAAAATGTGCAGCGCAAATGAGTTCATAGGCTGAACCTCTCGGCAAAGCCGCAGCGGCGGCACAGCGCCTCGCTCGGCGCGCGGTTTGAAAAGCCGTGGTAGATCGCCTTCGCGCGCTCGCTGTCCAAAATATCGTCAAGCGTCTGCTCAAAAATATTGCCCAGCGGGATGCTGCCGTCGGCATCTAAACAGCAGGGGACGGCCGTGCCGTCGCACAGGATGCCTATCTGATCGCGCAGCCCCTGGCAAAACTGCACATTGCGCTCGCCGGACTCGATATCCGGCCAGTCGAATTTTGCGGCATTTTCAAGATACAAGAGCTTTCCGAGCTTGAAGCCGTCACGGCTTTTCTGCCAGTCGGAGCCGAAAAATTGCCGCAGGAAGCCCAAGATCTCACCGTTTAGCGCCTCCGTGCCCCCGCTGTTCCACAGCCTGAACTCGCAGATAGTGCCGTTTTCGGCAAGGCGCTTGCAGACTTGGCATACGCTATTCAGATACAAATCTAAGTCGCCGCCGTTAACCTCAAAGCTGTGCAGCGAAACGCTCAACTTATGCAGCGGCGCATCAAGCAGCACCTGCTCATTTTCACGCAGCAGCGTGCCGTTCGTCGTTATGCAGCATTTCATGCCGCACTCTGCGACTGCGGCCATGATATCACCGAGCTCCGGGTGCGTCAGCGGCTCGCCGAGGATATGCAGGTATACATACTCGGTGTGGCCGCGCAGCCTTTGCACAATATAATTGAACTCCGCTGCCGTCAGCCGGTGCGGAGTTCTTTTTGTGCCGTGACAAAAGTCGCAGCTTAGGTTGCAGATATTCGTAATTTCAACATATGCTTTTTTTAACATATTCAGCTCTCCGGTGTGACCGTCGGCTCGGGCTCGGCAAAGAGGTCGGCAAACATGGTCTGCGCAATGGTCTCGACCGTGACGGCGCTTCTCATGCCGGGCATGACATTTTCCAGCGAGAGCTTTATAAAGCTCTCGTTTCTGACGCAGTCGAGGTATTTGAGCTCCGAATTTTCCTTGAGCGCCGCGACCTTGTCGTCATAGCTTGAGCCCTTGTAGTCGTGGATGATGATATAATCGGGGTTTGCCTCGACGATATCCTCAACAGACACGGCGTCCCAGGACTTTTCGAGAGCGCCGAAAATGTTCTCGCCGCCTGCCGAGGCGATGTAAGCGGTCTCAATGTTTGCTCTGCCTGCGGTGAACACCTTTTCGCCAATGAAGCTGTCGAGCACGAGCACCTTTTTAGGCTCTGCGTCCTTGATAACATCGGCCACGGCGCTTATCCTGTCGGTCTGGGCCTTGACGACGGTATCGCCCGTGTCCTCAAGACAAAACACGCGGTTAAGGTCATTTATCTCCATCCACAGCTCGTCATAGGTCGTGGCCTCGTTGATATACACGATGATGCCCTTGTCCTCAAGCATCTTAACAGTGAGGTCGTCGGTAAAGATCCAGCTGCTGGCGTAGAGAAAATCGCAGCCGCTGTTAACTATCTCATCGAACGTGGGGTAGCCTTCGCACAGGGTGGGGATGGACTTGTATGCGTCTTTGTACTCGTCAAGAGCACCCTTGGAGTGATTGGTCATGCATTTGCCGATGACCTTGTCCTCAAGGCCGAGCGCGCACATGATTTCGGTGCAGTTAGGGCCTGCCGTGACTATCCTCTCTGGCATGGAGTGGACAATGGTGCGCTTGCCGTTATTGCGAAAGCTCGTTGCCAGATATCTGGACTCGGTGCTCTCCGGCGTGGGCACGGGCGTTTCCAGCGGCTCATTACTGCATGCGCACAGGGTGAATATCATAATAAATGCAAGAAAGAAAGAGACGATTCTTTTCATAATTTCTTCCTCCGTTAGCTTGAAAGAGTATACCATGCCCGGAAACTTATTTCAACAGCACTTTTGTTAACAAAAAACCGTTGTTATGACAACAACTCTATGATATAATACACATTTGTCAAATTACGACTTTTTTAAGCGGATAGCAGCGCCGCAGGCTTCGTTTTGCTCACTTACAAGGCCTATGCTTTTCTCGATCCCAAAGCCTTGCCTGCGACACTCCTCTCCCGCTTAAACCGAGCGGCAGAGGGGAAGCTCAAATGCTTAACCCACGCCAAAGCACAGGGGGTATTGAAAATGGCTCGAACTGCGGTCAAAAAAAGGAGAAAGACGAAGCGGGGGCTCGCGATCGCTCTTACGATAGTGTGCATCATTGCCGTCATCGCCGCTGTCGTTGTGTTCGGCGTGTATCGGGGGATGCATATCGTCCTCAAGGCCGAGCTTGGCGAGGGCGCACCGGATGCAAGCGCATTCATGAAGGATGGCAGCAAGGCAAGCTATGTGGGCGATTCGGATGTGAGCCTCACGGAGGAGGGAACCTACCTTCTGACGGTCAAGTCCGACAGTGCGTCGCGCAAGGTCGTGCTCATCGTGCGCGATACCATGGCACCGCAGACCGAGGCCAAGGACATTAGCCTCACCATCGACGATAAGACTCTGGCTCCCGAGGATGCACTCACCGAGATAAAGGACGCATCCGAGTACACCGTTGCATGGAAGACCGAGCCCATTTACGGCACGGCCGGCAGCTATGACTGCGCGATCGAGCTCAAGGACTCCCACGGCAACGGACAGACGATAAAAACCACCATCAAGGTGCTCGGTGTCATAGATGTTCTGACCCATGAGGCGGGCACGCCCCGTCCCACGCTCAAGGACTTCATGGTAGTCGAACGCGATAATGCTGAGCTTCTGACCGATCTTGGTTCTATCGACTGGACAAAGCTTGGCGACAACACGGTGGAGATAAAGTTTGACAACACGACCTACACCTCGATCCTGCGCATCGTTGATACCACCGCACCAGTGCCCGATCTCGTGCCCGTCGCCGTCAAGGTCGGCGGAGAGGTCACGGCGGATAGCTTCGCGGTCGGCTGCGACGACGCGACCGAGGTTAAATACGAGCTTGCCTCGAAGCCCGACACGAGCAAAAAGGGAAGCTTTGATGTTGATATCAAGGCCGCCGACGCTGCGGGCAATGAGGCCGAGGTCAAGGGCAAGCTCATCGTCTGCGACGACATAGTTGAGTTTGAAGCATCCACCGACACGCTCTCGGAGTCTGCCGTGCTTGACAAGCTCGGAGCTGATTACGCGGGCTATACGATGGAGACAGAGCCGTTCATGCTCAACAGCCTCGGCGCACATGAGGTGAAGCTCACCAAGGACGGCGTTTCCAAGACCGTCGGCGTGAACGTTAAGGACACCACCGCACCCACCGCCGACGGCATCAAGTGCGAGTGCAGCACCGGCTACTACTGCGAGCCGATAAAGTTCCTTGAGAACATTAACGATGTCAGCACCGTCAAGGCAAGCTTCGTCACCGAGCCCGATTGGGACACCGAGGGCGAACAGGAGGTGGAGATAATCCTCACCGACAGAGCCGGTAACTCCACGACCGTCAAGGCTACGGCGGTCATCTCGCCGGATAAGACCGCGCCGACTATATACGCTGCCCGCGACCGCTACTGCTATGTCGGCGAGGCTGTGGCCTACTTCAAGGAGGTCTTCGCCGTCGATAATGCCGATCCCGAGCCCGAGCTCACGGTCGACAAGTCCAAGGTGAACGCCAAGAAGGTCGGCGAGTACGATGTTACATACACCGCAAAGGATCACGAGGGCAACTCAAGCTCCGTGACGGTCAAGTTTAAGTTTATAGAAAATAAGGTGACCGATGAAATGCTCGACGCCGAGGTCAACAAGGTGCTCGACCGCATCCTCACCGACGACATGAGCCTTGAGAAGCAGGCATACGCCATTTTCGACTATGTCTACTCGAATGTGCTCTATACCGGCGACTCGGATAAGACCGACTGGAAGGCTGAGGCCTACCGCGGACTTACCAAGGGCGTGGGCGACTGCTTCACCTTCTACTCAACGACCTATGCACTGCTGCAGAAGATAGATTGCCAGGTGCTCAGCGTTGAGCGTCTCAATGGCAGAACACAGCACTTCTGGTGTCTTGTTAACCTCGGCACGGGCTGGTATCACTTCGATGCCTGCAATGTCGGCCCGCAGCATCTTAGATGCTTCATGAAGACCAGCGAGGAGCTTGTGCAGTACAGCGTGCAGTACTGGCGCTTTGACACGAGCCTGTACCCACAGGTCGAGACCAGACCCTATGTGATGGAAAACTGAGATGAAAAACATTCTTGAATTTTTGGAGCGGACAGCATCGGATTACGCTGATAAGACCGCCTTTGCCGACGAGGAGAGCGCCCTGAGCTTTGCGCAGCTGCAGGCTATGGCGCGCTCCGGCGGCAGCGAGCTTCTAAGCCGCGGACTTAAAAAAGAGCCGGTCGTCGTGTTCATGAAAAAAGAGCCGCGGACGATAGCCGCGTTATTCGCGGTGATCTATGCCGGATGCATGTATGTCCCGATGGATGTCGGCATGCCGCTGCACCGCGTGCGCATGATATTAAAAAAGCTCTCGCCCAGAGCAATAATCTGCGACGAAAGCTCGACGGCGACAGCCGAGGAGCTTGGCTACGGCGATAAGATCATCGACTGCACGCAGCTTTTCTCGGCGCAGGCAGATGACGCTGCACTTGCCGCCGTCAGGGCACGGCAGATCGACACCGACCCTATATACATTGTCTTTACCTCCGGCAGCACCGGCACGCCCAAGGGCGTTACCGCCTGCCACCGCTCGCTGATAGATTACGCAAATGCTCTGTGCCCCGTAATTGGGGCAGCGGCCGACAGCGTTTTTGCGATGCAGGTACCACTGTATGTCGATGCCTGCATGAAAGAGATGCTCTCGGTCATAAAATGCGGCTCAACGGCATATCTCATGCAGCAGAGCCTGTTCATGTCGCCCTTAAAGGTGCTGGACTTTTTAAACCGTCACGAGATAAACACCGTGTGCTGGGTCGCATCGGCGCTCACGATGGTGTCGGGGCTCGGCGCATTTGCCGAGGGTCGACCCGAGCATTTACGCACTGTGTGCTTCGGCAGTGAGGTGTTCCCCGTAAAGCAGCTCAAGCTTTGGCAGCAGGCAGCGCCCGAGGCGAGGTTTATAAACCTCTACGGCCCCACCGAGGCCACCGGCATGTCGTTTTACTATGAGGTCGACCGCGAGTTTGCGGACAATGAACCCATCCCCGTCGGCAGACCCTTTGACAACACGGGCTTTTTCCTCCTGCGCGAGGATAACACCGAAGCACCGGATGGCGATCTCGGTGAAATTTGCATCAGAGGCACGGCGGTCACACTGGGGTACTTTGACGACCCCGAGCGCACGGCCTTGGCCTTTGTGCAGAATCCTCTGAACCCGCATTATCCCGAGCTTATCTACCGCACGGGCGATCTCGGCAGGCTCAACGAGCGGGGCGAGCTGGTGTTTGTGTCCCGCAAGGACAATCAGATAAAAAGTATGGGTCACCGTGTCGAGCTCGGCGAGATTGAAGCCTGCGCATGCATGGCCGATGGCGTTGAAAACGCCTGCTGCCTGTTTGACAAGGCCAAAAAGAAGCTGTATCTTTACTATATGGGTGCAGCCGAGGAAAAGTCGGTTAGAGCCTACCTCATAAAAGAGCTTGAACGCTACATGATTCCGGCAAAGCTATACCGCATGGACACTCTGCCCATGCTCCCGAATGGGAAGATAGACAGAAACTTACTAATGGAGAAGTACAATGAACGAAATTTATGAAATTCTCGATGACCTCGGCCTGACCGTGGACTACAAGACCTGCACCACCCTTGTTGACGACGCTTATCTTGAAAGCCTCGATATCGTGACGCTCATTTCCGAGCTGTCCGATGCCTTTGATATCACCATTCCCGCAAGGGAGATAACCCCCGAGAACTTCAACTCCGCCGAGGCCATGTACGACATGGTCATGAGACTTCAGGACGAGTAAGCCGTGCTGTTTACATCGTATGGCTTCATAGCCTTCCTGGTCGTCCTGTTTGCGCTGTATTATCTCATACCCCGCAAATGGCAGTGGCTGCTGCTCTTAGCTGCCGATATCGTGTTCTACGCCTGCGCAGGCTGGCAGGGACTCGTTTTCATGGCGGCAACGGTCACAGTGTCATGGGCGGCGACGAACCTCATGGGGCACTCGATGCGCCGCCAGAAGGCATACCTTGCCTCCGATGAGGGCAAGGCACTGTCGCGCCCCGAGCGCAAGGAATATAAAAAGCTTGAGGAAAAAAAGCGCAAGCGTGTGTTCGTGCTTGCACTTGTAATTGACCTCGGCATCCTTGCGGCGCTTAAATACACAAACTTCGTTATCTTCAACTTCAACTCGCTGTTTTCGGCTGATGTCGCCACTGTGGACTGGGTGCTGCCGCTCGGCATATCGTTCTACACCTTTCAGACGGTCAGCTACGTCATCGATGTGTATTGGGAGAAGGTCGAGCCCGAGCGCAATATACTCAAAGTCGCGCTTTTCACCTCGTTTTTTCCGCTGCTCATCCAAGGGCCGATATCCCGCTTCGGCGACTTGAAGGACACGCTTTTTGCCGAGCATAAAGCCGACTTTAAGCAGATAAGCTTCGGCCTGCAGCGCATTTTGTGGGGCTATTTTAAAAAGCTCGTCATCGCTGACAGGCTCCTCGTCGCCGTCACCGCACTTTGCGGCGACCCGACGGCGTACTCGGGCGCGTATGTTTTCCTCGGCGCGGTGTTCTACGCCGCCGAGCTTTACGCTGATTTCACCGGCGGCATCGATATCACCATCGGCATCGCGCAGGTGCTCGGCGTTTCGGTGAAGGAAAACTTCATCCGCCCGTACTTTTCACGCAACATCGCCGAGTATTGGCGGCGCTGGCACATCTCGATGGGCACGTGGTTTAAGGACTATATCTTCTACCCGCTGTCTGTCGCTCCGTGGCTTTTGAAGCTTTCCAAAAAGGCGCGCAAGTCGATATCCGACGGCTTTGGCAAGAAGCTGTCGGTGTATGTGTCGACCATCGTCACGTGGGTCCTCACCGGCCTGTGGCACGGCGCTGCGTGGAACTTCGTAGTGTGGGGCCTTTTAAACGCATTTTTCATCCTGCTTGCCGAGGAGTTCAAGCCCCTGTCGGTAAAGTTCAGGGAGAAGCATGCAGGGCTCGTTTCGGGCTTTGGCTATCGTGTGTTTGAAACGCTGCGCACATTCTTCCTCATGTGTTCGCTGAGAATACTCGACTGCTACCGTGATGTTGCGGTGTCCTTTAAAGCCTTCGGCTCGATATTCACGACGAATAACTGGAGCGAAGCGTTTTCGGGCAATCTATTAAAGCTCGGCCTCACCGGCGCAGATTACCTCGTCGCGGGCATCGGCATTGCGCTGATGTTTGCCGTTTCCTGCGTGCAGGAAAAATGCGGTTCGGTGCGAGAGCTCATGTGGAAAAAGACCGCCGTGCCGTATGTCGTGTTTGCCCTGCTGGCACTTTGCATCCTGGTGTTCGGCGCTTACGGCGTGGGCTACGATTCAAGCCAGTTTATCTATAATCAGTTCTGAGGTCGGCCATGGCAAAGAAAAATAAAAAAGTTCATATCATCTGCCTTGTGCTGTGCCTCGCGTTTGTTGCCGCCGCCGTGTGGCTACTCGGCAAGCTTATGCAGCCGAAGTACATGTCCGGCGTTTTAGAGGGCGCAATGACGGCGGAGTATTATAACGAAACGCAGCCCCACGATGTAATTTTCATCGGAGACTGCGAGGTGTACGAAAACTTTTCGCCCGTCACGCTGTGGTCTGACTACGGCATCACGAGCTATATAAGAGGCTCTGCCCAGCAGCTCATCTGGCAGTCGTACTATCTGCTGGAGGAGGCGCTGGAGAAGGAAAGCCCGGCGGTCGTGGTGTACAATGTGCAGGCAATGAAATACGCAGAACCCCAGAGCGAGGCGTACAACCGCATGGCGCTTGACGGCATGCCCCTTTCGCAGCACAAGATCGATGCGATAAACGCATCCATGTGCGAGGATGAGGACATGATAAGCTACCTTATCCCTCTGCTGCGCTACCACTCGCGCTGGAACGAGCTTACCGGCGAGGACTTTGAGTACATGTTCACAAAAGACCCCGTTACGATATCGGGCTATCTCATGCGCGCCGACACAAAGTCCATGACGAAGCTCCCGAACGTGCCTGTACTGGAGGACTACACCATCGGCGATAGCTGCTGGTACTATCTTGACAAAATGCGCGAGCTGTGCAGGGCTCACGGTGCCGAGCTCGTGCTTATAAAGTCACCGAGCCTGTGGCCGCATTGGTACGACGAGTGGGACGAGCAAATTTCCGCCTACGCCGAGAAATACGGGCTTGACTATTTAAACCTCTTGCCTTATGCTGACGATATCGGCCTTGACATGCAGACCGATACCTATGACGGCGGCCTGCATCTGAATGTCTACGGTGCCGAAAAGCTGTCGAGGTATTTCGGCAGGATACTGGCTGACAAGTACGATGTTCCCGACCGCAGGGACAATGCGGAGATTGCCGAGTGCTGGGCGCAAAAGTGCGAGGATTACTACGCGCTGCTTGCCGCGCAGAAGGCGGAACTTGAAAAATACGGCTATCTTAAAAGCTGGACATTGGGAGAATGAGCTATGAAAAAATTAATCGCAATTTTGCTTTCGGTTCTGACGCTGTTTGCTGTGTGTGCATGCTCTAAGGCCGAGCCTCGTGACGAGACCAAGACCGACGACTACACGCCCGATTACGGCGAGCTGTACTACGCCTCGGGCGACACGAAGTTCGGCATTATGGATCCTGCCGAGGATGTGCTCGCAGCCCTCGGTGAGCCCGTTAACGGAACCTTTGAGTCTGATAGCTGCGCATACCAGGGCAAGGACTATTTCTACTACTACGACGGCTTTGAGGTCATGGTAAATGACGTTGACGGTGTAAAGCGCATCACCGGCATCACCGTTGCCGACGACACCGTCCAGACCCCGCAGGGTCTCAAGATCGGCATGAAGCTTGAGGATGCTCAGGCGCTTCTCACCGGCGAATTTAAGCAGGTCGGCGATGTGTACAAGTACACGCAGGGCTCGACGGTATTAAAGCTTGCCGTCGGCGATGACGGCACCCTGACCGCCATCGAGTACGCAGTCGCGGCAAACGATAAGTAAATTAGACGCAAAAAATCTCGGCTCAAATGAGCCGAGATTTTTCATCTCCAGTCACCGGCGACCCCGTCGGGAGCCTTCGGCTCGTGGATCTTGTTGACGGAATTATCCCTGCCGCGATAGTCACGATAGGGCACATTCTGATGCTCCGGCAGCGAGCCGGTGTTTTTCTTTTTGCGCTGCATTTTATCACCCTATTAAACATAATATCAGCCCGTACACGACGCTGGAGGCTATGCCGTAGACGATGACGGGGCCTGCAATAATGAACATTTTTGCCGCCGTGCCGGTCACAAAGCCCTCGGTCTTAAACTCCAAGGCCGGTGCTACGACGGAGTTTGCAAAGCCCGTTATCGGGACGAGCGTGCCGCCGCCTGCGTATTTTGCGAGCTTGTCGTAAATGCCGAGACCCGTGAGCAGCGCGCCGATGAAAACGAGCGTCACCGAGGTCGCCGAGCCCGCATCGAGCTTGCTGAGCCCCTGCTGCATGTAAAGCGAGTTTATAAACTGCCCGACACAGCAGATAAGCCCGCCGACCAAAAAGGCCTTGCACATGTTGCCGAGCGCCCGTGATCGGGGCTGGTGCGTGTCTGAATAGCGCTTGTATTCGTCGTTTGTCATGTTCATGCGTGTATCTCCGAAAAAATAAACTGCGCCGGTCGCCCGACACAGTTAGCTTTTGCGGAAAATTAAATTTTATGTGTCCAGCTTGAGATTTGCTATGCCGTTTTTCTCAAACTCCGACATGTATTCATCCATCCGAAGTGCCAGCGCCTCGGTATCGGTGTCGTCAAGGCCATCGCTTATCATGTCGCGGCGGGCAAGCTCCTCGGCGAGAATGTCGAAAAACACGGCGTCCTCATAGTCGGCGATCGCCTCGTGGATGCCGCCGTCCTCGTAGGCTCGGGACGGGAACACGTGGCCGTGCCAGGTCTGCACGAGCGAGCGCATGCCGTTTTTGGCGCACAGCGAGAACAGCTTCTCCTGTACAAGGTCGTAATCCTCAAAGCGGTCGGTGGTGCGGGTGGAGTTAAGTATCCAGTTGCCGATGTACACCATGTCGAGAAGCCTGCGAAATTCTTTGCCTGTCAGATCTATATTCAAAGTCACGCCTCCGATCAAAAAGATATCGTCAGTTCATTATATCAAACTCTCTGTCCGAATTCCACATTAAAAAAGCCTTGTAATTTACGGAGTTTTAGCATATTATATTACAGTTAGAGTAATTTGGAGTATTATCGCTATGAATAATAAGCCCATAGGCGTGTTTGACTCCGGCCTCGGCGGCCTCACCGCCGTGCGTGAGCTGCGCCGGATAATGCCAAACGAAAACATAATATACTTCGGCGACACCGGCCGCATGCCCTACGGAGGCAGACCGAAGGAGCAGATCCGAACCATCGCAAGGCAGAACATTGCCTTTGCCGAGAGCTTCGGCGTGAAGGCGATACTTGCCGCCTGCGGGACGATATCGAGCAATGCGCCGGATATCCTGAGCGCCAACGCGACATATGCCGTCGGTGTTCTGACCCCGGGCGCGCAGGAGCTTGCCGCGACCGGCAAAAAGCGCCTCGGCGTTATCGCAACGAAAACGAGTATCGAAAGCGGCGCGTTTCAGGCGGAGCTGAAAGGGCTTTGCCCCGACGCTGAGGTGACGGCGTTGCCGTGCCCGGAGTTTGTCCCGATGATTGAAAGCGGACACATTGATGCAGACGATGCGATCGTTGCCGATGTGGTCAGAAGGACGCTTGAGCCTATGAAAAATGCAGGTGTCGAGGCGCTGCTTTTAGGCTGCACGCACTACGGCATAATCGCCGAGGCGATAAGCCGATATCTGCCGGAAACAGTGCTTGTTGCGGCATCGGACGCTTCGGCAAGGGCGCTGTGTGCGTATCTTACCGAGCATGATGCACTGTCGGACGACCGGGGCTCGGATCGGTATTTCACCTCCGGCAGTACCGAGGATTTTGTAAACCTTGCGCCGGTGCTTTTGGGCGAACTGCGTGGCGAGGTCAGTTTTGTCGAGCCTGCGCCCTTGGAGGATAAGCCATGAGAGCGATCATAACCGTCTCCGGCGTTCAGGGCATCGCCGGTAACGACACGGACACCATCGAGCTTGTGACCGAGGGTTATTACACACGCTCGGAAAACGGTTTTGAGATGTACTATCTTGAAAGCGATCTCACGGGACTTGCCGGAACGGCGACGAGGGTCGAGGTCGAGCCCGACTGTGTCACCGTTGAGCGCAGCGGAACGCTCAATGCCCGCATGGTATTCATCCCCGGGCAAAAAAGCAGCTTTCTTTATGATACCCGGTTTGGCTCGGCTACACTCGAGGTCGAGACCAAGAAGATAAATGCACGGCTGGACGACTTTGGCGGCGAGCTTTGTATCGACTACACGGTCAACATGGAGCACACCGTGTCCAGCAAAAATCAACTCAAAATCAGTGTAAAGGAACAAAGATAAAATGGCAAACATGATTCAGATGGCCAAGGAGCAGATAACCAAGCTCGTAAACGACGCATACCTTGCCGCCGCCGCGAAGGGCGAGCTGCCCGAGGGCCTGACTCTCAACGGCAGCGTCGAGATACCCAAGGACACCGCAAACGGCGATTACGCCGCAAACTTCGCGATGGCAAGCGCAAAGCTCATGCGCATGCCGCCGAGAAAGGTCGCCGAGACGCTTATTGCGAACATGCAGCTTGACGGAAGCTGGTTTGCGTCCTGCGAGGTCGCTGGCCCGGGCTTTATGAACTTCCGCATGGGCGATAAATGGTACGGCGATGTTGTGCGCCTTGTAAACGCTGAGGGCGACAGATACGGTAACTGCGATATCGGCAAGGGTCAGAAGCTTATGGTGGAGTTTGTTTCCGCAAACCCCACAGGCCCCATGCATATGGGCAACGCCCGCGGCGGCGTGCTGGGTGACGCACTGGCTTCCGTCCTGCAAAGAGCGGGCTACGATGTCTGGCGTGAGTTCTATGTTAACGATGCCGGCAATCAGATAGAGAAGTTTGCAAGCTCAATCGAGGCTCGCTGCCTCCAGCTCGTTAAGGGCGAGGACGCCGTCCGGTTCCCCGAGGACGGCTACCACGGCGACGATATCAAAGAGCTTGCACGCCTGTTCTGTGAAAAGTACGGCGAGAGCTGGATGGATAAGCCCCAAGCCGAGCGCCACGAGATGATGGCAAAGTTCGGCCTTGAGCACAACCTGCCCAAGATGAAGTCCGACCTCGAGCGCTACGGCATCAAGTACGACGAGTGGTTTTATGAGTCGAGCCTGCACGAATCCGGCTATGTTGCCGACAGCGTTGAAAAGCTTGCCGAGCGCGGCTACACCTATGAAAAGGACGGCGCACTTTGGCTCAAGACCTCCGAAATACTGCGTGAAAACCTGCTTAAACAGGGCAAGAAGCCCGAGGATATAGACAAGCTCGACCTCAAGGACGACGTTCTGCGCCGTGCAAACGGGTTCTACACCTATTTTGCCGCCGACATCGCCTACCACCGCAACAAGTTTGAAAAACGCGGCTTTGACAAGGTCATCAATGTCTGGGGCGCTGACCACCACGGCCATGTCGCAAGACTCAAGGGCGCAATGGACGCGCTGGGTCTCGACGGCGAGCACAGGCTGGATATCGTGCTCATGCAGCTCGTCAAGCTCACCCGCGGCGGCGAGGTCGTGCGCATGTCCAAGCGCACCGGCAAGGCGATATCGCTGTCGGATCTCCTCGATGAGATACCCGTCGATGCCGCCCGCTATTTCTTCAATTCACGTCCCGAGTCGCCGGTCGAGTTCGACCTTGAGCTTGCCCTGCGTCAGGATAGCGAAAACCCCGTGTACTATGTCCAGTACGCCCATGCGAGAATCTGCACCCTTGTTGCAGCACTGGCTGCCGAGGGTCATGCCGTGCCGAGCGTCGATGAGGTGGACTTTGCGCTGCTTTCGACCGAGGCTGAGCGCGAGCTTGTTAAGCAGCTTGCCGCCCTGCCGGAGGAGATCCGCCTTGCAGCCCGTGACTATGACCCCAGCCGCATAAACAAGTATGTCACCGAGCTTGCCGCGCGCTTCCACCGCTTCTATAACTCCTGCCGCATCAAGGGCGCAGAGCCAAATGTGCTCGAAGCAAGGCTCTGCCTTGCCGACACCGTGCGCAAGGTCATTGCGGTCTCGCTTGAGATAATCGGCGTTTCCGCACCCGAGAAGATGTGACCAAATGCAAATTAACTGTCCCCGAGCAAAAACTACGGCTCGGGGGCGTATTTTTGTCGGAAAAAAGAAGAAAAGTATTGTAATTCAATGCTTTGAGTGCTAAAATACGTTTTTGTGTTGAATTTTAATTAGGAGTTGGAGTTTTATGAATAAACTCAGAAATGTGGCGATAATCGCCCATGTCGACCACGGCAAGACCACCCTTGTTGACGAGATGCTCAAGCAGAGCGGCGTCTACCGTGAAAATCAGGAGATCGTTGAGCGCGTAATGGACTCCAACGACCTTGAGCGTGAGCGCGGCATTACCATCATGGCGAAAAACACTGCCGTGCAGTACGGTGATACAAAGATCAATATCGTTGACACCCCGGGACACGCTGACTTCGGCGGCGAGGTCGAGCGTATCCTCAAGATGGTCAACGGCGTTATCCTGCTTGTCGATGCAGCCGAGGGCCCGATGCCTCAGACCCGCTTCGTCCTGTCGAGGGCACTTGAGCTCGGCCACAGGGTCATCGTCGTCGTCAACAAGATAGACCGCCCCGACCAGCGCATCCACGAGGTCATCGACGAGGTACTCGAGCTTCTTATGGATCTTGACGCCACCGATGAGCAGCTTGATTCCCCGATGCTCTTCTGCTCCGGCCGTCAGGGCACCGCGAGCTATTCCCCCGATGTCCCGGGTACCAACCTCAAGCCGCTGTTTGATACCATTCTTGAGTACATTCCCGCGCCTGAGCAGGATGTCGACAGCCCGTTCCAGATGCTCGTTTCCAGCATTGACTACAACGAGTATGTCGGCCGTATTGCGATAGGCCGCATCGAGCGCGGCGTTATCCGTCAGAATCAGGAGATCGAGGTCTGCAACTACCA
>JALFUQ010000086.1 GCA_022784505.1 Bacillota bacterium
GCCTGTACATCAACCTATTGATGCGCTGCAAGATTTTTGCGCACGACTAATCGGCGCTTGCCGTTAAACTCTCGTACTTTAAGCAGCTTGCACCGATATGGTCACCGCAGTTACTCAGAATGTCGGCAATTGTCCTGGACCGGGATTCCAAAGGGCGGCTTATCGGTGTCCGCACAGTCTCGATGTGATAATGTCTGCACTAAAAGTTTGCTTTATGTTACAATTCGGGCTACCGCAATTACGACTAGAAAATGTGTTCGTTCGCTATTGAAAAAACTTTTCTTTCGGCGAAACAAAGAAAAGTTTTCAATTCGTTCCAACACTTATGCCTATCGTTTTTGCGTCAGCCCGACCGGTGGGTGCGTGCTAAAGTTTAGTCCATACATCAGCCTGCTCTGCTTTTTTCATGTTGATATAATTGAGTAAAAAGAGCGCCCAAGTCGGGCGCTCTTTTTGCTTACTTATTCTTGATCTCCTCCAGGATCTCCGCAAGGAGCTCCTCGGTGGTGGGCTTTGGGGGTTCCTCGGGGGCGGGCTCTTCCTCCTCGGCCTGCTTCTTGCCGATGGTCGCGAGCTTGTTCACGCCCTTGACGAGCAGGAACACCACGAACGCCATGATGATGAAGTTGATGACATCCATGATGAACGCGCCGTATGTAAGCGTGGCTTTGCCGATGGTCACGCTCAGACCCGAAAAGCCTTCGAGGCTGAAGCAGCCGATGATGGGGTTGATGAGGTTATTGATGAGCGACGTGACGAGGGCGGTGAAAGCGCCGCCGATGATAACGCCGACCGCCAGATCCATTACATTGCCCCTGAGGGCAAAGGCCTTGAACTCCGAAATAAACTTTTTCATGTATATTCTCCTTATGCTTTTTATGCTTTTTTGGGTACTAAAACCTCCGTGCCGCCCATGTAGGGGCGCAGCACCTCGGGGATGGTGACCGTTCCGTCGGCCTGCAGGTGATTTTCAAGGAACGCAATGAGCATGCGGGGAGGTGCGGCAACGGTGTTGTTGAGCGTGTGCGGAAGATATGTCTTGCCGTCCTCGCCCTTGACACGCATTTTCAGCCTGCGAGCCTGCGCATCACCGAGGTTCGAGCACGAGCAGACCTCGAAATACTTCTGCTGGCGCGGCGACCACGCCTCGATATCGCAGGACTTGACCTTGAGGTCGGCAAGGTCACCCGAGCAGCATTCGAGCTGGCGCACGGGTATCTCCATGCTGCGGAACAGCTCCACCGAGTAGCGCCACATTTTTTCGTACCAAGCCTTGCTGTCCTCGGGCTTGCAGACGACGATCATCTCCTGCTTTTCAAACTGGTGGATGCGGTAAACGCCGCGCTCCTCGATGCCGTGTGCGCCCTTTTCCTTGCGGAAGCAGGGGGAGTAGCTGGTGAGGGTCTGCGGAAGCTTGCTTTCGGGTATCATCTGATCGATGAACTTGCCTATCATCGAGTGCTCGCTGGTGCCGATCAGATACAGATCCTCGCCTTCGATCTTATACATCATTGCGTCCATGTCGGTCTGGCTCATGACGCCCTCGACGACGTTGCCGTGGATCATGAACGGCGGAATGCAGTAGGTAAAGCCTTTGTTTATCATGAAATCCCTTGCGTAGGCCAGCACCGCAGAGTGCAGGCGGGCAATGTCGCCCATGAGGTAGTAAAAGCCGTTGCCGGAGACGCGACCAGCGGCATCCATGTCAACGCCGTCGAAGCTCTCCATAATTTCGGTGTGGTAGGGGATGGGGAAGTCGGGAACAACAGGCTCGCCGAAGCGCTCGACCTCGACATTGCAGCTGTCGTCCGGACCGATGGGGACCGAGTCGTCGATGATGTTCGGTATGGTGAGCATGATGGTGCGGATGCGCTCGCTCATCTCGGCGGCAGCTTTCTCAAGCTCGGCCAGACGGTCGGCATCGGCCTTGACCTCAGCCTTGACCTTTTCCGCCTCTTCCAGCTTCGAGGGGTCCTTCTTCGCCTGACCCATGAGAATACCCACCTGCTTGGACAGCGTATTTCTCGCCGCGCGCAGGTCATTCCCCTCGGTCAGAGCGGCACGGTACTTCACGTCAAGCTCCACAACCTCATCGACGAGGGGCAGCTTTGCGTCCTGGAACTTCTTCTTGATGTTCTCCTTGACTATCTCGGGATTTTCTCTTACGAATTTTATATCAAGCATCTTGATTACTCCTTGTTATATTATTGCAAATATAATTTACTGCTCGTTATTTTTCTGCCAAGTTCCGCCCATGCGGACGAGATTTTGGATAAGCGCCTCGCGGTCGTCGCTGTCGTAGAATTCGAGCACTATGCGGCCGCTGCGCTTGCCGCACTCGATGTTCACCTTGCGGGAGAGCGTGCGGCTGAGGTAATCGGCGGTGTCTGCGATGTAGTCGACGAACAGCTCCTCGCTCTTGGTCGGCTTTTTTTCCGGCTCGCGCAGCTTTTTGAGCGTCTTCGCGACGAGCTGCTCGGTCTTGCGCACGGAAAGTGAATTATCGATGACATTCTTCGCCGTACTCAGCTGCAGAGCGGCATCTTCCAGCGGAAGCAGCGTCCTTGCATGACCGGCGGAGAGCTTGCCCTCCTCGACCATTTTCAAAACCTCCGGCTTAAGACCCAAAAGACGCATCGCATTTGCGACTGCGGGGCGGGACTTGCCCACGCTCTTTGCCGCTTCGTCCTGCGTAAGGCCGTATTCCTCAATAAGGCTCTTATAACCGAGCGCTTCCTCGATGGGGTTTAAGTCCTCGCGCTGGAGGTTCTCGACCAGTGCAAGCTCGGCAACGCGGCGGTCGTCGGCGGAGATAACTCGCACCGGCACTTCGACAAGTCCGGCAAGGCGGCTTGCTCGCCAGCGGCGCTCGCCCGCGATTATCTGATAGTAGCCGTTTTCCTGCTTACGGACGGTTATCGGCTGTATCAGTCCGTACTGGGCGATGGAATCTGCCAGCTCCTGCAGCTTTTCGTCGTCAAATTTCGTTCTCGGCTGATCCGATCGAGGCTCGACCTTGGTTATCGGCAGGTGCAGGAGCTCGCCCTCGGCTTCGTTTTCGTCGATATCGTCTCCGAATAGCTCGCTCAGGCCCCGTCCGAGCCCTTTTTTAAGCTCTTTTGGCATCATTTTCTCCTTTCCTGCTTGAGAAATTCATCTGCAAGCTTCATATATGCGCGGCTGCCCTTGCCGATGCGGTCATACGCAACGCCCGGCTTGCCGTGACTGGGCGCTTCGGACAGGCGCACGCTGCGGGGTATGACGGTCTCGTAGACCTTGCCGCCGAAGTATTCTTTAAGCTCAAATGCGACCTGCTGAGTGAGGTTCGTCCTCGCATCAAACATGGTGAGGACGATGCCCTCGATATTCAGGCTCGGATTCAAGCGCTTTTTGCACAGCTTGATCGTCGTCATTAGATCTGCAATGCCCTCGAGCGCGTAATACTCACACTGCATCGGGATGATGATGCTGTCAGCGGCAACAAGCGCATTGAGCGTCAGAAGCTCCAAAGACGGGGGACAGTCAATAAATATGTAGTCGTAGTCATTGTAAACGAGCTGCAATGCGTCCTTGAGGACATATTCACGCTTTTCGGCCAGCACAAGTGCGACCGTAGCGCCTGACAGCTCCTTATTTGACGGAATTACGTCGCCGTATGGCGTTTTGCGGATGCAATCGAAAATATCGGCCTTTTTGGCGATGAGTTCGTATGCACCCGGGGTGCTGTACTTATCCACGCCCATACCCGAGGTTGAGTTGCCCTGCGGGTCACAGTCGAGGATGAGCACCTTTTTGCCCTTCATTTTGAGGGCACAGCAGAGGTTGACACAGGTGGTCGTCTTGCCGACGCCGCCTTTTTGGTTGGCAATAGCGATTATCTTGGACATAATTTCACCTCAAGGCTATTATAACCGCTATGACCGTCATGGTCAATGTTTCACATGAAACATTTTCAGATTTTTTATCCGCTGTTTCACGTGAAACAGCCTACTCAACAAGCATGTCGATGTCCTCAATGGTCAAGCCCTTGTGCAGGGCTAAATTTATTCCGTAGGCGATGAGCTTGGCAGAGCTGCGGACAAGCTCGTCGATATTACGGGGCGTGACGAACAAGCCCTTCGCTTCATCGGCATCCGTGAACGCCGCGGCATCGATGACAGTCGGCACGCCGATGGCGCAAACCGGAACACCTAGTGTCTCCTTATTGAGTGCCGCGCGGTTATTGCCCACGCCCGAGCCGGGGGAGATACCGGTGTCGCAAATTTGCACATTGCGGCACAGGCGGCTAAGCTCACCCGATGCAAGAGCATCGACGGCGATGACACAAGCGGGGCGGACGAGATCGCATATGGCCTTGAGGCCGTCGGCACTTTCGATGCCCGTTGTGCCCAAAACACCCGTGCGAAAAACACTGACAGACGAAAACGCCTGAAATTGATCAGGCAGGGATGACTTGAGGTGACGCGTGACAATAAGGCTATCGGCAGTGTCGGGGCCTATTGCGTCCGGCGTGACGGCTTTATTGCCGAGACATGCAACCAAAACGCTGTCTGCGGAATTAATGAACGGCAGCTTATTTAAAAGCTCGGCAAGCGCAGACGCGCAGTCGGAAAAGGAATTCTCCTGTCGTCTTACATAATCTGCCATTTCGAGGGTGTAATACTCACCAATTGGCTTACCAATGGCGCTTGCTGCCTCGCTGTCGGTGACCGCGACGCGGCTGGCGCGGCAGTTTGAAATAATAAGCTCCTCGGTGATAAGCCCCTTGAGCTTGTCGCCATATCGCAGGCTGGCCTCACGGGCAAGGTCGGTGCGCGCGAATGAATTTTGCATTTTACCACTTCCAAAACAAGATATAGTATAGTGTCCCCGATTTGACCACAACAAATGCAGGGTATAAAAAAATATTCGCAAAAGTGAGAAAATGCTTGATTTTTCAAGGCATAGATGTTAAAATAATTCCCTGCGAGCTATGCTCGTTATTCGTTATCGATATTCAGTCCCAAACGGCAGTAACGATCAGATTGAGCCGTACTCAGTCCGATAGCCGGCGAAAACCGGCGGTATTCGCCGGAAAATCCCGTGATGGATTTTTTAGTTACTCTATTTGACAGGAGCTCAGCTCCGGTCAACTTTGTTAAAGGAGGTGCCACGATGCCCAACATTAAGTCCGCAATGAAGAGAGACGCCAAGTCCAAGGAGCTCCGTGCAAAGAACCGTGCCGACAAGACCGCTCTCAAGACCGTCCTGAAGAAGTTCGACGCAGCTGTCGAAGCTGGCGACAAGGCTGTTGCAGCCGATAGCTACAAGGTAGCAGTCAAGGCTGTTGACCACGCAGCAGTCAAGGGTCTTATTCATAAGAACAATGCAGCTCACAAGAAGTCCAAGATGACCGTGAAGCTCAACAAGATGTAAGTTACATTTTAAATTCACTATAGCAAAACTCCGCAGTGTAAAATACTGCGGAGTTTTGCTTTTTCAATACGTTCCTTCACTTCATATGATCGCTTTTGCGACAGCCCGACCGGCTGCTGCACCTTAGAGTTTAGTCTGTCCATCAACCTATCGGTGCGCTGCAAACTAATCGCACCTGTTTAACTGACGCAGTCCGTTGAACGGGCGCACCGAAATCTGCTTGCAGAGGATTAAACCTCCGCAGTCAAATCGACCGTTGCACCGATACCCCGTACCGGGATTCCAAAGGGCGGTTAAGCGCCTTTGGTCGCGTTTCTTTTGTAACTTTTCTTTGGCGAAACAAAGAAAAGTCTTTTCAATACGCATCAACGCTTCTGCTGTTCTTTATTGCGTCAGCCCGACCGGTGAGTGCGTACTAAAGTTTAGTCTGTCCATCAACCTATCGGTGCATTGCAATAAATGCAAAAGCAAAAGAAGCAGTTAAAAATAATAGGCTGATGTCACACGACATCAGCCTTCTTCTTACTTATTAAAGTAATTGGTCTTGCTCAGTGCAATGTACAGTGCCGCACCGGCGACAGCGCCGAACGCACCCTGGATGCAGTTCATGGGGATGTTTGCGGCAGCGCCAACGCCGAAGCCCATGAACACGGCCTCGTAAAGCATATAGCCGCCGACCATGACGATACCGCCGATAATACCGGCGACGAGCGCCTTGGCAAACTCGTTCTTAATAAGCTTGGTACCTATGATCCAGCCTGCAAGCAGTGCGACGACGGCCTTGATCACAAAGGTGCCCGGCGCGTAAAGCACATAGCCGGAGATGACATCGGCAAGACACGAGCCTAAGCCCGCTGCAAGTGCGCCCCACACAGGTCCGAGCAGGAAGCCAGCCAGAACGACGACTGCATCACCGGCGTGGATATATCCGCCGAGGGGGGTGGGGATCTTGATAATCATTGTGGCCACGCAGGCCAACGCAGCAAGAAGTGCCGCAAAAACGATTTTCTTTGTTGTGTTGTCCTTCATTTTTCTTCTCCTCTTTGAGCATTGTAAAGCTCAGCGTACAATCCATTTTTTGCTAACAGTTCCTCATGCGTGCCGCACTCGGCGATTTTGCCGTGCTCAACGACCGCAATGAGGTCGGCGTTCCGAATGGTGGAAAGCCTGTGAGCGATAACGATGCTCGTTCTGCCGACACTCAGCTTGTCGAGCGAAGCCTGGATGGCCTGCTCGGTCACGGTGTCGAGAGCCGAGGTAGCCTCGTCGAGAATGAGTATGGGCGGATTTTTGAGAAACACGCGCGCAATGGAAATGCGCTGCTTCTGTCCGCCGGAGAGCATGACGCCTCTCTCTCCGATGTAGCTGTCATACCCGTCGGGCATCTCCATAATCTCATTATGTATCTCGGCAAGCTTTGCAGCTTGGATAATTTCCTCGTCGGTCGCGTCTGGTCTGCCGTAGCGGATGTTCTCGCGCACGGTGCCCGCGAACATGTACACATCCTGCTGGATCATACCGATGTTCTGCCGCAGGGATGCCTGCGTGAGGTCGCGCACATCGTTGCCGTCAACCAAAACAGCGCCGGAGTTAACATCATAAAAGCGCATAAGCAGCTGGCTCATGGTGGTCTTGCCGCCGCCGGAGGGGCCTATGAGCGCCAAGGTTTTTCCCGGCTCGACCGTGACGCTCACATCGTGCAGCACATCGGCCTTGTCATAGTTAAAGCTCACATGCCTGTATTCTACACGACCTTTTACTTTTGTCAAGCACTTTGCGTTTTTGCTGTCTTTTAATGTCGGCTCGGTGCGCATGAGCTCCAAAAAGCGCTCAAATCCGGCCGTGCCCTGCATGTAGAGCTCGGCAAACTGCGCAAGCTTGCGGATAGGCGTGACGAAGGTCGTGACATAAAGCGTGAAGGTCACAAGCTCGATGTAATTCATTGAGCCTTTCATCACGAGGTAGCCGCCGAAGGCGATGACTGCGAGGGGCATGATGCTCAATGTAAACTCCATGCCGCTCATGAACAGACCCATCGTTTTATAATACTCGGTCTTTGCGCTGCGGAACTTGTCGTTGGCGGCGAGGAATTTCTGCTGCTCAAGCTCCTCGTTTGCAAACGCCTTTGCCGTGCGGATGCCGGAAACGCCGTTTTCCAGCGCCGAGAAGATGACGGCGGTCTTGCGCTTGACCTCGATGTTGGCGTCACGCATTTTGATGCGCTGGCTCATGGTGAACCACAGACACAGCGGCAATAAAATCACGAGCACGAGCGTGAGCTTGACATTTATCGTGAACATCAGAATGATAGCGCCCACGATGGTCAGCGTGCATATGAGGATGTTCTCCGGTCCGTGGTGCGCAAGCTCGGTGATCTCAAACAGGTCGCTGGTGAGGCGGCTCATCACCGTGCCCGTGCGGTTGCGGTCAAAGTAATCGAACGACAGCGTCTGCACATGAGAAAACAGATCCTCGCGCATCTGCGCCTCGATCAAAACGCCCATGCGGTGGCCGACCACGGTGATAAAGTAGTAGCACAGACCTTTGAGGATATACGCCGCGAGCAGGATGGCCATGACGATGAAAAAGGTCTTGTACATGCTCTGCGGCAGGTAGGTCTGCATACTGTTTTTCGATATGTAGGGAAACAAAAGATCAATGGCCGACACCGCAACGGCGCAGGCCATGTCGATGGCAAAAAGCTTCTTTTGCCCCATTATGTATGATACGAAGACGGTAAGCGGTTTTTTAGAGTAGTCTTTCATTGAAATTTCATGCGTTCGGCGACGGCGAGCTCGTCGCAGCGGTTGTTGTACTCGTTCTCGGCGTGACCCTTGACCCAGTGGCAGCGCACCTCGTGCGTTTCGCAAAGTTTCAAAAGCGTTTCCCACAGGTCGGTATTCAGCGCCGGTTTTTTGTCGGCCTTTTTCCAGCCGTTTTTGCGCCATGAAACAGCCCAGCCCTTGCTGAGCGCATCGATGACATATTTTGAATCGGAGTAGAGCTCGACGATGCACGGCTCTTTGAGTGCCTTGAGCGCCGAGATAACGCCCGTGAGCTCCATGCGGTTGTTGGTGGTGCTCCTTTCGCCGCCCGACAGCTCCTTTGAGCGGCCGTTATAGCGCAGTATCGCCCCCCAGCCGCCCGGCCCGGGGTTGCCCGAGCATGCGCCGTCGGTGTAGATGGTCACAGTTTTCATAGACCGTATTTTCTTCTCAGGATGTCATACTCGTCCTTTTCTATTAGTCCGTTTTTGAGCATGCTCTTGAGCTGTCTGAGGCGCTTTTCCTCATCGGTAAGGTTTTCCGAGTAGTGGTCGATGTCCTCGTGGTCGGAGTCATCGTGCTCGTCATCGTCGTACTCGGCGAGCTTCTTCATCTCGGTCATGACCTTGGAAAGGCCGGTCTTAGCGCCGGTCTTAATGTCGTCAGAGGTCACCTGCGCCGTGCCGCCCTCTTTTGCCTGACGCTTCTTTGCGGCAGAGACGGCATAGATGATAACGGCAATGACGGCGCCAACGACCAGAATGCCGAAGATGCTGGGGAAACCGTCGCCTAATAAGACCATAATGGCGATCACAAACGCAATTATCCCGCCAATGGACGACTCTTTCTTGTTGTCTTTTTTGTTCTTGTTATCCATTTTTCGATCTGCTCCTTCACTTCATCTAATCGTCTTTGCCTCAGCCCGACCGGTTTCAATACGCATCAACGCTTCTGCTTATCGTTTCTGCCTCAGCCCGACCGGTGGGTGCGTACTAAACTTTAGTCTGACCATCAACCTATCGGTGCAGCGCAAGATTTTTGCGCACGACTAATCGGCGCTTGCCGTTAAACTCTCGTACTTTAAGCAGCTTGTACCGATATGGTCACCGCAGTCACTCAGAATGTCGGCAATTGTCCTGGACCTGGTTTCCAAAGGGCGGTTAAGCGCCTTTGGTCGCGTTTCTTTTGCAACTTTTCTTTGGCGAAACAAAGAAAAGTTTTTTCAATACGCATTTAGACTTTTGGTAATCGTCTTTGCCTCAGCCCGACCGGTTTTTTCAATACGCATCAACGCTTCTGGGTATCGTTTTTGCGTCAGCCCGACCGGATACTGCGCCTTAGAGTTAAGGCTGTACATCAACCTATCGGTGCATTGCAAGATTTTTGCGCACGACTAATCGGCGCTTGCCGTTAAACTCTAGCACCTTTAAGCAGCCTGCACCGATATGGTCACCGCAGTTACTCAGAATGTCGGCAATTGTCCTGGACCTGGTTTCCAAAGGGCGGTTAAGCGCCTTTGGTCGCGTTTCTTTTGTAACTTTTCTTTGGCAACACAAAGAAAAGCAGATAAATGTCAGCGCACTCATGGCTTAGTCCGCACTTTGGTTTCAAAAGGTCAGTTCTTATTCTTCGGGTGCTGCCTCAGTCTCGTCCGCTTCTTCCTTATCAGTCAAAGCGATGGAAATCACCTTCGCTTCGCCGTTGAGGCGCATTACGCGCACGCCCTGCGTGCTTCTGCCGAGGACGGAGATGCTTGCAATGTCCATGCGGATTATCGTGCCGTCGTCGGCGATGACGAGGAGGTCGTCACTGTCGGATACCACCTTCACATCGGCGATATTGCCGGTCTTTTCGGTGATATTGTAGTTTTTAAGTCCCATGCCGCCGCGGTTCTGCACCGTGTACTCCGATACATCGGTGCGCTTGCCGTAACCGTTTTCGGTTATCGACAGCAGCGTCAGACCCTCGTCGGCAATGCCCGCACCGGCGACATGATCGCCGTCGCGGAGCCTTATACCGCGCACGCCGACTGCGTCACGACCCATGCTGCGCACGTCGTTTTCGTCAAAGCAGATGGCCATGCCGCCGTGGGTGGCGATGAGTATCTTCTTCGTGCCGTCGGTCTGCAAAACGGTCATCAGCTCGTCGCCCTCGTCGAGCGTGAGCGCACGGATGCCGTTTGAGCGGATGTTTTTGAACAGCGACTGCGCAGTGCGCTTGACCGTGCCGTCGCGGGTGATGAACATGAGGTAGCTGTCCTCCTCGATGCCGCGGCCTGCGATCATTGCACTGACCTTTTCGCCCGGCTCGATTGGGAGGATGTTCACGATATTCGAGCCCCTTGCCGTTCTGCCGGCCTCGGGGATGCGGTAGCCCTTGCGGACATAGACCTTGCCGCGATTGGTGAAGAACAGAATGTTGTCGTGAGTCGAGGCGGTAAACACGGTGTCGACATAGTCCTCGTCGCGGGTCGCCATTGCACGCACGCCCTTGCCGCCTCTGCCCTGAGCGCGGTATTCGCTTGCGGGCAGGCGCTTGATATAGCCGTTGTGGGTGAGGGTGTAGACACAATCCTGCTCATCGATGAGATCCTCGATGTCGATCTCGTCCTCGACATCCTGAATCTCGGTGCGGCGGTCGTCGCCGTACTTGTCGCGGATGGCGATGAGCTCGGTTTTGAGCACTGCCTTTATCTTCTCGGGGTCGGCAAGCAGGTCTTTATAATACGCGATCTTCTCCTCGAGCTCCTTGTACTCGGTCTCGAGCTTTTCGCGGTCAAGACCCTGCAGGGCTTTAAGACGCATGTCGAGTATCGCCTGAGCCTGAATATCGTCAAGTCCGAAGCGGGTCATGAGGTTCTGCTTTGCGTCATCGTAGCTGTTTCTGATGATATGGATGACCTCGTCGATGTTGTCCTGCGCGATGAGCAGACCTTCGAGCAGATGTGCCCTCTCCTCGGCCTTGCGCAGGTCAAACTTCGTTCTGCGCACGATGAGTTCTTCCTGGAAGGTGAGGTACTCGTCGATGATGTGGCGCAGGTTAAGTATCTTCGGCTGGGTCTGATTGTTTACCAGAGCCAGCATGATTATCGAGAAATTGGACTGCAGCTGCGTCTGCATATAAAGCTTATTGAGCACCACCTGCGGGTTTGCGTCACGCTTGAGCTCGATGACGACGCGCATACCGTTGCGGTCGGTCTCATCACGCAGGTCGGATATGCCCTCAAGGCGCTTTTCCTTGACCTGCTCGGCGATGGTGCGGATAAGCTGGCGCTTATTGACCTGATACGGAAGCTCGGAGACGATTATGCGGATGCGATCCTTGCCGAACTCCTCAAACTCGCAGCGGGCACGCACCGTGACCTTGCCGCGGCCGGTGGCGTATGCCTGACGGATGCCGCTTCTGCCCATGATGATGCCCTTGGTCGGGAAGTCCGGACCCTGAACATGCTGCATAAGGTCGGAAATGGTCGCCTCGGGGTTATCCAGAACGCAGACGCATGCGTCGATGACCTCGCGCAGGTTGTGCGGCGGGATATTCGTCGCCATGCCGACGGCGATACCCGACGAGCCGTTGACCAAAAGGTTCGGGAAGCGGGAGGGGAGAACACGGGGCTCTTTTCTCGTCTCGTCAAAGTTTGCGTCCCAGTCGACGGTGTCCTTCGTAATATCGCGCAGCATCTCGTCTGCAATACGGCTCATCCTCGCCTCGGTGTATCGGTATGCAGCCGGGGGGTCGCCGTCTACCGAGCCGAAGTTGCCGTGACCGTCGACGAGCATGTAGCGCATGGAGAAATTCTGCGCCAGTCTGACCATTGCATCGTACACCGATGCGTCGCCGTGGGGGTGGTACCTACCGAGCACGTCGCCGACGCAGGTAGCCGACTTTTTAAACGGCTTGTCGCTGGTCAGGCCGTCCTCGTACAGGGCGTAAAGTATTCTGCGGTGAACGGGCTTTAAGCCGTCGCGCACATCGGGCAGCGCACGGCCGACGATAACGCTCATCGCATAGTCTATATAGCTTGTCTGCATCTCGCTGACAAGCTCGGATTCCGTTATTACCTGATTGGGAAACGCTATATCCTCAGGTTTATAATCTCTGTTATGTCCCATCAGCTTTCACCTCTTAAATGTCCAGATTGACGACATATTTTGCGTTGGACTCTATCCATGCGCGCCTCGGCTCGACCTCTTCACCCATCAGAATGGTGAACACCTCGTCGGCACGGAGCGCATCGTCAAGAGTTATCCTGCGCAGCGAGCGCTTTTCCGGGTCCATGGTGGTCTCCCACAACTCGTGCGGGTCCATCTCGCCAAGACCCTTGAAGCGGGAAATATCGACCTTGGCATTTGCGTTATCGCCGCGAAGCTCGGCGGAAATTCTGTCTCGCTCCTCATCCGAGTATGCGACCTTGACGGTCTTGCCCCTCGTGAGCTTATAAAGCGGCGGCACGGCGGAATAGACATAGCCGTTCTCGATAAGCGGCCTCATGTAGCGGAAGAAGAAGGTCAAAAGCAGCGTGCGGATATGCGAGCCGTCAACATCGGCATCGGCCATGATGATTATCTTGTGATAGCGCAGCTTTTCGATGTTGAACTCATCGCCAATGCCCGCGCCGAGTGCAACGATGAGGGGATACAGCTTATCGTTGCCGTAAATTTTGTCGGCTCTCGCCTTTTCGACATTGAGCATCTTGCCCCACATGGCGAGGATGGCCTGGAATCTCGAGTCACGGCCCTGAATTGCCGAGCCTGCTGCCGAGTCGCCCTCGACGATGTAAATTTCGCACAGGCTCGGGTCACGCTCGTTGCAGTCCTGCAATTTATCCGGCATCTGACCGGACTCAAGGCCGGTCTTGCGGCGCACGGACTCTCTTGCCTTTCTCGCGGCTTCTCTGGCCCTGGATGCGGTCATCGCCTTTTCGATTATCGCCTTGCCGACGGCGGGGTTTTCCTCCAAAAACTGCTCGAGCTTATCCGAAACCACGCTGTCAACAAGCGTTCTCATCTCGGAATTGCCGAGCTTTGCCTTGGTCTGACCCTCAAACTGGGGCTCTGTGAGCTTGACGGAAATTATCGCCGTTATGCCCTCGCGGCAGTCCTCGCCGGAGAGCTTGTCGTCATTTTTAAGAAGGCCGACCTTAATGCCGTAGGCGTTGAGAACTCTGGTGAGCGCAGTGCGGAAGCCGGTCTCGTGCATGCCGCCCTCGGGGGTGTGGATGTTGTTTGCAAACGAGACTATTATCTCGTTATAGCTGTCGTTATACTGAAGCGCGATCTCGGCCTCGGAGTCGGCGCGCTTGCCCTTCATGTAGATAACATCGTTGTGCAGGGGGGTCTTGTTCTGATTGATGAAGCTTACAAACTCACGGATGCCGCCCTCGTAGCACATCTCGTCCTTCTGTTCCTTGCCCTCGCGCTTATCCTCGGTGGAAATGTACAGGCCGCCGTTTAGAAACGCCTGCTCGCGCATACGGGTGTGCAGAATGTCGTAATCATACACCGTCTCCTCGAACATCTCGGGGTCCGGCTTAAAGCGAACTGTCGTGCCGGTGCGGTCGGTGTCGCCTATTATGCGCATCTCCTGCGTGATGTGGCCTCTTGAAAAGCGCATTTCGTATATCTTGCCGTTTTTGTGCACCTGAACGATGAGCCATTCGCTCATTGCGTTGACGACCGATGCACCCACGCCGTGCAGACCGCCGGAGACCTTGTAGCCCCCGCCGCCGAACTTGCCGCCTGCGTGCAGCACGGTGAAAACGACCTCAAGTGCGCTCTTGCCGGTCTGCTCCTGAACATCAACGGGGATGCCGCGGCCGTTATCGGTGACGGAAATGACGTCGCCCGGCTCTATGACTACTTCGATACGGTTGCAGTAGCCTGCAAGCGCCTCATCGATGGAGTTATCGACAATTTCATACACAAGGTGGTGCAGACCCGACGACGAGGTCGAGCCGATGTACATGCCCGGGCGCTTTCTGACTGCCTCCAGACCCTCGAGCACCTGTATCTGTGATGCGTCGTATTCCTGTGTTACCTTATCTGTAATTTCAGACATAATCTATCGCCTTTCAAAATTATTCTTCTCATATATAGGCCGCATTCGGGCGAAACTTGTACGTTTGCGTACAAGTAAAATTTAAATTTAATAAATTTTATTTTCGTTTGCTCTTTTAAGCAGCGTCTGCGTCGCCATCTGGCTTAAATACACCCGCACGCCGTCTGTATCCTCACAGACGACGAACGACTTGGGTATATCCTCCGCGACATTTATGACCTGCCCCGATTTTTCCGCCGCCGTGAGATATTTTCTCGTTATATGTGACTGGCTTGTGTTGTCAAGGTCGAACACGGCAACGACACTTTCCGTGGGTACGACCGCTCCCGAGCCTAAATGCAGATACATCAGCGTATCCTGCCTTTCTCAACGTGCATCACCTTGCCGCCGGTACGCTTGGAAATGCCCTCATCCTCGCAGCAGGTGATGAGCGTTTGTCCGCCGCCTATGCGATTGAGGACAAATTCCTGCCTGCGCATGTCGAGCTCACTCAAGACATCGTCCAGCAGCAAAATGGGGTACTCGCCCGTTTCGTCAAGGTATATCTCCCGCTCGGCAAGCTTAATGGATAAAGCCGCCGTCCTCGTCTGACCCTGACTTGCAAAGCTGCGTGCGTTCCGGCCGTTTATCGTGATGACAAGGTCGTCCTTGTGAGCGCCCGAGAGACATTGCTGCGACTCTATCTCCGCCGTGCGGTGGCGCTCCTGGTGCTCGCACAGGTCATAATATATCTCCTGCGCAGAGCCCATCGGATTTCTGACCGACGACACGGTGCTGTACTCAATGCCTAACTTTTCGCCCGCACCGGAGAACTCTCCGTGTATCGGCGCTGCCTCCTCACGCAGTCTTTCAATAAAGGCTGCACGGTATCGAATTAACTGCGCAGAATATCTGCACATCCCGTCGGAAAAATCGTCGAGCGTATCCAGCAGCGACGGCTTTTCGCGCCAGTCCTTTAAAATGCGCGTCTTGCTCTCGTACAGCTTGTTAAACTGCGAAAGATATTCGGCGTAGCGGGGACGGATCTGGCTTATGGCATTGTCCATGAGCCGCCGCCGTGCCGCCGCACCCTCTTTTATAAGATTGAGGTCGTCCGGCGAAAACAGCACGGCAGTGAGCGTGCCCGCAAGCTCGGTCGCGGTTTTTTTGACCGCATTCACCGTTATCTGCTTGCGCACGCCGTTTTTCATAACAATGCGCACCGTCTGCTCGCGCTCGTGGCTGACTATATCGGCCAAAATTTCCGCACGGTCGCAGCCGAAGCCGATAAGCTCACGGTCAAAGCGGGTGCGAAAGCTCTTTCCGGCGGCGAGAATGTATACCGCCTCGAGAAGATTCGTCTTGCCCTGCGCATTTTCGCCGTATATGACATTTGTGCCGGGGGAAAAGTCCGCCGTCTCGAAGTCGTAGTTGCGAAAGCCGTTGAGGGCTATTCTGTTAACTCTCATGCGCCCGTAACTTCAAGCTCGTATCGCTCGAACTTCACCTTGTCGCCCGGGCGGATCTTCTTGCCGCGCTGGGTGCAGGTCTCGCCGTTGACCTCGACAAGTCCCTCGGATATAACATACTTTGCCTCTCCGCCCGTGCCGACGAGGGCTGCAAATTTAAGCAGGGAATCGAGCTTTATAAATTCCGTTTCTATCTGAATTTTTTCCATCTTACGCTCTCAATCTTATAGGCAGTATCATGAACTTGAACTTATCGCTGCCGTCGGCGGGCAGGATGACGCAGGGAGCTGAGCTCGTGTTCAGGCAGAGGATGAGCTCGTCTGCCGGAGCGGCCTTGAGTGCGTCCATGAGGTACTTGCCGTTAAAGCCAATCTCCAGACCCTCGCCGTTACCCTCGCAGAAACACACATCCTCGGCCTTGCCGATCGGCGTTGTGCAGCGGAAGTCGATAAAGCCCTCGTTAAAGGTCATGCGCACGGGGTTTTTCGTTTTCTCATCGACGATGAGAACCACACGGTCGGTCGCTCTGAGTATCTCCGAGCGATTGACCTTTATCTGAAGCTTGAAAACCTCGGGCAGCGCCTTTTTGTAATTTAAAAAGTCGCCCTCAAGTCTGCGGGAGACGATGACGGTCTTGCCGACGGTGAACGACACATGGTTTCCGCCGACGGAAATACGCACGGTCTCCTCGCTGTCGGGAGCGCTGATGCGCTCAAGGTCGGACAGCGCCGCACCGGGGACTATAAACTCGTTGTGCTCACTCGGCCCCTCGATTGCCTCACGGCGCAGGGCAAGACGGTAGCCGTCCACGGAGACTAAAGTCAGAATGCCGTTTTCAATCTCAAACATCGAGCCTGTGTACACGGGGCGTGCATCGTTATCGCTCACGGCAAAGATGCTCTGATTTATCATGCTCTTTAAAACGCCCTGATTGATTGTGTAGGTTTTAAGTCCGTCAACCGAGGGAAGCTCGGGATATTCGCCCGAGTCCATGCCCATGAAGCTGAACTCGGACTTTCCGCATTTGACGGTGGTCATGTTCTGACTGTCGGTAACTATAGAAACGATGCCGTCCGGCATTTTTCTTACCATCTCGCCGAAAAGCTTGGCATCCAGAACGACAGAGCCGGGCTCGGACACCTCTGCTTCGATGTTTGTATATATGCCCTTTTTAAGGTCGTAGCCTGTTACTCTGAGATCCTCACCGGCTTCAAGCAGAATGCCCTCAAGGGTGGGGATGGGGCTTTTTGATGCTGCCGCTCTCGTGCTCACGGTAACTGCCGACTGGAGCAGGTACTTTTCACAGGTAAGTTTCATTTCGTTTCCTCCCGTTATAAAAAAAGATATAAATCAATAATTTCAGTAGTAATAGCAGTAGTCAGAATTTCTGTTGAAAAGTCGCTGTAAGCCTTGACAACTCTGCATTTTCCGTGTCGAGAAAAATGTGCATAAATTTTGGCTTTTCAACAGGCTGTTTTGCGGTTTTTCATTTTCAACAGCCGTCAACAGCTTTTCAATACCGTTAGTGTTCAAAACTCAGTTAGAGTTTATGTTTGAAGTGATGTCCCTGACGGTCGCCGCCATGGTCGGATCGGTCTTTATCATATCCTCTATCTTCTTAATGGACGAGATGACCGTCGAGTGATTCCTGTCGCCGAACTCAGCGCCAATTTCTTTGAGCGAGAGATTTGTCAGCGTGCGGATAAGATACATGGCGATCTGTCTTGCGATGGCGGTGTTCTTTGAGCGGTTCTGGCCGCGAAGATCTTCCTCAGTGAGCGAATAGTACAGCGCGCTTTCGCGGATTATAAGCTGCGGCGAGGGAATGAATGTCCCGATGCGGACAACGTCCTTTATAGCCCGCTTTACAGCCTGCGTGTCTATCTTGCTGTCTAGTATCTCCTTATACGCCGTCAGGCGCTTGATAACACCCTCAATCTGACGGACATTGGTCGTGATCGTCTCGGCAATATAGGTCACTGCGTCCTCCTCAAGGATGAGGCCGAGCTGCGCCGCCTTGGTTCTGGTGATGACCATTCTCGTCTCAATGTCGGGAGGCTGGATATCCGCCATGAGGCCGCCCTGGAAGCGGGACATCAAGCGGTCGTCAAGAAGGCTCATTTCAATAGGCGGTCGGTCGGAGGTGATGACTATCTGGTGGCCTGCCTCGTAGATGTTATTAAAGGTATGGAAAAATTCCTCCTGTGTGGCCTGCTTACCGGCAATGAACTGAATATCATCGACTAAAAACAGGTCGACATTGCGGTATTTTAATCTGAACTCCTCGCCCGTGCCTTCCTTTATCGATTTAAGAAGCTGATTTGTAAAATCGTCGCCCTTTACATAGGCAATCTTCGTTGACGGGTTCCGTTCACGGATGGCCTGACCGATAGCAAGCAGCAGGTGCGTTTTGCCGAGGCCGGAGTTTCCGTAGATAAACAGCGGATTGTACGCCGAGCCGGGGTTTTGCGCAACGGCGTAGGCCGCATTATGCGCAAAGCGGTTGGAGTTGCCGACGATGAAGCGGTCAAAGGTGTAGCCCGCCATCTCCGGCAGGGGATCGTCGTCCGGCTTGTGCGACTGATATTCGCCAAGCTCATCGCCCGCGAGCACCACGAGCCCGAAGCTTGTCGAGAAAATATCCGACAAGGCTTGCTTGATTGTCTCGGCAAAACGGCTTACAATGATATCGCGCTTAAAGTCCGAGGTCGTGTGAATAACGAGCTCCGAGCCGTTTATATCCACCGGCGTGCAGTCGGAAAACCAGGTCGAAATGGCCGTCGGCGTGAGATTTTGCGACAGCACATCAATGACCGCAGCCCATATATCCTGAAGAGAATTCATATATATCTTATACCTCTCTTTGAAAGCAATATTAACCCGAATTATTATACCAAAATTATAGCCTGCATGCAAGATATATATATTATAATGTATAGGGTTTTTCAACAATTTTTTCGTCAATTGTTGAGGTTGACACGATAGCGTATAATTATTAGATGATGAAACTATTAAACAGGCAGATATTTTTGAACAAGGAAGCCGCCGCCCTCCCCGATTTGCTCGAGAGCGGTGGACTTCCTGCGCTCGTTTCGGGGCTTTCGTCGGTGCACCGGGCAAACCTCGCAGCGGCGCTTTTTGAGCGGCTTGAGATGCCGCTTTTTGTCGTGTGTCCGGATGAGGCGTCGGCCGACAGCTTCGCCCGTGATCTTGAGGCGATGACGGGCGAAAATCCCACTGTGCTGTATTCCCGTGACTTTACCTTTTATCCCACGCTGGCGGCTTCCCGTCAGGTCGAGCAGCAGCGCATAGCGGCGCTTGATGCTTTGTGCCGTGGCGAGAGTAAGATAACCGTTGCGACCGTCTCTGCGCTTTTGCAGCGCACCCTGCCGGTTGAGACTCTGCGCTGCGCTGCATTTGAGATAACAGACGGCGGCGAGTATCCGCCCGATGAGATAGAGCGTGCGCTCGTTCGCTGCGGCTACGAAAGATGCGAGCAGGTCGAGGGTGCGGGACAGTACGCACGCCGCGGCGGCATTCTGGATTTCTTCTCGCCCATGTACCAAGAACCCGTGCGCATCGAATTCTGGGGCGACGACATTGACTCCATGGGCTTTTTCGATGTCCACACCCAGCGCCGCACCGAGGCAGTCGAACATTGCCGTGTGCTGCCGGCTGCCGAGGCGCTTATCTCGCTTGCCGACG
>JALFUQ010000044.1 GCA_022784505.1 Bacillota bacterium
GGGGAACGGTAGGGCCGGAGCGTACAAGCATCTGAAGAGTACGGTACCGGCTTGCCGGCCCCTGAGGTTCATCTTCTCAGGCATTTGTCATTGAGAGAGGTGTCATAGCCTGAGCTTCGGCCTGCCGGTCGGTCATGTCAGTCCGAAGAGGTGTATGGGGGGATTTTAGAAAGGAAGTATACTAAGTTTAAGTTGGAATATCCGAAGCTTGGCTTGATGTAAAGGATCTGAGGTAGTAAATCGTTTCGGTCAATATGCAGAAGCCTCGGACATCGGTTTGAGTTACCCTTAGCTAACTTATGGCTTTATTATAGTTACCCTCGGCTAACTTGTCAATAGGTTTTTTGAAAAAATCAAAAAATTTTATTATTACACAGGATGCTCAAAAATCTTTCGTCAAGTTAGCCAAAAGCAACTTGACTTCCGTGGGCAAACTGATATAATAAGACCAAAGAGCAAATTAAGGAGTATCATCATGCACGAATCCGGCGAAATGTACCTCGAAACTATATTGGTCCTGGGCAAGAAAAAACCCACCGTCAGGGCGGTCGATGTTGCCGACGATCTCGGTTATTCAAAGCCGTCGGTCAGCAGGGGGCTTGCAAGGCTCAAGGCCGACGGCTGCATTATCGTTGACGCCGACGGCCGCATTGCGCTGACCGAGAAGGGCAGGCAGATCGCCGAGAAGATATATGAGCGGCATGTCGTCCTGTCCAGGACGCTGATGGCGCTTGGCGTGGACGAGGAAACAGCGCTTTCCGATGCCTGCAAAATGGAGCACGACCTGAGCGACAGCTCCTTTGAGGCGATAAAAAAACACTTTAAATACGAATGAAAAAAGCGACCCAACGGGTCGCTTTTTTCATTCTTCAACATGATCCATGCCCTGACTTACAATTGTGCGTACATGGTCATCTGCGAGGGAGTAGTACACGGACTTTCCCTCGCGGCGGCTTTTTACGAGCCGGTTGTTTTTTAGTATCCTCAGCTGGAGCGATATCGCCGAGTCGGTCATGTTCAGCACCGACGCAAGGCCGCACACGCAGGCCTCGGATTCCAGCAGGACGAAAAGTATCCTCATCCTCGTCGAGTCGCCGAAGGTTTTGAACAGCTCCGCCAAGTCGTAGATATCCTCCTCGGGCGGCATTTTCTCTTCAACAATTTTTCTGAGCCGCTCGTGCTCTTTTTCGTCGTCGAGCTGCTCGGTGCGAATTTCATCGGACATTTTCGTCACTTCCTTTACTCGTATTATACAACATTTTGCCCTAAAATCAAAGATTTTTCACATTCAGCGCACGGATGGCATTGAGCACGGCGATGACCATGACACCGACATCGGCGAAAATGCCGAACCACATGTTCGCAATACCCACGGCGACAAGCACAAGGCAGATGACCTTAACACCGATTGCAAAACAGATATTCTCGTGCACGATGCGCAGCGCCTTGCGGGAGATCCGGATGGCCTTTGATATCTTGCGCGGGTCGTCGTCCATGAGGACAATGTCGGCTGCTTCGATGGCAGCGTCCGAGCCGAGCGCGCCCATCGCGATGCCGATATCGGCACGGGAGAGCACGGGAGCATCGTTGATGCCGTCGCCGACGAAGGCAAGCTTTTCCTTGCCGCCGAGACCGCCTAAAAGCTCCTCGACCTTGCTGACCTTGCCGGCGGGAAGCAGCTCGCTGTACACCTCATCGATACCGAGCTCGGTTGCCGTTGCGTCGGCTATGCGCTTTGCATCGCCCGTGAGCATGACGGTTTTCTTTATGCCGCTTTGCTTGAGAGCCGCAATTGCATCCTTTGCGCCGTCCTTGAGCCTGTCGGAAATGAGGATAACGCCGCAGTATGCGCCGTCGACGGCCACATGCACGAGCGTGCCCGGTTCATTACAGGGCGGCACTTCAATGCCGAGACTCGCCATGAGCCTTGCGTTGCCCGCTGCAACGGACTTGCCGTCAAATAGCGCCGTGACGCCGTTGCCGCTTATCTCGTGCACATCCGCCACGCGCTCGGGATCGATGGTCTTGCCGTAGGCGGCCTTGAGGCTCTTGCTTATCGGGTGGTCGGAGTAGCATTCTGCGTAGGCGGCGTACTCCAAAAGTGCGGCCTCGTCGACGGTGTTGTTGTACACGCCGCTGACCTCAAACACGCCACGGGTCAGGGTGCCGGTCTTATCAAACACGACATGGCGCACCTCTGAAAGACCCTCAAGGTAGTTTGAGCCCTTGACGAGAACGCCCGCATTGCTCGCACCGCCGATGCCCGCAAAGAAGGTGAGGGGGATGCTGATGACCAGTGCGCAGGGGCAGCTTATAACGAGGAAGGTCAGTGCACGGTAAAGCCACACATCCCAGGCAGAGCTGTGGCCCATGGCAAGCGACACGATCGGCGGGATGATCGCCAGTGCAAGTGCGCCTGCGCACACTGCGGGGGTGTACACCCTTGCAAAGCGGGTGATGAACGCTTCGGATCTGGACTTTTTCGAGCTTGCGTTTTCAACCAGGTCGAGTATCTTCGAGACTGTCGATTCGCCGAACTCGCGGCTGGTCTTAATTTTAATTACGCCGCTTAGATTAATGCAGCCGCTGAGCGCTTCGTCACCGCATTTGGCGTCACGGGGGACGCTCTCGCCGGTGAGGGCGGCGGTGTCGAGCGTGGTGCTGCCCTCGACGATGGTGCCGTCGATGGGTATCTTTTCGCCGGGCTTGACGACTATTATCGAGCCTATTGCGACCTCATCGGGGTCGACCTGCTCAAGCTCGCCGTCTGCGTTTTCGATATTTGCATAGTCGGGGCGGATATCCATGAGCTGGCTAATGTTGCGGCGGCTCCTGCCGACGGCAATGCTCTGAAAAAGCTCGCCGATCTGGTAAAAGAGCATGACCGCTGCCGCTTCCTTGTAGTCGCCAAGGCCCATCGCGCCGAGCGTTGCGACCGCCATGAGGAAGTTTTCGTCGAACGGCTGCTTGTTCTTGATGCCCTTGCAGGCCTTGATGAGGATATCGTAGCCTATGGTGAGGTAGGCGATCAAAAACAGCACAAAGCCGAGCCAGCCCTGGGGGTCGGTGATAACAAATATCAGCATCAAAACTGCTGCGATTATAATTCGCAGCAGCACCTTTTTTTGCTTCTTATTCATAGCGATCACTTATTAAAGAAATATCTCGCAGTCGTCCTCGACCTTCTTGCAGTTTTTCAGAACATCCTGCATGACGACCTTGACGTCTGCACCTTCCTCAAACTCGACGATCATCTTGAGTGCCATGTAGTTGACGACGCAGTCTGCAACGCCGGCGGTGTCCTTTGCGGCCTGCTCCATCTTGGCAGCGCAGTTTGCGCAGTCAACATCGATCTTGTAGGTCTTTTTCATATCATTATTCCTCCGATAAATCATAATTGAACATTTGAACGATTGTTCAATTATGTTATACTACTACCGATGTCAATTGTCAATGCCCAAAATAAAATTTTTTGCGAAAAAATCACTCCCTGATGTTTTTGCATCAGGGAGTGACCGGACACTGGCTCAGCCGTGATAATTACCGGTAGCCGAATCAATGCAGACATAGGGGACGATCTCGTCGTTTATCCTGACATAAGCCTGATAGCTCGTGCCGCCGATAAACTCGCAGTGATCGACCTCAACACCGTACCTTTCCTTGAGGTCGGCCTCGAACTCAGCCTTACACGCATCGCCCGTGGGCGTGGGCTTGGGCGCTTCGGTGGACTTCGGCGCTTCGGTGGGCTTGGGGGTGAACGATGGGCCGACGGGGTCCATGGTCATCTGCGGTCCGTGCCTTGCGCTGACAGGCTGCGTTGCCGGCACGGAGGTCGCAGGTATGCTCACGGTGCTTTCATACCCGCCGCAGGCGGTGACCGAAAAAGCGGCTATAAGTATGATTACGAGCGCCAATGCTATGGCGGGTATGTGCTTTGCTGACATATTTATGTCTCCTCTCAGGGAATTACGCTGAAATCAAAGATATCCGCAAACGCCTCCATCGTCTCACGGGAAAGCGGGGCGACCTCAGTGTCGCCGGGGGTGCGCAGGAGGTTGATGACGACATAGGATTTGCCCAGATCCGCAATGATGAGCTGCTTGCTTGCCGAGGTGCACATCAGAAGCTCAATGCCGTTGGGTGTCGTGTGCTGCCACTGGGTGTAGTCGTCGATGCTTCCGACATTCAAAAGCGCCGTCGAGAACGAGCCCTTCATGCTGCGGATGAACTGATAGCTGACCGGCTGCTTGAGGTCGGTGCCGGTGATGGCGGCATCGCCGTCAAATCGGAACGAGCCGTCGGCATAGACAAAGCCCTGATACACGGTGTTGACAAAATTATTGCCGCTGGGTGCGTAGATAACGCCCGTGCCGGCAAGGGAGAAAAATTCGTCCTCCGTTGCGGGTTCTTTGAAGCCTTCAAGAAGCTTCAGCGAGTATTTTTCGCAGATGCGGTCGATCTCGTCTGCCATTTCCTGCGTGTAGCAGATGTAGGCATTGTACTTTCCCTCAAAGCCCGTGGGCTTGTTGCCGACCGAGGCGAGGATGCTGCCGTCGGTGTCATAGCTTTGCAGAAATGCCTGCCACTCGGCGGCTGCCTGCCATTCGGGGCTGTTTTCCTTACCCTGCAAGCTGATGTAGTCGCCTGCGGCAAGACCGTTCTGCGTTGTCTCGGGCTTTGTGAACAAAAGTGCGTCACGCAGGCCGAACCAGTCGGCGGCGTAGGCCGTGGCAGCCAGTGCAAACATTGCGGCGACAACGGCGGCGACGAGAAGAAGCTTTGGCCTTGCGGCGCGGGCTTTGTGCGCAGTCGGCACGGCGGCGCTTATATTCCGAAGCATCCTTGCCTTTGCAAGCTCGCTCGGCGACATTGCGTCGTAGGCGTTTCGGATATGGTCGTTATTCATAGGAACATCTCCTTTCATGGCGGCTCAGGCATCGGCGGCATCGCCGAGAGAGCGCTTGAGAAGCTTGCGTGCCCGTGCAAGGCGGGTGCGGATAGTCGCATCCGGGCGCTTGAGCATTTTCGCTATCTCGGGGGTGGAGTAGCCCTCGTAATAGTACATGTACACGATGGTCTTGTACCCGTTCGGCAGTGCCATGATCGCCCGCAGGGTCTCGCCCGAGTCGAAGTTCTGCTCGAAGCCGAGCTCGATGTGCTCGTCGATATCCTGCGTTTTTCGTCGCCAGCTCTTGATCTCGTTTTTGCAGAGGTTCGATGCCGTCACGATGAACCACGCTTTTTCGTGGCGCTCCGACTCGAACTTCACATCACGGTCCAGATAACGGAGGAAGGTGTCCTGCGACAGATCCTCCGCATCTGCACTGTTTTTCAAAAAAGAGAAGCAAACACGGTAAACGGCGTCAATGTTGCGCGCATACACATCGGAAAATCCCTGTTCGGTTTCGCTGTATGGGGTCGGGATAACGCTCACCGTCCTTTCGATAAGAATGGAAGTTGAAGATAGTGAGTTATATGTTAAGGCCATAAGGTTTGTCGGAAGCGTTTAAGGTAATTTGTAGTTTGCTTCAACTCCCATTCACTAAAGAGACAAACGAAACGACAAAAGTGTTTCAAAAAACATGCGCAGTATCAGACATACTGCGCAGATTGTGACCTATTGACTTCGCGGGGGAGTGGTGGTATTATAAAGGCACAAAGGGCGATGACCAACGGTCAGCTCAAGAAGTTAGGTATATTGTAGTAAGACAAAAGCTTACAAGCAAAACCGTCACTTGGCAGAGTGGCGGTTTTGCTTTTTTACTCTAATCGAAATAGTATATCTTCCGATATGTATCGTTAGTGTAATCGGCATAAGCGCACCCCCCCTCTCGGGTGGTGTAGCTGACCGCCTCGCCCTTTGCTTAATGCTAATATAGTGCAAAAAGCGCGCATCTGTCAAGTTTTGCAAACATAATGTATACTTTCCGTCGGGGAAATGGTATTATCATAGCCGGAGGTGCTGATGATGATATTTGTTTACCCCGATTTTTATTTTGAATTTTCCTGCACCGCATCACGCTGCCGCCACAGCTGCTGCCGTGGCTGGGAGATAGACATAGACGAGGACACGCTGGCACTATACGATGAGCTCACGGGCGATATCGGCGACACGGTGCGGCGCAGCATTGAGCGCACGCCGACGCCGCATTTTGCGCTCACCGAAAACGAGGATTGCCCGTTTTTGCAGCCGGACGGCCTGTGCAGGCTCATACTCACGCTCGGTGAGGAAAGCCTGTGCGATATCTGCGCCGAGCACCCGAGATTTTATAACGAGCACCCCGACCGCATCGAGGCGGGACTCGGGCTGTGCTGCGAGGAGGCGGTGCGCCTGCTTTTAGAGCGGGACACACCGCTTGAACTCATCGTCGAGACCGACGGCGAGGTGCCCGGGCATATACTGCGTGACGATATCTTCGCCGTTCTGGCTGAGCAGGGCACGCCCCTTCCCGAGCGCATGGACAAGGCGCTCACGCTTGTCGGGGCAACAATGCCCGACTTCACGCTCTCGCAAATTGCCAAGCTGTACCTCGGCTTAGAGCGGCTCGATGATGAGTGGACAAAGTGCCTTGGGCGCCTTAAAGGCGACTCTCCGCTGCCGCAGCCGGAGGGAATAAAGTACGAGCGCTTGGCGGAATATTTCGTCTACCGCCACTTCAATGATGCTTCTGCGCAGACCCTTTCCTTTGCGTTTTTGAGCGTGCGTCTGCTGTGTGCGCTCGAAAAGCTGTGCCCGCAGGAGCTTTCGGAGCTTGTGCGGCTTTACTCATCGGAAATCGAATATTCGGACGAAAATGTTGAAAAGGTACAGAATGCTCTGAAATAACGGCAAAAAGAACCAACAATTTTCGTCAATTCCTTAACGCTGTCTATTGAAAAACGGGCGGCGGGAGCATATAATTGCTATTATATATGAGGTATAGCCGATGGGATCGGAGATAAAAAGAGAAAAATCAAATTTCAATATACGAGGGGATCATATGGCAAATTATTCGGCGTACATGGACAAGGTCATATTGTTTGACCTTGGGACACAGGAGACCTCGGTCTTGCCGTGGTCGGATGAGGACAGGTGCAGATACATAGGCGGCAGCGCAATGGCGGCAAAGCTTTTGGAGAGCAGCAAAAACGCCGCTGACCTTATAGTCATCACCACCGGCCCTCTCACCGGCACGGGCGCACCGAGCTCAAACTACTTTAACATCTCGGCAGTGTCGCCGCTGACGGGCGAGGTGTCCCATTCAAGCTGCGGCGGCAACTTCGGCCTTTATCTCAAAAAGGCCGGTATCGATGCATTGGTCATAAAAGGCTCGTGCGAAAAGCCCATGTGGCTCGGCATACTAAACGAGCACTTCACGCTGCACAAGGCGGGCGGCCTTTGGGGAAAGACCGTTTCCACGACAAATGCCGAGCTTCAGGCGGCAGTGGATGAGGAGCGCAACTGCCGTGTCAAGTGCGGCATGCTCGCCATCGGTCCTGCGGGTGAAAACGGCGCTGCTATCGCAACGGTCGCAAGCGGCGATAACGACGCGTGCACCTGCTCACTTGGCGCAGTGTTCGGCGCAAAGAAGCTCAAGGCGATAGTCGTCACCGGCAACCACGATATCAGCATTGCCGACGAGGAAAAGGCGCTGGAGAACCACAAGCAGTGGGCGCAGCATCTTAACGCTCACCCCATCACCGGCGAGCTTCTGCCCAAGCGCGGCAGCATCGGCTTTGTTGAGCGTTTGCAGCAGGTGTGCCTGCTGCCGACGGAGAACTTCTCCAAGGCAAGCTGCGACTTTGCGCACGAGATTGGCGGCGAGGTTTTTGCCGACAAGTACAATGTCGTCAACCGCGGCTGCACCTACTGTCCGATAAGATGCGAGCGCTCGGCCATGTGCGAGGGCGAGACCGTCAAGGGCCCGAGCCTGAACGCAGCGGTGCTCCTCGGCAGCAATATTCTTAACTCCGACATGAAGCTCATCGTCCGCTGGACGAAGCAGCTGCACGAGCTCGGCCTTGACCTTACGCATACGGCGAAGGCCATCGCATGGGCGATGCAGGCGCGCAGCGAGGGCGTTTGGAAAACCGAGCTTCAGTTTGGCATAACAACGAACATTTCCGACACCTTTGCGGCCATCGCTCTTAAAACCGGCATCGGCGAGGAGCTTGCCATGGGCTGTAACGCCCTCGGCAAAAAGTACGGCGGCGAGTTTGCGTACATGTTCACCGACCTTGCAGGTGCAGCAGTAAGAAGTTATGTCGGCTTTAACGGCACACTTTCAGACTACGCCGAGCGCTACGTGGATGCAGCACTCAACGCAGGTCAGTGCCCCTACGTCGCACTGGCGCTCATCCCCGCATTCATGGTCGAAAAGCCCAACGGTCTGAAGGCCGCAGCCGCAAGGAAGCTTGCTCCGCTTGCACCCGTGGCGGCGAAGATAATAAGCGTCCTGCCCGAAACGGTCGGAGATAAGCTGCCCGTGACCTTCCTAACGAGGGAGCTGCGCTACACCGTCGGCATGAGCATGACCCTTGACGCACTCGTCAAGACCGGCACGGCGGACAGCGTCGAGCTTCCCAAGCCCATGCTCAAGGCATACAAGGCGGCAAACGCATTTTCCGTCAAGGACTGCGCCGCAAAACTCAAGGAAACCGCCGAGAAGCTCAAGAGCATGGATAAGGACGAGCTTTTAGCTAAGCTCGGCATCAAGGAATAAGGGGGCGAGGTAATGGCATACAGAATCAACGAAAGCGTGTGCAACGGCTGCGACGCATGTGTCACCGCCTGTCCCACGCAGGCGATCTCCGGCGTGCAGCACGAGGTGCACACCATTGATCCGGATAAATGCGTATCCTGCAATCTGTGCATGAATCTGTGCAAGAACTTTGCGATAAGAAGCGGAATGCAAAACGAGATAATCGAGCATGACGAGTGGCCCATCCCGCACGTCGACCCCGCAGTCTGCAACGGCTGCTCGGCCTGCGTCGAGATATGCCCCATGTATGTGCTTCGCCTTTCTGAGCCAAAGTTCAGGGGCGACACGGGAACAATCGCCGAGCTTACGGACATCGACCTTTGCATCGGCTGCGAAAAGTGCGCAAAGCACTGCCCCGTTGGCGCTATCGAGATGGTCAAGCGCCTTGTTGCAAACGAGAAGGAGGAAGAGTAATGCCCGGGATAGATTATGCATTCATCGACTCCGTGCTCGAGCAGCACGGCTATGATAAAACCAGGATAATCGCTATCATGCAGGATATCCAGAAGCAGTACCGCTATCTGCCAAGAGAGGTCATCGTCTACATCGGCGAAAAGCTGCATATGACCCCGGCAAAGCTCTACGGTGTTGCGACATTTTATAAGAACTTTTCACTCGACCCCAAGGGCAAGTATGTCATCAAGGTCTGCGACGGTACGGCATGCCATGTCCGCAAGTCGGCGGATATCCAGCAGGCGTTTTACGACAGCACCGGCATGACGCCGGACGACAGCATGTCCTCCGACGGCCTGTTTTCCATCGAGCGCGTCGCCTGTCTGGGTGCATGCGGCCTTGCGCCGGTGTGCATGGTAAACGATATTGTCCATGCGCAGATGACGCCGAAAGAGGCTCGCAGACTTATCGCTGAGTTAAGGGAGGCTGAGAAGGATGAAGCTTGAATCACGCAAACAGCTTGACGAGCGGCGCGTAAAGGCTGCCGCGGCGCTTTCGGCGCAGAAGCATAAGATCTTAGTGTGCGCAGGCTCGGGCTGCATAGCCAGCGGCTCACTCGGCGTATATGAAAAGCTCAAGGCCGTCCTTGAGAACAAGGGACTTGAAACGGAGATCTGCCTTGAGGGTCATGTCGACCACGGCGACAGCGTCGGCGTTAAGAAAAGCGGCTGCCAGGGCTTTTGTGAGATCGGCCCGCTTGTGAAGATCGAGCCCGAGGGCTATCTCTACTGCAAGGTAAAGCCCGAGGACTGCGAGGATATCGTAAACGAGACCATCGCAAACGGCAAGGTCGTTGAGAGACTTCTGTACACCTGCGACGATGTTACATACACAAAGCAGGAGGATATCCCGTTTTATAAAAACCAGATGCATGTTGCGCTCGAGCACTGCGGCGAGATAAACGCCGAGAGCATCGACGAGTACATTGCCGTCGGCGGCTACACGGCGCTGGAAAAGGCACTGTTTGACATGACCGGCGACGAGATAATAAGCGAAGTTTCCGACTCCGGCCTGCGCGGTCGCGGCGGTGCCGGCTTCCCCACGGGCAAAAAGTGGGCTCAGGTCGCAGCGCATAAGGAGACGAGCGAAAAATATGTCGTCTGCAACGGCGACGAGGGCGACCCGGGCGCATTCATGGACTGCTCGATCATGGAAGGTATTCCCCACAAGATGATCGAGGGCATGATAATAGCCGGTATCGCCACGGGCTCGGAAAACGGCTGCATCTATGTCCGTGCCGAGTACCCCCACGCGGTCGAGAGACTTACAAAGGCGATAGCTCAGGCAGAGGAATACGGCCTTATCGGCGAGAACATCCTCGGCTCTGGCAAGACCTTTAAGCTCAAGATAAACAAGGGCGCAGGCGCATTCGTCTGCGGCGAGGGCTCGGCCATGACGACCTCTATCGAGGGCAACCGCGGCACTCCTCGCACCAAGCCCCCCAGAAGCGTTGACCACGGTCTGTTCAACGCCCCCACCTGCCTTAACAATGTTGAGACCTTTGCAAATGTCCCCGGCATCATCAACAAGGGCTCAAAGTGGTTTAAGTCGATAGGCACCGAGGGCAGCACCGGCACAAAGGCATTCTCGCTGGCGGGCAATATCAAAAACACCGGCCTTATCGAAGTCCCCATGGGCACGACGCTCAGGGAGATAGTTTTCGATATCGGCGGCGGCGTTAAGACCGGCAATTTCAAGTCTGTTCAGGTCGGCGGCCCCTCCGGCGGCTGCCTCACCGAGGAGCACCTTGACCTGCCGCTCGACTACGACTCACTTAAGAAGATAGGAGCCATCATGGGCTCTGGCGGCCTTGTCGTCATGGGCGATGATACCTGCATGGTCGAGATAGCCCGCTTCTTCATGAGCTTCACGAAAAATGAGTCCTGCGGTAAATGCACCACCTGCCGCATGGGCATCCCCAAAATACAGGCTATCCTTGAGCGTATAACTCAGGGCGAGGGCACGATGGAGGATCTGGATGAACTCGAAAAGCTTTCAAAGCTCGTCAAGATCTGCTCGCTGTGCGGCCTCGGCAAGACGGCGACGAACCCCGTCATGAGCACCCTGCGCTACTTCAAGGATGAGTATATTGCCCATGTTCAGGACAAAAAGTGTCCGGCTCATGTGTGCAAGCCGCTGTTTGAGATAAGGATAGACCCCGAAAAGTGCATAGGCTGCACCAAGTGCGCCGTCAACTGCGCAACCGGCGCGATCACCGGCAAGCTTATGCGCGCGCACAGCATCGATCTTGACAAGTGCACACGCTGCCGCACCTGCATTGACGGTTGTCCGACGGAAGCGATCGAGGAGGTATGAGTATGAGTCACATGATCATAGACGGCATAAAGTGCGAATTTGAAAATGCCCGCAATGTTCTCGAGGTCGCTTTGAATAACGGCATCGATATCCCCAATCTGTGCTACTGCGAAAGCCTGACCACCTACGGCGGCTGCCGCCTGTGCGTAATTGAAAATGAGCGCGGCGGCATCGAGGCTGCCTGCACGATGGTGCCGAAAGACGGCGCTGTTGTGCGCACGAACACCGCCCAGCTGCGTGAGTTCAGGCAGGGCATCCTGCAGCTGTTGCTCGAAGGCCACCGCACCGAGTGCGCCACCTGTCCGCAGTCGGGCAAGTGCAAGCTTCAGGACTATGCAAAGCGCTACGGCGTAGCCGATGTCAAGCCCATCGACTATTGCCGCGAGCCCATTGACGACAGCTCTCCCGCCATCGTCATCGACCCCTCAAAGTGCATCCTGTGCGGCAAGTGCACAAGAACCTGCCTGCAATTACAGAATGTAAACGCGATAGATTTCATTAACCGCGGCAATGAGACGGTGCTGTCCTGCGGCGTTGGCTACAAGCTTGCCGACACCAATTGCACCTCCTGCGGTCAGTGTGCGGCAATGTGCCCCACCGGCGCGCTGACGATAAAGAGCGACGCTGCCCGCGTCTGGGACGCCATAAACGACCCGACAAAGAAGGTCGCAGTGCAGATAGCGCCCACCGTGAAGTTAGGCATTATCGAAGCGTTCGGCCTTCCCGCAACCGCACAGGTGATGGGCAAGATGGTCACGGCCCTGCGCCTCATGGGCGCAGACTATGTCTTTGACGCTTCCATGAGCGCGTACCAGACGATTTTGGAGGAAGCTGACGATTTTAAGACCCGCAAAAAGGGCGGCACGGTGCTTTCGTCGTATTGCCCTGCTTGGGTAAAGCATGTCGAGTGCGACCACCCCGAGCTCAAGGACAGGCTGTCCGCTGCCGGCTCGCCCATGCAGATCTGCGGAACGCTCATCCGCCGCAAGTACCCGGACGATGACCTCGTTTCCGTCGCGGTCATGAGCTGCACCGCCGCAAAGGCGGAAGCGCTCAGGGAGGAGAACGTAAAGGACGGCAAGAAGCCCGTTGATATCGTCATCACCACGCAGGAGCTCATCGGCATGATCCGTGAGTATGGCATGAGCTTTGCCGCTCTGCCCGACACGCCGACCGACAACTTCTTTGCGCAGGTCACGGGCGATAAGTGCAAGACCCCTGTGGCTCTCCGCATCGACCCGGATAAGTGCATCGGCTGCACCAAGTGCGCCCGCCGCTGCCCCGTCGGCGCGATCACCGGCAAGGCAAAAACGGCGCATGTCATCGACATGGATAAGTGCATCCGTTGCCGCACCTGCATGCTCGGCTGCCCGAAGGACGCTATAGAGAATGTCTCGCTCGACGGCAAGACAAGGGTCGCCGTCGTGAACGGCCTTGCAAATGCCGACAAGCTGCTTGAGAAAATTGCTTCCGGCGAGGAAAAGTACGACTTCGTCGAGGTCATGGCATGCCCCAAGGGCTGCCCGGGCGGCGGCGGTCAGCCGGAGGAGTGCATCTTCGGCAAACCCGACCGCAGCACCGGCACGTTTGAGCTCGACTTCACCTTCCCCGAACAACCCGCCGAGCTTGTTGATGTTAAAACCTTCGTCAAAGGCAAAAACAAAGAGTTATTCAGAGTAAGATAAATTAAGCAACAAAAAAGCTCCCCATCGGGGAGCTTTTTTCATGCCTAAAAGGCATGGTTGCTTTAAGTTCATGCCTGTAAGGCATATTTGCTGCGGTACGATGCAAACGCCTGTCTGAAGTCCTCGCTGCTTTTGCGGTAGACGCTCAGACTCTCGTGGAGGTTGAGGTTTCTCTCCTCGGCATCGAGGACGCAGCCTGCGATGTTCGAGCAGTGGTCGCTCACACGCTCGAGATTGGTCAAGAGGTCTGAAAGCACGAAGCCGGCGTCAATGCTGCAAACTCCGCTTTGCAGGCGCTGTATATGCCGTGTGCGCAGCGTGTCCTTGAGCTCGTCCACGACCTGCTCAAGCGGCTCGACCATCGATGCCGCCTCGAGGTCATGCTGCGTGAACGCCGTGTCAGATAGACCCATAATTTCCCGCACGGCATCGAGCATTTGCTTGAGTTCGCTCTTTGCCGTATCCGAGAACACGATGCTCTTTTGCTGCATCTCCTCGGCAGACTCGAGGATATTCACGCTGTGGTCGGCGATACGCTCAAGGTCGCCGATCAGCTTGAGGTATTCAGCGGAGGTGAGGCTGTCGGCCTCGCTGATATGGTGCGCGCTGAGCTTTACAAGATATGTGCCGATTATATCCTCGTACCGGTCGGTCTTGTCCTCAAGCCTGCGAATTTCATCGGCAAGCTCGGGGGTGAGGTTAGAAAGAGAGTCAAGGCTCAGGTAAAGCGCCGTCTTTGTCGCTGCGCTCATCTCGTCCATCAGCAGGCGGCAACGCTCGAGAGCGAGCGTCGGGGTGGCGAGCAGGCGCTCGTCAAGCGTTTCGTCATGTGCAGGCTGCTTGCCGTCGGGGATGAGCAAACACACGAGCCTTTCGAGAAAGCCGCCGAGCGGCAGCATGATCACCGTGCAGGCGATGTTAAACAGCGAGTGGGCAACGGCGATGCCGAACATCGTTGCGCTCTCGCCAAACAGCGCCGGAGCAAACACCGCTTTCACGATGCAGAATACCGTCAGCCAAACGACGGTGCCGATGACGTTGAAGCTTAAGTGCACCATGGCGGTGCGCTTTGCGTTTTTGTTAGCGCCCACGGAGGAGATAAGTGCCGTGACGCAGGTGCCGATATTCTGACCCATGATGATGGGGATGGCCGCACCGTAGCTTACCTGGCCGGTCGCCGCCAGCGCCTGCAAAATGCCGACGGAGGCCGAGGATGACTGGATGATGCCGGTCAGCAGCGCACCGGCGGCAACGCCCAGAATGGGGTTTGTGAACATTACAAACAGCTGTCTGAACTCGGGCACATCACGCAGTCCGGCGACGGAGCCGGACATTGTGTCCATGCCGTACATGAGCGTTGCAAAGCTCAGCAGGATGGTGCCGCTGTCCTTTTTGCGGTCGTCCTTTGAAAACATGTGCAGGATGACACCGATGAGGGCGAGTATCGGCGTGAACGATGAGGGCTTGAGAAGCTGGATAAACACATTGTGGCTGTCGATGCCCGCAAGCGAGAGTATCCATGCCGTGACGGTCGTGCCGATGTTTGCGCCCATGATGACATTGATAGACTGGCTCAGGGACATGAGCCCGGAGTTAACGAAGCCGACCGCCATGACCGTTGTCGCGGATGATGACTGAATTATGGCCGTTATGCCAAGACCCGTGAGCAGACCGGCCCACTTGTTACTTGTGAGCCTACCCAAAAGCGTGCGCAGGCCGCTTCCGGCTCTGCGCTCGAGCGCCTGACCCATCAGATTCATGCCGAACAAAAACAGACACAGGCCGCCTATCAAATTTAATACAGAAAAAATGTCCATGCCAATACCCCTTAGTTCATATTACGAACTAAGGGTATCAGCAATATGTCAAATCCAAGACCGTCAAATTGTAAAATCCGTGTAAAATCGTGATTTTACACTTTATAATTTCAATTTACATCCGCAATTTCGCCGGTCTCAACGAAAATGACCCACTTTGCGATGTTCACGGCGTGGTCGCCGATGCGCTCTAAGTATTTTGCGATCATGAGAAGATCGATCGCGCACGAGCCCATGCTGCGGTCGGTGCGGATAGTCTCTATAAGCAGCTGCTTCATGCCGTCAAAGTGCCGGTCTACGACATCGTCATAATCTATGACCTTACGCGCCTGCTTTGTGTCGTTATTAAGAAACGCCTCCACGCTGCCGTTGACCATTTTTATTACCGACAGCGCCATGTCGTGCAGCGCCTGCTTGGGCGCATTGTCCGGCAGAGCGCCGGTCTGCACTATCTCGGCAATATCCGCCGACTGGTTACCGATGCGCTCAAGGTCGGTGACCATTTTAAGCGCCGCAGAAACCGCACGCAGATCGGTCGCAACCGGCTGCTGCAACAATAAAAGCTTCAAGCACAGCGACTGCACATCCCGTTCGAGATGGTCTATCTTTTCCGTTACGCCGTGCACCTCATCGGCCAGCGCAAGGTCGTTATTTTGCAGCGCCTTTGCGGCCTTGGCGATGGCAGCCTCGCAAAGAGCGCTCATTGTGCTCAGACTTTCGCGCAGCGTGCTCAGCTGCTCGTCGTATATGCTTCGCATTATCCGAACCTCCCCGTGATGTATGCTTCCGTTCTTTTGTCCTTCGGCATGGAGAACACGCCCTCGGTGTCGCCAAACTCCACAAGCTCGCCGAGCAGGAAAAACGCCGTGCTGTCGGAAATCCTGGCGGCCTGCTGCATGTTGTGGGTCACGATGACGATGGTGTAGTCCTTTTTGAGCTCCTGCGCCAGCTCCTCGATCTTTCCGGTGGAGATAGGGTCGAGAGCGCTCGTCGGCTCATCCATGAGCAGCACCTCCGGCGCAACGGCGAGGCTTCGTGCGATGCACAGGCGCTGCTGCTGGCCGCCGGACATGCCGAGGGCGGACTTTTTAAGTCTGTCCTTGCACTCGTCCCAGATAGCCGCACTTTTAAGCGAGGCTTCGACTATCTCGTCTAACTTTGCCTTGGAGCGCACGCCGTGCAGTCTCGGACCGTAGGCGATGTTGTCGTAGATGCTCATGGGGAAGGGGTTGGGCTTTTGAAACACCATGCCTATCTTCGTGCGCAGCTCGGTCACATCCGTGCCGTCGGCGTAGATATCCTCCCCCTTAAAGCTTATGTGGCCTTGGATGCGGCAATTCGGTACAAGGTCGTTCATGCGGTTAAGAGTTTTGAGAAATGTTGATTTTCCGCAGCCGGACGGGCCTATGAGGGCGGTTATCTTCTGCGGCATGATATCCATGCTGATAGATCGCAGAGCCTGATGCTCTCCGTACCACAGCTGCAAGTTTTCGGCTTTAATGATAGGTTGTTCCATTAGCTTTTTCTCACTTTCTTGCCGACGAGGGAGGCGGCGAGGTTAATGATGAGGGTGATGCAGATGAGTATGACGGCGATGGAGAAGGCGACATCGAACTTGCCCTCCTCGCTTGCGTAGATATAAAGTGCCACGGTCAGCGAGGCCGCCGAGGACTGGAGCGCCTCGGCAAAGCCGAGGAGTTTAAGACCGAAGCCTGCGGTGAACAGCAGCGCCGCCGATTCACCGACCACTCTGCCGACTGCGAGGATGCAGCCGGTGACGATGCCGTCAACGGCGTTCGGGAGCACCACCGTGCGCACCATGTGCCACTTGCCCGAGCCGAGCGCCAGCGCACCCTCACGGTACGACTGCGGCACGGCTAACAGACTCTCCTTTGTGTTGCTGATGACCGTCGGCAGCACCATGATTATAAGCGTGAGCGAGCCTGCGAGGATGCCCTGCCTTAGCCCTAATATCTGCGTGAAAAACAGCATGCCGACAAGGCCGAAGATAATTGACGGGATGCCCGTGAGCGTTTCGACGGCAAAGCCGATGGCGTTTGAGATGCGCTTATTTGACGCATACTCGGTGAGATACACCGCAGCACCCACGCCCAGCGGCACGACGATGATCATGACGAGGACTATAAGGTACAGGGTGTTCAGGATGTTCGGCAGTATGCCGATGGAGTCTGAAATGTAGCTTGTCTGCGTCGTGAGGAACTTTGCGTTTATGCCCGGAATGCCGCGGTAGAGCAGGTAGCCGATCAGACCGATGAGCAGCAGGCAGGTCACGGCGGCGCAAAGCGACATAAGGAATTTAAGAGTTTTGTCCTTAGCTTTTCTCATGCCTTAGTCCTCCTTGTTGTGCGATATCATGTGCAGCAGCGTGTTGACCATCATGATGAACAAAAACAGAACCAGGCTGATGGAAAACAGCGCATTTCTGTGCAGCGTGCCGTAGGAGGCGTAGGACATTTCCGAAACGACGGCGGTCGTGAGAAAGCGGACGGAGGAAAACAGGCCCGGCATGTTTGCGACATTGCCTGCGACCATGATTATCGCCATCGCTTCGCCCATTGCTCTGCCCACGCCCTGCACAACGGCGGTTGCGATACCACGCTTAGCCGCCGGAAGCGAGACCTTGAAATAAGTCTCGGTCCTGAGCGCACCGAGCGCGAGCGACGCTTCCTCGTACTCGGGCGGGACTGCGTCCAGCGCCGTTTTCGAGATACTTATAATGTAGGGCAGGATCATGACGGCGAGCACAAGAATTGCAGTCAGCAGGCATGCGCCAGATGACAGGCCGAACACGCTCTGTACCGCCGGTACAACGACTATCATGCCCACAAGGCCGTATATGACCGAGGGGATGCCTGCAAGCAGCTCAACTGCGGTGTTCACAAGCTTTGCGACCCTCGGCGGTGCGGCCTTTGAAAGGTACAGCGCCGTGAGTATGCCTATCGGTACGCCGATGACGACCGCACCGGCAGTGCCGTAAACGCTCGTGAGGATAAACGGCAGAATACCAAACTCACTCGTGCCGGCATTCCATGTGTCGCCGAACAGGAAGTTTATGAGCCCCACCTCACGGATGGCAGGTATACCGGCGATTATGAGGTAGATGCTGATAAGCAGCACGAACGCCACCGCAATAAGACCGCATATTAAAAACAGCAGGCGAAAGCCCGTTTCAATCGTCTTTTTTCGTTTCATGGACAGCTCCTAATCGTAATGCCCCGTGTGCTAACACGGGGCATTGCCTGCACTTTGCTTACTTTGCTGCGGGGACTGCGCCTGCGCTGCGGATGAGGTCGGCAGCATCGGTGCTTGTTGCAAAGTCGAAGAATGCCTTTGCTGCGGCTGAAAGCTCGGTGCCGTCCTTGGTCACGAGGACAAAGGGGCGCTGAATGGCGTAGCTGCCGTCGAGAACGGTTGCCTCGGAGCAGGCAACGCCGCCTACGGTGACTGCCTTGATGCCGTCCTGACCTTCAACCGCCGAGAGGGAGGCGTAGCCGATGGCGTTCTTGTTGCTGCCTACTGCGGAGATGACAGCGCCGGTTGAGGTGAGCTCCTGCGAAAGCTTGCATGCGTCCTTTGTGCCGGTGACGGACTCAAAGCCGTCTCTGGTGCCGGAGTTTGCTTCCCGGCCGATGCAGGTGATCTCAAGATCGTCGCCGCCGACATCCTTCCAGTTGGTGATCTTACCGGTGAAGATATCGGCGATCTGCCGGACGGAAAGGTCTGCAACCTTGTTGTCTGCGTTTACGATGATTGCAATGCCGTCAAGTGCAATGGTCGTGCCGGTAAGGCCGGTCTCGCTGTCCTTAAGTGCACGGGAGGAAAGGCCGATATCGCACTTTCCGGTGCTGACCGCCTCGATGCCGGTGCCGGAGCCGGTGGGGTCGTAAGTGACGGTGATGTCTTTGTTGTTTTCCATGAACTTTTCGCTCAGTGCGCCGATGACCTTCTCCATGGAGGTCGAGCCGTTGGTGGAAACACTCTGGGGCTCTGTGCTGCTGCCGCAGCCGGCTAAAAGTGCGAGCGACATAAGCGCTGCCATAACGGCGGCTATCAAGCTATTTCTTTTCATTTTGCATACTCCTTTGTACAAAATCTATTTTGATGTTCTCCTTGGGTACGGTCATAGATTATCGTTTGTCCGTAAAGGCTAATATCATGTTTTTGTAAAGAGTTTGTAAGATTGGAGCATGAAAAAACCGCAGGGGAGAGCCCCTGCGGCCTGAAGAATTGAAGTTTTACTTGCCGTTTGCGGCCTTGACGATATCGCCCACACCGTCGAGTACCATCGTCGGGCGGTAGGCAAAGTGCTCAAGCGTCTTGCGGGTGGAAATGCCGGACATAACGAGCACCGTGGACATGCCGCTTTCCATGCCGGAAATGACATCGGTGTCCATGCGGTCGCCTATCATGACCGCCTCACCCGAGTGGCAGCCGAGAATCTTGAGCCCCGTGCGCATCATGAGCGGGTTCGGCTTGCCGCAGAAATACGCCTCCGTGCCGGTCGCCATCTCGATAGGCGCAATGAGCGCACGGCATGCCGGTGCAATGCCGTTCTCAATTGGGCCCGAGATATCGGAATTTGCGCCGATGAGCTTTGCGCCGGCCATAACGAGGTTCGTCGCCTTAGTCAGGGTATCCAGCGAATACGCCTTGCCCTCGCCGACGATGACATAGTCGGGATTGACATCGTTCATGGTGATGCCCGCATCGTACAGGGCATTTAAAAGTCCCGCCTCACCTATGACATATGCCGAGCAGCCCGGGGATTGCTCCTTGATAAACGCCGCCGTCGCAAGTGCACTCGTGTAAAAGTGCTCCTCGGGGACATCGAGCCCCATGCGTGTAAGCTTTTGGTTGAGCTCCTTGGGCGTGCAGCCGCTGTTGTTGGTCAAAAACAGATAGCCCTTGTCATTTGCCTGGAGCCAGTCTATAAACTCCACCACGCCCGGCAGAATGCAGTTGCCGTGGTAGATGACACCGTCCATATCGCAGATAAAACCCTTTTTTGTGTTAAAATCTATCATATTATCACATCCTTTCTCTCTCATGGCTCTATATTAACTCATTTTTGTAAAACCGAACAGACTAAATGTGTAAAAAGACTGTAAAAATGCTGCATTAGCTACATTATCTATCTTGCGATTTTAGCATACTTATTATAAAATCTAGTTAGTTAACAATTGAACGAAACGAGGTATATTGTTATGATCATGGATTGCGCAAAATACGCAGGTATATGCGAGTGCGGCCGCGACCACGAGCTTGAAACGAAGATGGTCGTCGTTGAGTACGGCGCTATCAAAAATTTTGAAAAGTACATGGCCGATGTCGGCCTTGCGGGCAAAAAACGCGCCGTCGTGTACGACTCGGTCATTTATAAGCTCACAGAGGGCAAGCATGTTGCCGCAGATCAGGAGATCGTGCTCGAGGCGCAGGGGCTGAGAGCCGAGGATACGCTCATTGAGGACATGATGACAAAGCTCGATGACCCCGAGGTCATCGTCGCCTACGGCGCGGGAACTATCATGGACTTCGGCCGCTATCCGGCGTATAAGCTCGGCATCCCCTTTGTTGCGATACCCACGCTTGCATCGTCCGACGGCTTCACCGCCAACATCTGCTCGGCAATCATAAACGGTCAGAAGAAGTCTACGCCCATGTGCGCTCCCACGCTCGTCGTGACCGATCTTGATATCATCAAGGGCGCTCCCATGCGCCTTGTGTCCAGCGGCATAAACGACATTCTGTCCAAGTACATCTCCGTGTTCGACTGGAAGGTCTCTCACATGGTGGCGGGCGAGTATTTCTGCCCCAAGGTGTGCGAGCTGGCCGAGCATGCGCTGAAGATCATGCGTGAGGCCGCCGATAAGCTTGCCAAGACCGGTGAGGTCGACCACGAGGCCATGACCATGGCGCAGATGGAGTCGGGTCTTACCATGCAGCTTCTTAACCACTCCAGAGCGGCCTCCGGTGCCGAGCACCTTGCCGCCCACCTTGTCGAGATGCACCCGCCCCGCTTTGAGGAGGCCGAGGGCATCCACGGTGAGTGCGTCGGCGTGGGTACATTCCTGTGCCTGAGGGAGTACCACCGCTTGGCCGCCCTCCCCACGCCCAAGGCAAAGAAGTTTGAGCCTTTAAGCGAACAGTGGATAAGAGAAAAGTTCGGCGACCGCCTCGCCCCGGGAATTATTAAGGAGAACGCAAACGATGTCCTCGGAACGTTTGATCCGCAGAATATCGTCGACCACTGGGACGAGATACGCAGCATGATAAACAAGCTCCCCTCCGTCGAGGAAATGGCGGAGCTGTACGAAGCCTGCGGCTGCAAGTACCTGCCCGAGCACATTGGCATCAAGTCCGAGCTTTCCGACGAAATGCTCGCCGTGTCCTCGGCCATCAGAAACCGCAACACCCTCATCCGTATGCGCAGAGTTCTCGACTTTGGCGAATAAAAAGCGAAAAACCGCCACTTGACAAAGCGGCTTTTTGTGTTATCACACTGTCTTGGCTCGGAGGACGAGTCGTTCAAGGAAACGACAGCCGGATAAGGCACAGACTGAAATGTCTGCCTTATCCGGCTTTTTGCATTCAAAGAATTTCGACGCTGCCGTCGGACAGGTGGTAGAGCGCACCGACGACCTTGAGGCCGTGGGTCTCCTCCTGGCGTATCTCGATGCTGCTTTCTATCATTTCGATGCTGTGCTTTACATTCAGGCAGCATGCGGCGTAGTCGTCGGTCTCGTCGCCGATGGCGATACGGATCTCATCGGTGATGAACTTGATGTAGCCGTCCGGGTCGTGGTTTATCGCCGCATCGACAGCCCCGCAGTGATCGTGCCCGAGCACCATGATGAGCTTGCAGCCGAGGTGTTCGGCGGCGTACTCGATGCTGCCGAGCTGGTGGTTGTCGATTACATTTCCCGCGACCCTTATCACGAACAGATCGCCGATACCGGCGGAAAAGATGCTCTCGGGAATAACGCGCGAGTCCGAGCACGCAATAATGATCGCATACGGTGCCTGCCCCTGCGAGCACGTCCGCATCCGACTTGCAAGCGAAACATCACCGCACCCCGTCTCGGCGCTGAGATATCTCCTGTTGCCATCCATGAGTCTGCCTAACGCTTCCTGCGCTGTAATCATAATATCACCTCTGCGCTTAACTTTAACTATTTCCATTAGTATTTGTCAAGTGCAAAGTTCATTACGTGCGTGATAGTAAGGCCGTTTGCCGGCGCTGACAGTATGACGCTGTACCCGGCGGGCAGTTTCTTCAACGCCGCAATTTATGCTCCCAAAAATTTTGTGTGCGTGTATCTTCTTTCCGCCATAGTAATCCCCCCTGATCCAGTGCTTCTGTTTTCCTGCATCAGGGGGGTGCGTATTGTACGTTTTTATGGTTCGGCGCATTTTGACTCGGGGATTTTTCGCTATTCCGCGGTCGGGAAGTGTATCGTAAAAATCGTGCCCTTGCCGGGGGCGCTGTCAAGCTCAAGGCGGGCGTGGTGTATCATAAGCCCGTGCTTTACGATGGAAAGCCCCAGACCCGTGCCGCCGACCTCCTTAGAGCGGCTCTTATCAACTCGGTAGAAGCGCTCGAATATGCGACTTTGGTGCTCCTCGGAGATGCCGATGCCGGTGTCGGCGACACATAGCCGCACGCTGCTCGGCTCTTTTGCGACCGACACGCTCACCTTGCCGTCGGGGCGGTTATATTTGATTGCGTTGTCGCACAGATTGTACACGATGCTGTAGAGCACCTGCGGGATGCCGCGCACCGAGGCACTTTCACCGCTGACCGTGAGCTCGACCGAGCTTTCCGCGGCGGCGCTTTGCAGGCTGTCGGCGGCGTTTTCGGCAATGGACTTGAGGTCACACAGCTCCCACTGCATGCCGTCAGCCCCGCCGTCGAGCTGCGTAAGGTCGATGATATCGCCCACAAGCTGCGTCATGCGCTGCGCCTCAAGGCGTATCTTTCCGGCAAACGGGCGGATGTCCGACTGCTTGACCATGCCGTTTTCCAAAAGCTCGGCATAGCCGGAAATTGCGTGCAGCGGCGTTTTCAGCTCGTGCGAGGCGTTGGCTGTGAACTCCTGCCGTATCTGCGAGGTTTTTTCAAGCTCTGCCTGATTTTTCGCTATCTCGTTCTGCTGCATCCGCATTTTTAAAAGCAGCGGCTCTATCTCAGTGTACGCTTCCTTGCCGATGTAGTCCGAGGGCTTGTCCGGGTCGAGGGCGTTTATAGGCTCGACTATCTTTTTGGACAGTCGTGCTGCCAGCCAGAAGCTCAGCGCCAGTGCGAGCACCGCAACAATGGCGATAGGCTGCGCAAAGCCGAGCAGCAGCATGGGTACCGTTGAGCGCACGCTCGACAGGCGTACCACCGTGCCGTCGGGCAGAAGCTCGGCGCAGTACAGAAGCTCTTCGGAAAGCGTCTTGGAGTAGCGGCAGCTCTCGCCGTGGCCGGTCTTGAGCGCCTGCTGCACCTCTTCACGCTCGAGGTGGTTTTCCATCTCGGCCGAGTCTGCCTGACTGTCGTAAAGGACCGTGCCGTCACGGCCTATCCATGTGATGCGGTAATTTTTCTCACCCAGCCCGTCGAGGTAGTCCGCGCCGTCCATGGCAGTGCCCTTTGCCGCAAGCTCTGTCTCGATGCGAAGCTGCGCCTCCTGCACGTCGGAGAAATAGCTGTATGTTATGCCCATGATGAACACAAGCGACGCTAAAAGCACCGCAAGCGCGACGACCCATATTGAGTTAAAAATTTTCTTGCTCATGCTCACACCTCAAGCTTATAGCCCACGCCGCGCACGGTCTGTATATGCCGCCCGGCAGCACCGAGCTTCGTGCGCAGTGTGCCGATGTGTACATCCACCGTGCGGCTCTCACCGATGAAGTCCGAACCCCAGACAGAGGATAATAGATGCTCCCTTGTAAACACCTGACCCGGGTGCTCCAAAAGGAGCTTTAAAAGGTCATATTCCTTGAGTGTCAGCACGACCTCACGACCGCCGGATGACACGCTGTGCCTCGTCGGGTCGAGCGATATCTCGCCCAGCGACAAAACCGCAGGCGCGGCGGCCTTGGGGCTTGCCCTGCGCAGCACCGCCTTGATGCGGGAGACCATCTCCATCATGCCGAAGGGCTTTGACAGATAGTCATCTGCGCCGAGGTCAAGCCCCACGACACGGTCATACTCGCTGCCCTTGGCTGTCGCCATGATAACGGGAATGTCGGCTGTCACCGGCGATGAGCGCAGTCTGCGCAGCACGGTGATGCCGTCCTCGCCGGGCAGCATGATGTCAAGCAAGATAAGCTCAGGACGCTTTGCCTTCATCGCGTCCCAAAACGGCTCGCTGCTTGCAAAGCCCTGCGCCTCGAAGCCGGCCATATTCAAGGTGTACAGCATCAGATCGCGGATGCTGCCCTCATCCTCAACGCAGTATATCATGCTTATGCCTCCAACGCTTTTCTTTTGATTTTCTTTATGCTAAGATAATACCCCATAATTGTAAAAATGGACAGACGGTAATTGTAAAATCCGTGTAAAATGCAAAATTTTTAGCTCGAATTAACCTGCAAATCGCAGTCATTATATAAATGTAGGTTAATTTAGGTTAGGTTTTTCGTGCCAGCACGCAGCCCGAGCGGCGCAGCTCATCCTCGCAGAATACGCTGCGCCCGAGCACTGACGGCGAAAGCTGCCGATCGACGATAAGGCGCAGACCATCCTCCGGGCTGCCGTTAAAGGCGGGCAGAAAAAAGCCGAGCCCCTGCGTCATGCTCCGGGCGATCAAGCCGTAGTCATCCCCGAGCAGCGCCTCGGCTGTGGAGTCTTTAAAAATGTGGTAATATAATGCCGTCGGAGAAGAAATTTCTCCGATTTTTTGCGTCCTGCTCAAAAACTGTTGATAAATAAGAAATTATTAGTTATAATGGCCTCACAAGTGAATTGATATGGAAGTACGGTTCTAAAAGCTGTAGAAATGAGTTTAGATTAAAAGGGAATCCGGTTCGAGTCCGGAACAGCCGCCATTACTGTATTTGACACAACGGGAGTCCATTTATGCCATTGGTGTGGCCTGTCCTTCGGCGGGTGCATTGAGAAGGCGGACTATCCGGTCATAAGTCAGGAGACCTGCCGTGCTTTTTAGGTTTACATTTACTTTGGCGTGAAGAGTGCAGCCGATTTATCATTGCCCGTTTGGCATTGGTCGGGGCGCTCATTTTTTGCGCCTCACGCCCAAGGCCAAGCTTGTGATACCCACTTTCAGGGAGATAAATTGCTGCACTCTTTCGAATAGAAAGAGTGTATTTTTTTACGGAGGTGCAATATGAAAAACACCGGCAAAAGACTGCTCGCCGCCGTGCTCGCGGTAGTGATGCTCGCATCGCTGTCGTTCGTGGCATTTGCGGCGCAGGGAGATGACGACGAATTTAAGGTCGTCGTATCCATGGAGGGGCTGACCCTTGGTCAGGGCCTGTATTTTGAGCCGCAGGTGTACACGCTCAGCGAGATAAACGCTCTGCTGGAAACGGAGGGCTACGGACCTCTTGACCGCAGCGAGGTGACCGCAGGTCTTGCAACGCTTGCGTTCTTCATCGACCACAACATCGACTACACCATGACCGGCAACTGGACAGATACCGCCTATGTGTCGAGCATCAAGAATGTCGACAAGGGCTATCTAGACATCCCCTCGGTCATCACCGAAAACGGCGGCCCGTCCAACGACGAAAACGACGGCAACAACGACGAGTACCTCGGCGAGTTTGACTACGACAGCATGTCCGGCTGGATGATCACCGTCAACGACTTCATGATCAATGTCGGCTGCGCAGGCTGGTACCTTGAAAATGAGGAACAGAAGGCGCTTTGCCCGTCCGACCTCGGCAACACCTATGTTGTCCGCTGGCAGTTTACACTGCACGGCTACGGCGCCGACCTCGGCGTTGACACCGGCTGGGGCATGCCTTCGTTCTTCGAGGGTGCAAAGAAGGCCGAGCTGTACGCAGCATACGCAAACTGCAGCGATGCAGCCAAGAAGGCGCAGGTCATGCCCGTCATGGAAAACCTCACCGCAACTCAGGACGAGGTAGACGCGGCAGTCGCAATTCTCACCGCCGGTGACACCGGCGACAAGGCCGATTACAAGACCACCCTCAACGAGACCATGGCGCAGCTTGCCGCCACCGTAACAGAACCGAGCTTCGGCACGGGAGCCGGCGAGTGGACTGTTCTGTCTCTTGCACGCGGCAACTACTACGACACCGGCGACAAGTACTTTGAAGATTACTACTCCCGCATCGAGGAGACCGTCAAGGAAAAGGCGGCGTCCGTTAATCTCAACGGTGCGCTCCACAAGGTGAAGAGCACCGAAAACTCCCGCCTCATCATGGCGCTTTCCGCCATCGGCAAGGACCCGACCAAGGTCGGCGGTGTTGACCTTGTCGGCGCATACAGCGCAAACGGTTTCAGTTGGATAAAGAAGCAGGGACTCAACGGACCGGTATTTGCGCTCATCGCCCTTGATACTTATAACTACAAGACCTCGGATGCCACCATCCGTCAACAGTGTGTTGATTACATACTCCAAGCAGAGCTCGCAAACGGCGGCTGGGCACTTTCCGGCACCACCGCAGACCCCGACATGACCGCAATGGCACTGCAGGCGCTTGCAGATTACGCCGATAACTCCGATGTCAAGGACGCAGCTGAGCGCGGCTTTGCAGCACTTTCGAGCATCCAGAAGGATAACGGCGGCTACGCATCCTGGGGCAGCGTTAACTCCGAGAGCATCGCACAGGTCATCGTTGCCTGCACCGCTTGGGGCATCGACCCGAGCACAGACAGCCGCTTTGTAAAATCCGGCGGCTCGGCAGTCGACGCACTGCTTGAGTTCTACGTTCCCGACGGCAAGGGCTTTGCCCATGTGCTTGAGACAACCGGCGGCTACGCAGGCGGCGAGGTGAACGCCATGGCGACCGATCAGGCCTGCTATGCACTCGTTGCATACGACCGCTTTGTAAACAACAAAAACGCACTTTACGACATGAGCGATGTTACCCATCCCGAGCCGGCCGGCATCTCCGCAAGCATTTCCCTGCCCGCCGAGATCAGCAACAAGAAGGGCACGACCTTCAACGCTATCGTCAGCGTCTCCGATTGGGACAACGAGGCCGGCTGGAAGCTCGTTGACGCTACCCTCAGCATCCCCAAGAACGTCACCGTCACCGGCGTTACCATGGGCAGCCGTGTTTCCGGCGGCAATGTCATGTACAATCTCGACGAAAACGGCAAGCTGCGCATAGTCTACTTCGATGCCGAGAACAACAGCACTATCGAAGTCAGCGGCTCAAGCTTTCCCGCAGAGTTTTTCATTGTCGGCCTTGAGCTCACGGACGATATCAGCGTCAAGAACAAGGGCGAGATCACCGTTTCCGTTGACGAAATGAACCTCAAGAAAAGCTCCGACGAGAGCGATGACAGCGCAGTCACCGTCGTTAACACCGCCACCGCCAAGGCAACCTCGGATGTTGTCAAGGGCGTATCGTTTACCGCAAAGTGCCTGTATGTCGGCGACGGTGTAGACCTGATCCCGACCGACAAGATGGCAATTGCTATCTTCGCGACCGAGCTTGAGAACGGCGCACAGATAAGCTACAAGAACGGCGCTGTGAAGCTTCACTACAGCCGCCTGCTCAGCGAAAAGCTCGGCGTTTGCACCTATGTTGCAATGGTTCCTGCCGACACAGACCTCGGTGAATTTGCAAATGCCGCAAACTACACCTACGATGAGACCGAGACCGCCGATGCGCTTAATTTCGGCGACACAAACTCCGACGGGGTAGTAAACGCTCAGGACGCGCTCAACGCCGCAAACGCATGGCTGCGCAAGACCGACGCTCCCGATGACGAGGGCATCCTGCGCACCAACGTCACCGGCGACGGCCGCATCAACACCTCCGACGCACTTGGCATCGTCGAGAACTTCGTAAACGGCGACGACTTCGGTGTTGTCGCAAAAGCAGCAGCATAAGCTATGGAAGAAAAGAAAAACAGCAAGAAAAAAGTAATAATCATAATAGCTGCGCTCGTGCTCATCGCACTTGCGGTGCCGGCGTTTTTCCTGTTCGGGGACGGTGGGGCATTGTCTCTTACCCCCGCCGTCACCATCGAGACACCGAATAAGATGAGCCGGTCAGACAGGGGCGAGTTCACGCTCGACGTCACGCTCTCCGACCTCAAGGAAGGCGAGCTCTATCCGGCGGCGAGCTTTTCGATGAACTTTGACTCGAATAAGCTTGAATTTCTCGGGCTCGAGGAGGGCAATGTGCTCGTTCCGTGCGAAAAAAAGGCAAACGGTGCCGTGACCGAGCTTCCCAAATGGGGCGTGAATGTCGAGCGCAGCAACGAGATAGGGCAGATAAATGTCATGTACCTTGACCTTACCGGCGGCAGGCAGGCGTTTTCAAAAGACCTGCTGCCGGACGGGGACAGGGTGCTGTTCAGGCTCAGGTTCAAGCTTCGCGGCAGCGTGCAAAGCGGCGATATCATCGAGATATCGTTTGCCGATGCGGTGTTTGCCGCAAGCGATGAAAAAGACAGCCTTGCATCCGTAAAAAACACACTCAAGACCCACAGCGGCAGAGTGATCATAGGAAACTGATATGAAAAAATTTTTATGCCTTCTTTTTTGCTTTGTGATGCTGTTTTCGGCCACGGGCTGTGATAATTTTCTTGCCGCAAACGAAAATATTCTGCAGGGAAGCGTTGACTTGCCCGAGGACGGCATTGTCCCCGAAAGCACCGTGCAGCAAATAAAGGACGAAAATGCCGTGGCCGTGTTCTGCGGCCAAAGCGGCGCGTACCGCTACGAGTGGACGGTGTTCGGCAGCGACATTGCCGAGGTCAAGGCGCTGAACCTCGGCCTTGATATCGACAACGCCGAAAACGGAATTTACATTGACCTGCACGCAGCCGAGAGCTTCTGCTTTGCGCCGGTTTTGTCCGTGTATCTTGACACACAATGGGACTGCCAAACGGCGACGGTCTACAAGTCCGATGAGAAAACGCCGCTGTGTTCTGCCTCTGTCACCGGTGAAAAGACGAGCATTTTAAACTTCGCTGTCACAGAGGTCATGCCCAACCTTCTCATCACGCCCGATGAGCTTCCGGCAACGCCCGCACCCACAGCGAGCGGAAGCTCGACCGGCAGTGATAGGGTTGTGTCCGACGGCAAGCAGACAGAGCAGGATAAGTATAAAACAGACCCGGTACCGGCGGGCAAGCCCATGCCCGTCGAGCCAGAGGACACGACGGTCGACAAGCGCACAAAGTATACCTGTACCTTCTCAATCGAGTGCTCGACGATACTCAATAACCTTGACATGCTCGACCCGGATAAGCTCGACGCTGTGCCGTCTGACGGCATTATCCTGCCTGCGCAGACGGTCACCTTCTACGAGGGCGAGTCGGTGTACGATGTCTTAAAGCGCATCTGCGCCGAAAAGGGTATACACATGGAAGCGTCGTTTACGCCCATGTACAACAGCGCCTATGTCGAGGGTATCCACAACCTGTATGAGTTCGACTGCGGTCAGGCCTCCGGATGGATGTACCGCGTCGACGGCTGGTATCCCAACTACGGATGCAGCCGCTATCAGCTCAAGCAGGGCGAAACCGTCGAGTGGCGCTACACCTGCGCCTACGGCGACGATATCGGCGGCGGCTACGCAATGGGAAGCGACTGAAATGGCTAATACCGACACGTTTTCGGGCTACCACCCGACGGTAAACTTCATATATTTTGCGCTGGTTTTGTTCTTCGGCATGATATTCATGCACCCGGCCTGCCTTGCCATTGCGCTTTTCGGCTCGGTGGCTTACGCCGTGCGCCTGAAAGGACGCAGGGCGGCGGGCTTCGGTGTGAAATTCATACTGCCGGTCGTACTGCTGGCGGTGGTCATAAACCCCGCCTTCAACCACGCAGGTGAGACCATTTTGCTCTACCTGTCAAACGGAAACCCCATAACCAAGGAGAGCATCGCATACGGCTTCGCGGCCGGAGCGATGCTCGCTGCGGTGCTTATGTGGTTTTATTGCGGCACCGAGGTGCTGTCATCGGACAAATTCGTGTATATTTTCGGCCGTGTAAGCCCGGCTCTTGCGCTCATTTTGAGCATGACCCTGCGCTTCGTGCCGAAGTTCAAAAGGCAGATGGAGCTTACCCGTCAAGCTCGACGCAGCGTCGGCTGCGACACTGCAAACGGCAGCGTATTACGGCGCACGAAAAATGCAATAACCGTGCTGTCAGGTATGATAACATGGTCGCTTGAGAACGCCATCGACACTGCCGACAGCATGAAAAGCCGCGGCTACGGTTTAGCGCACCGCAGCTCATTTTCAATTTACCGCTTCGACCGGCGGGACAGGCTCATGCTCGCGTGGCTGTTGCTGTGCGGCGGGGTCATACTCCTCGCAGCCTTCACCGGCGGGCTTAGCTGGCGGTATTTTCCGAACATCCGCGGTGCACTGAGCCCCGTGACGATTTGTGCGCTCGCAGCGTATCTTGCGCTGTGCCTAACGCCGACTATCATCGATCTGAGGGAGGAGCAAAGATGGAAGTCTTTAATATCGAAAGCTTAAGCTTTGCCTACCCCGAGCAGACCGAAAAAGCGCTCGACGGCGTGAGCCTGAGCGTCAAAAATGGTGAATTTCTCGTTCTGTGCGGCGCATCCGGCTGCGGCAAGTCGACGCTTTTGCGCAATCTCAAAACCGCCCTTGCCCCGCACGGAACAAAAAGCGGCAACATATTGTTTTGCGGCAAGCCGCTTAATGATGTCGACCTGCTCACGCAAAGCGCAAAGATCGGCTTCGTGCTGCAATCGCCGGATAATCAGATAGTCACCGACAAGGTCTGGCACGAGCTCGCCTTCGGGCTTGAAAGCCTCGGGCTCGACACGCAGGTCATCCGTCGCCGAGCCGCCGAGATGGCTGCGTTTTTCGGCATTGAGGACTGGTTTTATAAAAATGTCTCGGAGCTTTCCGGCGGGCAGAAGCAGCTGTTAAACCTTGCTTCCGTCATGGCGATGCAGCCCGAGGTGCTTATCTTAGACGAGCCCACGAGCCAGCTTGACCCCATTGCCGCCGGTGATTTTCTCGCAGTGCTCGGCAGAATAAACCGAGAGCTCGGCACGAGCGTGCTCCTGACCGAGCAGCGCCTTGAGGAGGCACTTCCCATGGCCGACCGCTGCGCCGTCATGGACAAGGGCAAAATCATCTGCTGCGGCGATGTCAAGACTGTCGGCAGGGCACTCAAGGGAATGGAGCACACGATGTTCGATGCCATGCCCGCCGCCATGCGCATTTGGGCGGGGCTGGTGACTGATTCCGACTGCCCCGTGACCGTCTCCGAGGGCAGGGCGTTTCTCGCCGAATACGCCGGGCACCACGAAATCGCCCCTGTGCCCGAGAAGCCCGCAAAGCCTGCGGGCGAGACCGTGATAGCGGCAAAGCAGCTGTGGTTCCGCTACGAAAAGAACGGGCGGGACATTATAAAGGGCCTTGACCTTACCGTTCAAAAGGGCGAAATATTTGCCATCCTGGGTGGCAACGGCGCAGGAAAATCCACGACGCTCAAGCTGCTTTGCGGCGCACTCACCCCGTACAGGGGCAAGCTTCAAACGCAGGGCAGGGTGTCCATGCTCCCGCAGGACCCGCAGACGCTGTTCGTCAAAAAGACCGTGTACGAGGATCTGTACGCCGTGTCGAAAAATGACGAAAAAGTGCGGAATGTCGCAGCTCTGTGCTGCCTGACGGAGCTACTCGACCGCCATCCGTATGACCTGTCCGGCGGCCAGCAGCAGCGCGCTGCGCTTGCAATGATCTTGCTGCAAGAGCCGGATGTGCTCCTGCTCGATGAGCCTACAAAGGGGCTCGATGCGCACTTTAAGCGCCTGCTTGCGAAAATTTTAGGCAGGCTCACGCAGAGCGGCGTTTCCGTCGTCACGGTTACGCACGACCTCGAGTTTGCGGCCGCCTACGCCGACCGCTGTGCCCTGTTTTTTGACGGCAGCATCGTGTCGCAGGGCACGCCCACACGCTTTTTCTCCGACAACAGCTTTTACACGAGCACGGCAAACCGCATCTCCCGCGGCATCGTCAATGATGCCGTTACCGCCGAGGATGTCATCCTCGCCTGCGGCGGCACGCTCCCGCCCGAGCCGGAGCTTCCCGATGTGCCGGAGTATACCGGAAAGATGGAGCCAAAACCCGACAAAAAGCCCGAGCCCCTGCCGCTGTACCGCAAGATTATTGCGCTGTTGTCGCTCATGGCGGCGATTGCAATTTTCGTCTACGCCGTGCGCACCGCCGACATAAGCGCGCTCGTGAACGCCACGGGAGTTACGAAGCTGGGGCTGGATTCGGTCAAGATATACGCTGCGCTCATAGCCTCGCTTTTGGTGTTCATGCTGGCAATCGGAAGAAGATCGGCACCTCCAATTACCGTGCAGACCCCCGAGAGCCGCCGCAGGCTCACCAAGCGCACCGCCGCAGCGGCACTTCTGGTGCTCGTTTTCGTCCCACTGACGCTGTTTTTCGGCGCGTATTACCTCGACAAAAAGCAGTATTACATCACGGCAATGCTCGTGCTCATAGAGTGCATGCTGCCGTTTTTCATGATCTTTGAGGGGCGCAGGCCGCAGGCGAGGGAGCTTGTCATCATCGCCGTGCTGTGCGCACTCGGCGTGGCGGGCCGCGCCGCATTTTTCATGCTGCCGCAGTTTAAGCCGGTGCTTGCGCTGACAATAATCGCAGGCATAGCCTTCGGCGGCGAGACCGGCTTTTTGGTCGGCGCAATGACCATGCTCGCGTCGAATGTCATGTTCTCGCAGGGACCGTGGACGCCATGGCAGATGTTCGCCATGGGCATCTCGGGCTTCCTTGCGGGTGTGCTGTTTCGCAAGGGGCTGCTTCGGCGCACCCGAGGCTCAATGTGCGTTTTCGGTGCGCTGTGTGCCATCGTCATTTACGGCGGCATCATGAACCCCGCGTCGCTTCTTTTGTGGGGCAGCGGGTCGATAAACGCAAAAATGATCATGACCTACTACATCACGGGCTTCCCTATGGACTGCATCCACGCCTTTGCGACGGTGTTTTTCCTGTACATTGCCGCCGAGCCGATGCTCGAAAAGCTCGATCGCATAAAGGTCAAATACGGCCTTGTTGAATAGCGAAATCCCTCCGGTCTGACCGGAGGGATTAGTCTATTGACTGCCTTTTCGCTCGTATTGTGTGCCGAAGTAGAAGGCGATCACCATCAGGGTAACATTGTTCACCGCATCGGCGCTTATCGCACCCGTGACGGCAAGGTAAGCCCACACTGCCAGCACGATGATGGTCACGATGGTTTTGACCTTAACAAGCTCCACGATATTCTTTAACATGACCCCTCCTTGAGCCCGCGGCTCAGTACATTTTACTGCGCAATTGACGAATCGTGCAAAATAAAAGAGCTATGCACCGTGTGTGCATAGCATTTTTCGTTTAAATGATGACCCCCTCGCGGTGGTCGATCTCGTGCTGGATCACCTCAGCGGTGAAGCCCGTGAAGGTCTTTATGCGCTTGCACACACCGATCATGTTTGCCGTCATGCCCACGCAGCCAACCTTGTGGGCGATGAGCGCGTCCAAAAGATCCTGCGCCGTACCGAGATCATAAGCCGTCGCCGCCTCGGCCTTCTGAGCGAGAAACCCCTCGTCCCTGCAAATTTCACAAATCATTGTATCAGCCTCCCATCACGCTCAGTTTACCACACACCTCGGGGGGGAAAAAATCAACTTGACAAGGGCGGCGGGGAAGTATATGCTGACCGAGGGTCGGAAGCAAGGAGCAAATTATGAAAAACACAGCAGTATTGTACATTCACGGCAAGGGCGGCAATGCGGCCGAGGCCGAACACTACCGCAGCCTACTTCCCAATGCCGAGGTCATCGGCTTTGACTACAGGGCGGAAACGCCGTGGGACGCAGCGCCGGAGTTTGCGGCGTTTGTTGCCGGGCTCGGACATGAGCACATCGTGCTGATAGCAAACAGCATCGGCGCATACTTTTCGATGAGCTCCGGCATCGCAGACAGCATCGAGCGGGCGTTTTTCGTCTCACCCATCGTGAGCATGGAAAAGCTCATCGAAAGCATGATGACATGGGCAAATGTCACCGAGCGACAGCTTGAAGCGGAAAAGACTATCGAGACTGCGTTCGGCGAGACGCTGTCGTGGGACTACCTGAGCTATGTCCGGACGCACCCGATAGCTTGGGATGTACCGACGGAGATTCTGTACGGCGAAACGGATCATTTGCAGTCGCCGGACACCGTGCGCAGCTTCGCCGAGGCGCACAACGCCGGCTTCACCGTCATGCCCGGCGGCGAGCATTGGTTTCACACCCCCGAGCAAATGCGATTTCTCGACGAATGGATGAAAGAACTCCTCTGAATTTCAGAGGAGTTCTTTCAACTCAATTTTCGCGGCTATCCCCGTGCTTATCGCTATCGAGCTTCTTTTCCAGCGCCGACTGCTTCGCAAGGATGGCGTTTACCTTGTCGTACAGATCCTCGATCATTATCTCGGTCTTGAGGTTGACTTTGTAGTCGTTCTCGGCACGGCGGCGATCCTTCTCCTCCTGACGGTTCTGGCTCATCATGATGAGCGGCGCCTGAATGGCGGCAACGCAGGACAACACCAGGTTTAATAGTATAAACGGGTACGGGTCGAACGCTTTTGCCGCAAGGATAATATTTATCACCATCCACGCCGCGAGCACGCCCACAAAGGAAAAAATAAACGCCCAGCTTCCGGCGAACTTTGCTATGGCGTCCGCCGCCTTCTGCCCAAAGGTGTATTTTTCCCTGTCCTTTGACGGATTTACGGAAATTTTGCTTCCCGCAAGAAGTTTAAGTACTTCTTCATCCGACAGATCGCGCTGAATGTCTTCAATAACTTCTTTAAGCAGTTTTCTGTTTTCCTTCATAATAATTTTTACCTTTCTTTAAAAATAAATATACAATAAACAGCCGCCCTTATTTTTCAAATACGACAACGCCGCATTCATATGGGTGGTCATAGTACAGCGTATCTTTTCCTTTCGAGCGGTGCAGCAGTATTTTAAGGGCTATAATAAAGTCCCCTCCGCCGCCGAGAATCAAAAGTTCCGAAACAATAAGCCAAAACAGGCTGTGAAAAAAACAGGATACTGCCGTAAGACCAAAGCCCAATATCAGCGTGGGCATAAGTCCGCCGAGAATATACTGCCACCGTTTCAAAGGCTCTGAGCACGTGCAATAAGGGGTAAGCGCAGACCATATTACACCGAAATCAATTGACCTGAAACGGCTTTTTGCAAAGCAGCCCCATGTAAAGCCGTGAATAAGCTCGTGAAGCACAATAAGTGCTATGGCAACGGGAAAGAGCGCAAGGCTTTCCGCAATTGTAAAAGAAACCGTTGCCTCTGAAACAGTAAAACAGAACGCCAGCAGCGCCAGCGCCATAAACGGCGCCATTATCACAATTGCAATAAAATTCGCAGCAACCACTCCTACTGTCAAATCCGTTTTGACATAGCCCTCCGACGCCATTTTTTCGCAAAGTATATCAAATTTTTCTTTTCGTTGCTGTTCCTTTTCTGTAAGCTTTCTTTCTTTGTTTTTCATACTTTTTACCTGTTTTGTTTCTTAATTACCGGGTTGTTTATAGGTATTTGCCATTGTGCTTCATTTTACGGACCTGAATCTTTAAATCGGCCCGTGTCAATTATACCAAAAAACATTGCCGCATTCAACATATATGAAAATAGAAAAGCAACCGCGTATTGCAATAGTAAAATAAAGGTAGACACGTGGAAAACCACCATGTATCTACCTTTTTCTTATGCTAAAATATATATGGGAGGTATCAAAATGAAAAAAGGGCAGAAGAAACGAGTATGGACAAAAGAACAAAAAATAGAAATTATTGGAAAACATTTAAACGAACATATTTCTGTGCGAACACTTGAAAAGGAATATAATGCAGACAGAAGCATGATCTGTCATTGGTTAAGGGACTACGGAAAATATGGCGAAGCTGCATTTAATCCCAAAGGGCATCCCGGAAACCCTT
>JALFUQ010000067.1 GCA_022784505.1 Bacillota bacterium
CGGATGCCCTTGCACTCGTCGAGCCACAGGCCCTTGTCGACCTTGAGAAGATCCTCGAGAGTTTCTTCCGAAACTCCACTGCCGTCAAGGTTTATATCCTCTGCCTTGGGCTCGTAGCCGAGCTCGGTCTCGACTGCGCCGACCTCATCGAAGCAGCGTCCGAGTATCCACTCGACAACACGCAGGTTGTCGCCGAAGCCCGGCCACTCGAAGTTGCCCTCGTCATCGGTGCGGAACCAGTTGACATTGAATATCTTGGGGGGATTGCTTAGCTTCTTGCCCATGTCGATCCAATGCTGCCAGTAGTCGCCCATGTTGTAGCCGCAGAACGGGCGCATGGCCATGGGGTCGCGTCTGACAACGCCGACCTTGCCGGTGGCGGCAGCGGTGGTCTCGCTTGCCATGATACTGCCGACAAAAACGCCGTGATCCCAGTTTCTTGACTGGTAGACCAGGGGTGCGGTCTTTGCGCGGCGGCCGCCGAAGATGATGGCGGAGATGGGAACGCCGGTCTTACTCTCAAACTCGGGGCTGATGCAGGGGCAATTTATTGCCGGTGCGGTGAAGCGGGAGTTGGGGTGTGCGCCCTTTGAGCCGTCGGTGCAGTCCCACTTCTCGCCCTTCCAGTTTTCTGCGTTCTTCGGGGGATTTTTGTCCATGCCCTCCCACCAGACGGTGTTATCGTCGAGGTTGCGGACGACATTGGTAAAGATAGTGTTCTTTTTGGTAGCGGCGAGGGCGTTGGGGTTTGACTTCACGCTCGTGCCGGGGGCAACGCCGAAGAAACCGTTTTCGGGGTTGACTGCCCACAGTCTGCCGTCCGGGCCAATGCGCAGCCATGCGATATCGTCGCCGACAGTCCAGCACTTCCAGCCCTTTTCACGGTAAGCCTCGGGCGGGATGAGCATTGCAAGATTGGTCTTGCCGCAGGCAGACGGGAATGCGCCGCAGACATAGCGAACCTCGCCCTGCGGGTTTTCTACGCCGAGGATGAGCATATGCTCAGCCATCCAATCCTCGTCACGGCCGAGGGTTGAGGCTATGCGCAGGGCAAAGCACTTTTTGCCGAGCAGGACATTGCCGCCGTAGCCGGAGTTAACGGACATGATGGTGTTATCCTCGGGGAAGTGGACGATGTATCTTTTCTCGGGGTCGAGCTCGGCCTTGGAGTGCAGACCCTTGATGTAATCTGCGCTGTCGCCGATAGCGTCAAGAACGTTCTTGCCGATGCGGGTCATAATAGCCATGGACACGACGACATAAATGCTGTCGGTAAGCTCGATGCCGTACTTTGCAAAGTCAGAGCCGACAACGCCCATGGAGTAAGGGATGACATACATCGTGCGGCCCTTCATCGAGCCGTCATAGATGCCGTAGAGCTTTTCGTACATCTGTTTGGGATCCATCCAATTGTTCGTGGGGCCTGCGTCCTCCTGCTTGCGGGAGCATATGAAGGTGCGATCCTCAACACGGGCAACGTCGTTCGGGTCCGAGCGGTGCAGGTAGCAGCCGGGGAGCTTTTCCTCGTTGAGCTTTATAAGCTCGCCCGTGCCCATCGCCTCGTGGCGAAGCTTTTCAAGCTGCTCTTCCGAGCCGTCTATCCAGACTATGCTCTCGGGCTTACAAAGTGCGGCCATTTCCTCGACCCACTTTGTAATGTGTACATTGTTTGTCAGGTTCATCAATGTTTACCTCCGTTTAATGCCAGATAAAAATTCATTTTCTACTTTCTACATTAGACTGTTATTAGCTCTACTAGACTAACACTTTATATCTTTGCCGTCAATGACTTTGGACTTGTTGAAAATGTCAAAAATCGCATCCGAAATTGCAGCAAAATCACCAATGGGCAGCACCTCGCCGCGAATTTTCTGATCAAAGCCGCAGGCAGTGAGCAGATTTTCGATATCGGCCTTAGTAAGCTCGTTAAAACTCGCGCTCAGCGCGTTCGTAAGCGTCTTGCGGCGCATGCCGAAGGCAGCTCTGACGACGCGGAAAAACAGTGCCTTGTCCTTGACCTTGACGGGCGGTGCGCTGCGAGTTTTGAGCCTTATGACGCTCGATGTGACCTTCGGCTGCGGAATAAAGCAGCTCGGCGGCACGTCAAAGAGCATCTCGGGCTCGGCGTACCAATTGACGAGCACGGTGAACGCTCCGTAATCAGCCGTGGAGGGCTTTGCACAGATGCGCTTTGCGACCTCGCGCTGGATCATGACCGTCACGCTGTCAAAGCACTCGGCCTCCAAAAACGCGGTTATCAGCGGGCTCGTGACATTGTACGGCAGGTTTGCGCACACGACGGGACGCAGCCCCTGCATTTTCTCCGCGACCAGTCCCTTTATATCCTGCTTCAAAACATCGCCGAATATTATCTCAACATTATCTTTTCCGGCAATGGTCTGGTTTAAAACGGGTCTTAGCGCATTGTCAAGCTCCACGGCGACGACCTTGCCGGCGCGCATGGCAAGCTGCTCTGTAAGGCAGCCGATGCCCGGGCCGACCTCAAGTACGCCGGTATTCTCATCAAGCTGCGCTGCCTCGGCAATATCCTCCGGCACCCATGCGGCGGTCAGAAAGTTCTGCCCCATGGATTTGGAAAACCGAAAGCCATGGGATGCAAGCAGCGATCTTATATCGTTAATGTCGGTAAGTCTCATAGCTTTTTCTCAAATGCCTGCCGTGCCGGGTCATGTTCGCCCTCGTCAACAAGCACATTTCCTCTGTAAACATATCCCTTGCGCTTTAAAAGCTTCTGCATGGCCTTATTTTTGCGGTGGGTATCGGTGCGCACGCACTCGGCGCCACGGGCTTTAGCCGTTTCGTCCGCAAAATCTATCATCATATCGCTAAGCCCCGTTCCGCGAAACTGCGCTTCAATCGCTATGCGGTGCAGCGTGCAGTATTTGCCCTCGCCGTGCCATTTGCCGTCGGTAATCTTATCATACCCGCTCTCGGGCGCTTCCGTCAGACAGAAAAAGCCCGCCAGGCGTTCGCCGTAGGTCACGGCGTAGCACTCGCCGTTTGCGATATCGGCGGCGAATACATTCTGCGTGGGGTACTCGCCCTGCCACTGGTCGACACGGTGCTTTTTAAGATAGTTCCTCGCCTGCCGCACGATAAGCATAATATCATCGATGTCACTCCCAACTGCCGGCCGGCAGCCTACAGGCTGCGTGAGCTTCATGCGGCTGCGCTCTTTTTTTATCTGCTCAACAAGCTTAATGTCCTTTTTGTCGGTCAGCTCAAGCCGCTCGAACATATCCGGACGCTTATCCATCGTGCGCTCGAGGCTTTTTTTGCGCCGCCACTCGTCAACGGCGGCATGGTTGCCCTGCAGCAGCACCTCCGGCACAGCTCTCCCCTCCCAGACCTCGGGTCGGGTGTACTGCGGGTACTCCAAAACGCCGTCCCAGTGGCTCTCGCCGGTGAAGCACTCCTCGTCTGACAGCACGCCCGGAACAAGACGGCACACGGAGTCTGCCACCGCCATTGCGGCTATCTCGCCGCCGGTGAGTACAAAGTCGCCGATGGATATCTCCTCGTCGACACACTGCTCTATAAAGCGCTCGTCGATGCCTTCGTAGTGGCCGCACACGAGCACAAGGTGGTCGTACTCGTCACGCAGCCGTCTTGCCGTCTGCTGGTCGTAGGGCTTGCCCTGCGGCGACATGTAGATGACGCGGCTCTTGCGGCCCTTTGTAGTTGACATAATATCATCAAGGCAGGACTTTAACGGCTGTGCCATCATCACGCATCCCCAGCCGCCGCCATAGGGGTAATCATCGACCTGGCACTGCTTATTCTCGGTATAATCCCTGATTTGGACACAATTGACCTCTATAATGCCCTTTTTGGCCGCCCTGCCCAAAATGCTCTCGTGCAGAACGGCGTTCATGGTGTCGGGAAACAGGGTCATTATATCAATTCTCATGGTTGACATAACTAATTTACATTCCTTCTATCAGTCTCACGGTCACGACCGCATTTTCCGCATCGACCCTGACGATGAACTCGTCCACCGCCGGGATGAGATGCTCGGTCTCGCCTTTAACGACATATATCTGTGAAGCGGGAGTTTCGAGGATATCCTCGAGTGTGCCGACGCTCTCGCCGTCCTCGGTGACGACGGCGGCTCCGATTATATCCTGCAAGAAGTATGCGCCCTTGGGAAGGCGTGCATCCTTGCGGTCGATGTAGACTGTCTTATTTTTAAGGCTCATTGCGGCGTTGACGTCCTCAACACCGTCCAAAACGGCGATAAGAAAGCCCTTGTGCACTCTGCCGCTTACGAGCTTTATCGCCTTGTTATCTATATACACCGTCTTGAATTTTTTCAAAAACTCCGGGCTGTCGAGCCAAACCTGTATCTTGACCTCGCCCTTAACGCCGTGGGTATTGACTACCTTTCCGGCTTCTATGAATTGCTTCTTATCCATTTTTTCATCCCTCGCATAGTCTAAAAGGGCTACCGACGGGTAGCCCTTTTTATAATCTCAGTCCATTATATCGACTGATACCTTCTTGCCCTTTCGCTGGGCAACAGCCCGCATGAGTATACGGATCTCTTTTACGATCCTGCCCTGCCGGCCAATGACCTTGCCCATATCACCGTCGGCGACACGCACTTCAAAAACGGTCTCGCCGCCGGCTTCGCGCTCGGTCACAGAGACCTCGTCGGGATGATCGACGAGATTCTGCACGATATAGGTCAAAAGTTCTTTCATGCCGGTAGATTCTCCTTATTAGGCCTCGACCTTCTTAAGCAGGCCGCGTACGGTTTCGGTAGGCTGTGCGCCGTTTGCGATCCAGTACTGTGCACGCTCCATGTCAACCTTGATCCTCTGCTCGCCCTCTGCCATGGGATCGTAAGTACCGAGTTCCTCGATGAAACGACCGTCACGGGGACAGCGGGAATCAGCTACGATGATGCGGTAGTAAGGTGCCTTCTTTGCGCCCATTCTACGAAGTCTGATCTTTACCATTTATTTTCACCTCCAAAAATTTTTCTATATATTCTATATATTACAAACGCTCGCGCGTCGGTAATCAAAGCTTGAATCCGCCGAAGCCGCCAAGCCCCGGCATTCCGCCGCCCATGCCGCCGAACTTCTTTTGCAGCTTCTTCATATTCTTGCCGGAAAGCTGCTTCATCATGCCCTGCATGGCGTTAAACTGCTTGAGCAGTCTGTTTATCTCAACAACGCTCGTGCCGCTGCCTGCGGCAATGCGCTTTTTACGGCTGGCGTTGAGTATCGACGGGTCGTCGCGCTCGGCTTGCGTCATTGCAAGGATGATGGCCTCGGTGTGGCTGAGGCTCTTTTCGTCGACCTTTGCGCCCTTGAGCGCCTTTGCGTCCACGCCCGGGATCATGCCTGCAATGTCGTTTAGGTCGCCCATGCCCTTTAACGAGTGCATCTGCTCAAGGTAATCGGAAAGCGAGAAGCGGTTTGCCTTGAGCTTTTCCGCCATCTCGAGAGCCTTCTTCTCGTCAAAGTTCTGCTCGGCCTTTTCGATAAGCGTCAAGACATCGCCCATGCCGAGGATTCTCGACGCCATACGGTCGGGATAAAACGGCTCAATCTGGTCGAGCTTTTCGCCCACGCCGATAAACTTGATGGGCTTGCCGGTACTGGCCTTTATAGACAGCGCTGCGCCGCCTCGTGCGTCACCGTCAAGCTTTGTGAGCATAACGCCCGTCACGCCAAGTGCCTCGTCAAAGGCGTTTGCGGCGTTCACGGCGTCCTGTCCGGTCATCGCGTCGACAACAAGCAGGATCTCCGCCGGCTCGACTGCCTCTTTTATGTTGCGCAGCTCGTCCATGAGCTGCTCGTCTATATGCAGGCGGCCTGCGGTGTCGAGAAACACAAGGTCGTTGCCGTGCTTTTTGGCGTGCTCGACCGCTGCCTTTGCGATATCCACAGGATTTGTCGTGCCCATCTGGAACACGGGGATGTCAAGCTGCTTGCCGACGGTCTCCAGCTGCTTTATCGCAGCAGGGCGATAGATATCACATGCCGCCAGCAGCGGGCGCTTGCCCTGCTTGCGCATGTACGCTGCAAGCTTCGCGCCGTTTGTTGTCTTACCTGCGCCCTGAAGTCCGACCAGCATAACCACGCTGGGCGACTTTGAGCCTATAGTCAGCCGCTGATTTTCGCTGCCCATGAGCTTTACGAGCTCTTCGTTTACTATCTTTACGACCATCTGTGCCGGAGACAGCGCCTCAAGCACATCGGCACCCGAGGCTCGCTCGGTAACAGACTTGGTAAACTCCTTGACAACCTTGTAGCTGACATCGGCCTCCAGAAGTGCCATACGCACTTCCTTCATGGCCTCCTTGACATCGGCGGCGGTCAGTCTGCCCTTCCCCCTGAGCTTCTTAAAGGCAGCGGACAGCTTGTCGGATAATGATTCAAATGCCATAGCGTTGCCTCCTAATCTAATTGACCGAGCTTTTCGGAAATGCTCCCGACAAGCTCTTTTGCCCTGCCCTCGGTCATGCTCTCAAGCTCATTAAGCTGCGAGCGTATCTCCGAAAGGACAGCGCTGCGCTCTGTAAAGCGCTTTATCAGTCCCGTTTTCTCCTCGATCTCAGTCATAGCAGCTTCGGCACGGCGGATGATATCCCACACGCCCTGACGGGAAATGCCGCTCTGCTCGGCGATCTCGGCCAAGGACAGATCCTCATTATAATGGAGGTCGAAATACTCACGCTGCTTGTCCGTAAGCAGCTCGCCGTAAAAATCAAACAGCATCGAACGCATCACTCTGCTGTTTTCCACGGTGTCCGCCTCCCTGTAAACTAAATTTACTTTACACATTATACTCTCCGTCACCATGCCTGTCAAGTAAAACTTCTTGTCAGTTTTGCGGAATATATTTGAGTATTTGCGGCAAAACTGTCATTTATGATGAGAAAGTGATTTTCGGAGGTCATTTTAATGAATATGCAGGGTAGGTACATTGAAGATGACATGCTGTTTGCGCTTGCAGCGCAATCAGCGAGGCTCTGCCGCAAGGCCGAGCCCGTGCCGGCAAAAACGCAGGTAGACAAGCTGCGTGCCGCCTTAAACGAGATAGATGCAGCCTACGAAAAGGTCGACGAGCGCTTCGGCACAGCGGCAAGCGTGCCCACTGCGTGCCGGTGGCTTTTGGATAACCGCTACATCGCCGTACGTGAGGCAAAGTGCGCCGCGGCGGCGTTTTTGCGGGAAAAGGCCCTGCGAGGCTCGGAGTCTGGCGTTATATTGCTCGATCTATGCCGCGCACTCGTCGGCGCCGGTCTCGGCAAGGTGACAGAGCCCAGGTGCAGGCTGTTTCTCGATGGGTACCAAAGCGTTTCCGTTTTGCCGAGAAAGGAGCTGTACCTGTTCCCTGCTGCGCTGCGCATGGCGCTTATCGAGCGCCTTGCCGAGCTCTGCCGCGAGCTTCTTTCAACTAACACCCCCGAAAAGCTGGCTGATGGCTTTGCCGCCGTCTTTACCTCGCTGCGTCTGGTCGGCGGGCTTGACATGCAGTGCCTTTTGGAATCCGTAGATGTCTCAGAAAAGCTTCTGCGGTCTGATCCTTCGGGCGTTTATTCCGAGATGGACGACCTCAGCCGTGCGTATTACCGTGAGCGGCTATCCCAGCTCGCCAAGGCAAACTCCATGGAGGAGCACTATCTCGCGAAGCACCTTATAAACCTGTGCTCGAAGGCCGAGGGTGACGCTCGCCATGTGGGGTACTACCTGTTTACAAAGCCCTTGGGCAAGGGCGAAAAAGCCTCCGGCGGTGCGCTGTATATAACGGCAAATGTGCTGCTCACATTGTTTTTGACGCTCTTGTGCGGCTTTTTGTCGCACAGCGTCATTGCAGCGGTTTTGCTGCTTCTGCCGATATCTGAGCTTACGAAAAACCTTCTGGACTATATAATTCTGCTTTGCGTGCCGCCAAGACGCATGCCGAGGCTGGAGCTAAAAAACGGCGTGCCGGAGAGTGCCAAGACCGTGTGCGTTATCTCGGCGCTTTTGTCCGACAAGGAGTCGGGGATGAAGCTCGGCGGACGCATAGAGGAGTTTTATCTGACTAACCGCCGCTGCGGCAAAAACCTCATGTTCGGCATACTGGCAGACCTGCCGGAGGCCGCGTGTGCGGTGACCGACAACGACGCTGCGCTTATCCGAAGTGCCGTGAGTGCGGTCAGCAAACTAAATGAGCGCTACGGCGGCGGGTTTTACCTTTTCACCCGACCGAGGACGGAGGATACGAGCCGCCATCGCTTCTGCGGCTTTGAGCGCAAAAGGGGCGCCGTGCTCGCGCTGGCCGCAATGCTCTGCGGCAAAAAGTCCGAGCTCACGGTCTCGGCAGGCGATATCGAAGCTCTTGCAGGTGCAAAATATATCATCACCCTCGACAGTGACACGAACCCCACGCCGGACTCGCTCTGCGAGCTTATCGGTGCGATAACGCACCCATTGAATGCGCCGAAGCTCGACCGTGAAAACGCCTGCGTCGTCTCCGGCCACGGCATTATCCACCCCCGCATGAACTATGAGCTTTCCTCCGTCGGAAAGACGGATTTCTCGCGCATATTCGCAGGCATCGGCGGCACCGAGCCGTACTCGGTGCTGTGCGGTGAACTGTACACCGACCTGTTTGACGCAGGTGGATTTTCCGGTAAAGGCATCATCGATGCCGAGGCTTTGTATGTCTGCTCGAGCGCCCACATCCCCGACGGGCTCGTTTTGTCGCACGACGCACTTGAGGGCGCGTACCTGCGCGGCGGGTACATGAGCGACACGGAGTTTACAGACAGCTTTCCCTCTACCCCCATTGCCTATTATCGCCGCAGTCACCGCTGGACTCGCGGCGACTGGCAGAACGCGGGCTGGATATTCAGCCGCGACAGCGCCATAACGGATATTGAGCGCTTTAAACTGTTTGACTCGCTGCGCCGCAGTCTCGTTGCGCCCCTGAGCTTTGCGGCGATATTCCTGGGGCTGCTTTTATCCGGCCATGCACTCATGCTTGCGGCGTGGACGGCGCTGCTCGCGCTTGGCGCGAGACTTCTCATCGCGCTGACGGAGCTCGGAACCAGCCGCAGTTCCGACAGTCATGTCAAATACCACAGCAGACTGTTCAAGGGGGTTTCGGCAGCGCTTATCCAAACAGTACTGCGGCTTTGGTTTCTGCCGTATGAGGCGTGGATATGCCTTAGTGCCGCCGCAGCCTCGCTCTGGCGCATGGGTGTGAGCCGCAAGAACCTGCTTGAGTGGGAGACCGCTGCGCAGAGCGAGCGCAAAAAGCGCAGCGCCGGTGCATACTACCTCAATATGTGGGCAGCGCCCGCGGCGGGTCTTGCACTCCTCATTTTCTCGACCGGAATTTTTGCAAAGACCGTCGGGCTGTTGTGGATAGTCGCGCCCTTGGCGGCGCTTGCGCTGACGCTTCCGGCAAAGCCCGTGAGGGAGCTTCCGGCGGACAAAAAGGAATTTCTTTTAGAGTGTGCCGAGAGTATTTGGGCGTATTTTGATAAATTCTGCACCGCTGATGATAACTTCCTGCCGCCGGATAATTATCAGGAGCAGCCGCCGGTCGGGCTTGCGCACCGCACCTCGCCGACGAATATCGGGCTTGCTCTGGTGTCGGCTCTGTGCGCGGTAGACCTCGGCATCGACAAGACAGGCAGCGCGTTCGAGCTTATAGACAAGATGCTCTCGACGCTTGAGAAAATGCCGAAATATTCGGGGCATCTTAGCAACTGGTACGACACAAGGACACTGCGCTGTCTGGAGCCTAAGTATATCTCCACCGTCGACAGCGGCAACCTCTACGCCTGCCTGCTGACGCTCAAAAACGGACTCATGGCGTATAACCGCGCAGAGCTTGCCGAGCGCGTGCAAAAGCTCATGCAGCCTATGGATTTTTCCGTGCTGTTTGATAATGACCGCAAGCTTTTTTATATCGGCCTCGACCTTGAAAAGGGCACGCCGTCTGAAAGCTACTACGACCTTATGGCGAGCGAGGCGCGGCTCACAAGCTACCTTGCCGTTGCAAAAGGCGATGTCCCGAGGGCGCACTGGCGCAGGTTGTCGCGAGCCATGCGCTCGTACTCGGGGTATCAGGGCATGGCAAGCTGGACGGGCACGATGTTTGAATACCTCATGCCCGAGCTGTTTTTGCCGCTCGTGCACGACAGTCTCATGTATGAGACAACAAAATATTGCATGTTCGTGCAGAAGCACCGGCAGACTCACTCAAAGCTTTGGGGTGTCTCGGAAAGTGCTTTTTTCTCGCTCGACCCCGCGCTCAACTACCGCTACAAGGCGCACGGCTGCGCACATCTTGCGCTCAAGCGCGGGCAGGACAGGGAGCTTGTCATCTCGCCATACTCAAGCTTTCTCGCTCTTAACGTTGAGCCGTTCGCGGCGCTGTCTAATCTGCGTCGTCTCGAAGATACAGGTGCAAAGGGACGCTTCGGCTTTATCGAGGCAATTGACTTTACCCCCTCGCGCTGCCGCAGCGCAGACGGCGAGCCCGTGCGCTGCTACATGGCGCACCACCTTGGCATGAGCATGCTGTCGATCGCAAACTGTTTGCTTGACGGTGTTATCACGCGCAGGTTTATGGCGGATCCCCAAATGCACGCCTACCGCTGCCTTCTCGAGGAAAAGCTGCCGGTAAATGCGCCGGTACTCAAGCTCGGCGAGGCTGGCTTTGAAAAGCCGCAGCGGCTCACCGCCCAGCAGTGGGCAAAGCGGGGCGAGGATATCGACTTTGAAAACCCGAACTGCGCGGTCATTTCAAATGGCGTTTACAATGTTATGTTAACCGAAAACGGCACAGCCTCCGCCACCTGCGGCGACATGCTCGTCTACAAGCCGCCGTTTCGGCAGCTCGGCGAGGGGCACGGGCTTGAGATAAGGCTTGAAGTCGGCGATAAAAGCTATTCGCTGCTGCCCGAGCCGAACGGCGCAGGCTTCATTTGGGAGCTCGGTGAAATCTCGTGCAGCTGGATGCACGATACCGCCGATCTTGCGCTCAGGACAAGTGCCGCCACGGCGGGCGGCGAAAACGGCGAGCTGCGCTTTGTCGAGATAAGCGCAAAGCGCGATATCGAGGGCGCAAGGCTCAGCTTATGCTTCGAGCCGGTGCTTGCCGATTATAACGATTATGTTAACCATCCTGCATATTGGCGGCTGGGCTTGGATGCCCACTCGGACGGCAACTGTTTGGTGCTGCACCGCATACCGAGAGGCAGGCAGTCTGAGGCGTGGCTGTGCCTTGCGTCAGACAGGAAAATGAGCTTCAAGGCCGACAGAAGCGGCGGTACGGGGCATTTGTCGACACCGTTTGTCACTGCAACCACCGAGGTCTCGCTAAAGGCCGGAGAGCGCATGGAAGTGCGCTTTGCCATGTGCGTTGGTGCAACGCCCGATGATGCTTACGCCGGTGCACAGCACATGCTGGCAATAGGCCCCGCCGAGTTCGGCGCGATGGTCTCGGCCTGCGCATCGATAACGGGGATGGATACCCGAGAGGTGGATCAGGCGATGAGCATGATAAGGCCGTTATGGTTTCCAAAAGCAGAAAGTGCCTTTGTTTCCAAGCAAAAACTGTGGCAATACGGTGTGTCCGGCGACATGCCGATCATCGTCTGTCCAAGTGCGAAGGTGAGCCTTGAAACTGCCGAGAGCCTTACAAAGCAGTTTTGTCTGCTGCGCTCATGTGGCATATATTGCGACCTGGTTTTTCTCACCGACGAGGGCGGCGAGTACCACCGGCCGGTGTATGGCTGCGTTCGGGATATCCTCGCTTCGCACGGACTTGAAGCGCTCATGGGTACGCACGGCGGCATTCGAATTTTACCTCTCTCGGCCGAGGGCGATATGCTTGCCTGTGCAAGCGTCATTATCGGCGCAGATGCTCCCGAAAGGCGGGTAGGTGTCGAGTATCTTCTGCCATATAATGAGCCGAGAAAGCTTGACTGCATACCCAAGTTCGGCTATGAGGATGATAATAGTTTCGTATTTTATGTAAACCGTTCGTTGCCGCCCAGGGTGTGGTCGAATATACTCACAAACGGCTCGTTCGGATTTTATGCTGCCGACTGCGGCATGGGCAGCATGTGGTACAAAAACGCCCGTGAAATGCGCCTTGACCGTTGGGTAAACGACCCCTACGCAGTGACAGGCCCCGAAACGCTCGAGTATATCACCGATGGCGGCCGATACAGCATTTTTGCCGCCTCTGATGGCATTCCCTGCCGTGTTCGCTACGGCTTCGGCTACGCCGTTTGGGAAAAAAGCTTCGGCTCAACGGGCATCAGATGCACGGCATTTGTGCCTTCGGGGCTCGACGCAAGAGTTTTCATCATCGAGGTCTGTGGCTTGGTAACAGGCCAAATCGCATGGAAAACCGAGCTCCAACTCGCCGATAACGAGGACGATTATCTCGCCGTCAGCGCAGATTATGTTAACTCGATGTTTACCGCCTCAAGCAGCCGCTTTGCCCTGCCGGAGACAAAATTCAAGGCGCTGTGCTCTGCGCCGATACTCGGCTGGACATGCGACCTGTTCTCGTTCCTGCGTGGCGAATTTGACGGGAAAACCGAGGCTCTGACCGCACCGGTTTTCGCCGCAAAATTTAATTGCCAGCCGGTGAGTATCATCGTCTGCGGTGTTTGCGATGATGGCAAACTAATTGAGTTATGTAAACCTGAAACGGCGCTTGCCGAACTTGAAAAAGCCCAGGTGACATGGCGAAAAGAGGTTCTAAAGCTCGGATTTAGCGGAAGCACGCCGTTCGAGCATTATGTAAACGGCTGGGCGGTATATCAAACACTTGCATGCCGATTGATGGGCAGGTGCTCGGTATACCAAAGCGGCGGGGCAATAGGCTTTCGCGATCAGCTTCAAGATGCGGTAAATCTGCTGCTCATCTCCCCCACCCCTGCAAAAAAGCAAATTCTCGACTGCTGCGCGCACCAATATCTTGAGGGTGATGTCATGCACTGGTGGCACGCCATGCCCGACGGCGACAAGGGTGTGCGCACCCGCTGCTCGGACGATATGCTCTGGCTCGTGTGGGCGCTGTGCGAGTATGTTGAAAAGACCGGTGATACGTATATCTGTTCCGAATCCGCATATTATGTTAACTCCAAACCGCTTGGCGCCAGTGAGTCCGACCGCTACGAAACGCCGCAGCGCTCAGATGTATCCGCAAGCGTTCTCGATCATGCCAAGGCGGCGGTCGACTGCTGTGCAAACCGTGGTGTAGGAATGCATGGTCTGCTTTTGTTCGGCAGTGGCGACTGGAACGACGGCCTGAGTAACGTTAACGGCGAGAGCGTTTGGTTGAGCTGGTTTTTTGCCCACACGGTAAGACGCTTTGCCGACCTGCTTGTAACGCTATGTAAACAAGGCTCGGACCACTACCGGGCACTCGCGGCCTCCTGCGGTGCTGCCGCCGACAGAGCTTGGGACGGCAGCTGGTATCTGCGCGGCTACTGGCCGGACGGCGAGCCTATTGGCTCGAAAAACGACGAGTGCTGCCGCATTGATTCCATCGTCCAAAGCTGGGCTGCCATGTGTACGGATGCCTCAAACAGCCGCATCGACATGGCGCTCGACAGCGCCGTTTCCGAGCTTTACGACCGCGAAAACAAGCTTGTCAAGCTCTTCGATCCGCCGTTTTACGGCTGTGGGCGCGACCCGGGGTATATCCAAAGCTACGGCCCGGGGTTCAGGGAAAACGGCGGGCAGTATACGCACGCCGCCATCTGGCTCGCGATGGCATGTCTGCGCCGCGGCAGATCACGGGACGGCTACGCAATTTTGTGTGACCTCATCCCCGAGACACACAACCTCAAGCGCTATATGGCAGAGCCCTTTGTGCTCCCCGCCGATATCTACGCCTGCCCCGAGCACATGGGTGAAGCCGGCTGGACATGGTACACCGGCTCCTCCGGCTGGTATTTTCGCGTCGTTTGCGAGGAGCTTTTGGGACTCAAGCTCTGGTCGGGCGCTCTTTATATTCGTCCCGCTCTGCCCGACGATTTCCCCGAGTGCCGCATAAAATGGACAAACGGCAGCGGCAAAACGCACGATATCGTCATTTCACCCGAGCAGGTTCTGCTCGACGGCGAAAAATACGACGGAAAAGGTATACCATATAATTAAAAAGTGTGTTATACTGTGTTATTATAAAAACACACCGTGAAGGAGGCTTTCGGATGGAAACCGTCAGATGCGAGCTTATCCCCGGCGTACGGCTGACCGCCCTGCGCAGCGACAAGTTTAAAACAGGCTGTCTGAGCATAAATCTCATCACGCAGCTTAACAGAGATACCGCGGCACTAAATGCCGTGCTGCCGTTCGTTTTGCGCCGCGGCACGAGGTATCACCCCGATATGGAGACGATAGCCGCCGAGCTCGACTCGCTTTACGGCACGGGGATCGAGCCGAGCGTCCGCAAGATAGGCGATATACAGTGCATCGGCTTTTACGCAAGCTTCCCCGACGAGCGGTATCTGCCCGAAGGCAGCGACGTTTTTGAAAAGGCGGCAAACTTCACCTGTGAGCTGCTTTTAGCGCCGAACACGAGGGGCGGACTGTTCCTGCCTGCGTACGTCGAGAGCGAGAAGGAAAAGCTTCTTGACCTCATCCAAAGCCGCGTAAATGACAAACGCTCGTACGCAAAGCTCAGGCTCATAGAGCAGATGTGCTGCTATGAGGACTACGCCGTGTCCCGCTTCGGCACGGAAGATGTCGCCGAGGGTATATATTATCAGAAGCTCACAAAATACTACCACAGCCTTATCTCCACAAGCCCCGTTGAGATCTTCTACTGCGGCAGTCTCGACGGTGCTGAGGTCAAGGATATCCTCTCGGACGCACTTTCCGGCATGACGAGGGGCGAGATAAACTACGACATAGGCACGGATATCCGCATGAATGCCGTGGAGGACACGGTGCGCTCGTTCACTGACGAAATGGCCGTTACGCAGGGCAAGCTCGTATTGGGCTACAGGCTCGGCGAGTGCATGGAGGAACCTGACATTGCCGCTCTGTTCGTGTTCAACGCAGTTTTCGGCAGCGGCGTGACCTCTAAGCTTTTTATGAATGTGCGCGAAAAGCTTTCGCTGTGCTACTATGCCGGCTCGACAGTCGACACGCATAAGGGGCTGATGCTCGTCTCCTCGGGTGTTGACTTTGACAAGGCAGATGCCGCCAAGGCGGAGATATTTGCCCAGCTTGACGCAGTAAAGCGCGGCGATATAACAGACGAAGAGCTCGACGCTGCCCGCCGCAGCGTTGCCTCCGACCTGCGTTCATTTCTCGATTCGCAGGGTGAGCTTGAGGGCTTTTACCTTGCAAACACGCTTGACGGGCTTGAGTTTTCGCCCGATGAGCTTGCCGAGCTCGTGCGTGAGGTCAGCCGTGAGGACGTTATCGCGATCGCAAACAGCGTCGTGCTTGACGCAGAGTATTTCCTGAAAGGAGACAGCGAGGATGAACAGTAAGCACTTTTCAAAGATAAACGAAACGCTGTACACCGCTGAGCTTCCCAACGGGCTGCGGATAAATGTGGTCACAAAGCCCGGATTTGAGCTTGGCTACGCCGTGTTTGCGACAAATTACGGCGGTGCGCATCGTCGTTTTTTCCTAAACGGCCGGTGGCACGACACGCCGGCCGGAGTTGCGCATTATCTTGAGCACAAGATGTTTGACATGCCCGACGGCGACAATGCGCTGAGCGCGCTGTCGGCAAACGGCGCGCAGCCGAACGCCTTCACATCAAGCGGCATGACTGCGTATTACTTCAGCTCCACCTCTGGTTTTGAGGAAAACCTGCGCATGCTTTTAAGATTTGTGTCCACCCCCTACTTCACCGACGAGACGGTGAGCAAGGAGCAGGGCATAATCGGGCAGGAGATCGGCATGGTCGAGGATAGTCCCGGGTATGTGATATATAACCGCCTGATGCGCATGCTGTATGAGCACAATCCCGTGCGTGATCAGGTCGCGGGCTCTGTCGAGAGCATAGCCGAGATAACGGCCGAGACGCTTTATAACTGCCACAAGGCGTTCTACGCACCGTCAAACATGGTGCTGTGCGTTGCTGCCGACTGCGACCCCGAGCGCATTTATAAGATAGCTGAGGAAATTCTCCCCGAGCAAAAGGCAGAAATACCCACCGCTGACTTTGGCGAGGAGGAAACGCTCTTCCCCATCGAGACCTATCACGCCGAGCTCATGGAGCTTTCCGCGCCCCAGTTTCTCATCGGTGCAAAGGTTGCGCCCGCCGAAAGGGGCGAGACTTTGCTGCGGCAGAAGATAGTTGCCAAGCTTGCGCTGCGCACGCTGTTCGGCTCGTCGAGCAGGTTTTATAACCGCCTGTACTCCGAGGGGCTTTTAAACCGCGATTACGATTACGATATCGACTACACCGCCGGTGTGGCGACCATCATGATATCCGGCGAAAGCTCTGACCCGCAGCGTGTTTTCAGCGAGATAAACTCCGCGATAAGCGGCGTAAAGGAAAATGGCCTTGTCCGTGACGCATTCGAGCGTGCGAAAAAAGCCTCGTTCGGCGCAAGGCTGCGCGGGCTTGAAAGCTTCGACAGCATATGTATCTCGATGGTGACCGGTCTTTTCGGCGGCTACTGCTCGCTTGACAGTTTTGATATTTTAGAGAGCGTCACCATAGACGAGTGCGAAAAGTTTTTGACCGAGTTCATGGCACCGGACAGGCTCGCCATGAGCGTACTTTCTCCGATAAGCAAGGATTAAAATTATGAATGTTCTGACTTCAACAATGCTCCGAGATGCAAGCATATCCTTTCCCATGCTTGGCGACTGGAGCGTCGACCCGCCGTACAGCTTTGAGCTGTTCGGCCTTGATATCTACTTTTACGGCGTTATAATCGCCATGGGCTTCATTCTGGCGTCCGTGTACTGCGCTCACCGTGCGCCCGAGTTCGGGCTCACATCGGATAACCTGTACGAGCTTGTCATTTGGCTCATCCCCATCTGCATAATCGGCGCAAGGCTTTACTATGTGTTGTTTAAGCTCGATTACTTCGTCGCAAACCCGGGCAAAATTTTTGCCCTGCGCGACGGCGGACTTGCCATTTACGGCGGTATCATCGCCGGTATCATCACCGGCATCGTGTGGTGCAGGGTAAAAAAGATACGCGTGTTTGCCGTCGGCGACCTCACCGCCTTCGGTCTGCTCATCGGGCAGGCCATCGGCCGCTGGGGCAACTTTATAAACCGTGAGGCCTTCGGCGCCCAGACCGACATTTTCTGCCGCATGGGTCTGACCGTCCCGGGCTTTGGGACACTGTATGTGCACCCGACATTCCTCTACGAAAGTCTGTGGAACTTCGTGGGGCTTATCGGCCTGCACATATGGTCAAAGAAGGGTAAGCGCAAATACGACGGCCAGATCTTTTGGCTGTACATACTTTGGTACGGTCTCGGCAGAGCGTGGATAGAGGGGCTGCGCACGGATAGCCTGTATATCGGCACGACGGATATAAGAGTGTCGCAGCTGCTCGCCGCCGTGAGCGCCATTGCTGCACTCGTGGTGCTCATCATAAACGCAAGGAAACAGCACCGCCCCGAGGATCTGTTCGTCAACCTCAAGAAGGGAGAAGACAATGGCTGATTACAAAAGCATGATAAAGGGCACGATAAGCGCCGTCGGCAAAAAGGCAAAGGACTATGTCGAAAGCGGCGCGCTCAAGGATGCCTACGACCGCAGCAGCACTACCGCAATGTGCTATGCAAATATAGCAAAGCTCAATTTGCAGATAAACGGCGAGCTCGAGGAGCAGAAAAAGGTGTTTATCGAGATAGGCCGTCAGTATTACGACCAGAACCGTGACTGCGCAGAAGGTAAGTTTGCCCTGCTGATTCAGGAGCTTCAGGCAATAGACGACCGCATTGAGATAATGCGCACCGAGCTTGAGGCGGCAAAGGCGGCCATCGAGGCTTCAAAAGGCTACAAGGGCCATGCATACCCGCAGGTAGCATACTATGTTGATGTGGAGGATAACGAAGATGAATGACGCTTATAAAAACATACTCGACCGCAGAAGTGTGAGAAAATATAAGGCCGAGCAGGTCGCCCCCGATACGCTCGATGCCATAATCAAGGCGGGGCTTCACGCCCCGAGCGCAATGAACCGTCAGCCGACAAAGCTGCTCGTGATTCAGGACAAGGCCGTTATCGCCGAGCTATCTAAGCTCAACGCCGAGGTCATGGGCCGTGACATTGACCCGTTTTACGCCGCGCCGACCGTGGTGGCCGTGCTTGCCGACAAGACCGTGCCGACCTACATTGAGGACGGCAGCCTCGTCATGGGCAACCTCATGAACGCCGCAGAAGCTCTCGGTGTTGCCTCGTGCTGGATAAACCGCGCCCGTGAGGTGTTCGACACCGAGTACGGCAGAAAGCCCTTGCAGGCAAGCGGCATAGGCGACGACTATGTCGGCATCGCAAACTGCATTCTCGGCTACCGTGACGGCGAGCCTCCCAAAGCACCCGAGATAAACCCCGACCGCGTGTACAATATATAAAATAAAAAGCTGTGATCTACGGATCACAGCTTTTTGATTGCTTAGTTATAAAACATCATGTTCATGTCGCACTTGTGGTCGATGCCGGGGACGCTGCCCTCAAAGCTATACTGCCACAGCGTGTGCGCATAGTAGAAAAACGGATGGTCACCGATGCTCGTGCACCAGAAGGTGTAGTCGGTGAGCCGTGAGAGGTCATAGTCGTAGTAGCCGGTGCTGGGGTAGATATAAACGCCGGCATCGTATCCCGCCTGCATTACCGTCTCACAGAATGCGGCGGCGCAGTCTGTCATGGTCGCGCCGTCAACAGCGCCGGTGCGTGCGTCGGTGTCGGCCACGCGCTCCCAGTCGCAGAACACGGGAAGGTCAAGATCCGTGTCGCCTATGAGATCAAGCGTATACAGTGCCTCCTCGCGGGCTTCCTCGGTGTTTACCGCCTGTGAGAAAAAATACACGCCGACCTTGAGCCCTGCTGCCTTAGCCCCCGCAAGGTTTGCGGCAAAGTTATCATCGGTGTACATTTCGCCGTTTACGCCGTAGTACCGGCCGCCCGCTCTTATGAGGGCAAAGCGAACGCCGCTGTCATACACCTGCTGCCAGTCGATATCGCCCTGATACTGCGACACATCGATGCCGAGCATGGACTTATACTGCGTCCCTGTGTATGCAGGTCTGCCGTCAGTGCCCTTTGTAAACTCCTCGGCCTTGAGCGTGTTCACCGGAACTCCGTCCTCGGGCGTTATCCAAATATACTGCTCGCCGTTAAATACCTCGACCTGTCCGTAGTGGGGGTCGCTCTGCACGCTCATATTACGCTCATATACCTTGACAACAAGCACCACCAGTGCGGTGACCGCAAGGGCGAGCAGGATAAGCTGTATGGTTTTCAAACCGTTCTGTTTCTTTTTACGCTTAGTTTTCACGCCATGCTCCTTTCGCCATGGCTTGAGTTTAACACAACCTTAGTCTAAAGTAAACCACTTCAATCTTCCATTGCGTTCATGAGTGCCTTGCCGCCGTAGCGTAGGCAGTTTTTGAGTCTGCGTCGTCCGCGCTTTATCGTGCGGCTGACGCTTGATATGCTCAGGCCAAGCTCATCGGCGATGTCCTGCATGCGCATCTGCTCAAGATAGTACATGTACACCATCTGCCGCTGGCGGCGTGTCAGCTCGCGGTCTATAGCGCGCTTTACAGAGGCCGCCATGCCCCCTTCTCCGCTGTTTTCGACTATTTTAATAAAATTGCGCAGGGCTGCGTATTCCTCTTCCCTAGCAAACATATTCAGCTTTTTTTCGTTCATTTTTATCAACTCCGTAGTAGTTTTCAAGGTAAATGGATGTTGCAATGGCATCCCGTGCCATGTTCGTGAGCATGGATATCTTCCGGCGCAGGCGCAGCTTTTCCATCTCACACATTTTCTCGCGTTTGAGGCGTATCTCAAGCTCCTCTGCCCGTGTGCGGCAAACCTCGCCGCTTTTTCTGTATTCTCCGGACAATTCGGCTATGGTCATTTTTTATCTCCTCCGGTATGTAAAATTTCTTTGCTGGTTTTTGAATTTTATTGTTGACAAAACCATGTCGGTTTGCTATTATATTTGAGCCGGTATCGTGCTGGTGTAGCTCAGTTGGTAGAGCAGCTGATTTGTAATCAGCAGGTCGGGGGTTCGAGTCCGTCCACCAGCTCCATCGAGAGCGAACATGATACTGCAAGTTAATATGGGGGAATTCCCGAGTGGCCAAAGGGGACAGACTGTAAATCTGCTGGCAATGCCTTCGATGGTTCGAATCCATCTTCCCCCACCAAAAATCCTGCACATAAGTGCGGGATTTTTACTTATTACCTCTTCACTTTTCTCGCAAGGTTTTTGAACGAATGATTCAGCTGCGCTCACAAGGAGGCAACCATGCACGATCTTAACCGTTTTATATCTGCGCAGGAGCGGTCGTATGACGCTGCGCTCATGGAGATAAAGTCCGGACACAAGGCAACTCACTGGATGTGGTACATCTTTCCGCAGATCGCCGGTCTCGGCTTCAGCTCCACCGCTCAGTTTTATGCGATAAGCTCCATGCAGGAGGCAAAGGACTACTACGCTCACCCCGTGCTCGGCAAGCGGCTGGTTGAGATATCCGAGGCGCTGCTCGCGCTTGACACCTCCGATGCCGGTGCCGTCATGGGGTATCCAGACGATCTCAAGCTGCGCTCGTCGATGACGCTTTTCTTGGCAGCCAGCGGCGACGCGGTGTTCCAAAGAGTGCTCGACAAGTTCTATTCCGGCAGGCCCGACAGCAAAACGCTGCGCATTTTAGGGCTGTAACTTTGTACATTCAAGCAGCTTTAACGAGCCGCTCTTTTTTATTGCAAAAATGTAAACTTTCTGTTGACTTTAGGCGGTCCGGCGTTTATAGTTTTAAGCTGGCGTGAGTCGAATCCCTATCGTCTGTCAGTGTGCCCTTTCGGCGCTTTTCGCCTTTTTTGTCTTAATGGGCGTCAGCCCATTCTCACCAAAGAAAGCCGAAAATCCCTCGAAAAACATTACTGACAGATGCCTCGCAGTTTTGCCGGAGCAGATTTTTGCTCAGGCAAGACGAAGCGTGCAGGGAATACTTTCGTATTGGCAAGGGCTTCAACGCAGCATGAGCGGAAATCTGCCCGTCAAAACCGATAGGTGTCCGGCTCCCGTCAGCTTAATGTTGTTTTTAATTTTGTATTAGGAGAATCGAAATGGAAAAGATCTTCAAGCTCAAGGAAAACGGCACTAATGTCCGCACCGAGCTGGTCGCCGGACTGACCACCTTTATGACGATGGCTTACATCATCGCCCTTAACCCCAATCTGCTGACAAACTTCGCAGGCGGCACGCCCCTGTGGAACGCAGTGTTCATGGCGACCTGCATAGCCTCGGCTATCGGTATGCTCGTTATGGCATTCGCCGCAAACAAGCCCTTTGCGATGGCACCGGGCATGGGTCTTAACAGCTTCTTCGCCGTTGTTGTGGCAAACATCGCCGCGATGGCGAGTATAAGCTATGAGGAGGCCTTCCCCGCCGCTATCTGCATCATTCTCGTCGAGGGTGTTTTCTTTGTAGTCCTGACCATCTTCTCCATCCGCGAGAAGATAGTTGAGGCCATCCCCGCCGGTATCCGCATCGGCATCACCCCCGCCATCGGCCTTATGCTGCTGAACATCGGATTCGGCTCGAACGCAGGCATCTACAGCGAAAAGGGCGGCCCGTTCTATGTTCTGTCCACCTTCTTCGGGAGCCTCAGCCCCTCCGTCGTTCAGGACACCGTCGGCAGCGCATACCCACAGATGGTTCTGTATGTCGTCACCATGCTCGTCGGCGTGTTCGCCATTATCATCCTCAACCACCACAAGGTCAAGGCATCGGTCATCCTCGGCATGCTCATCTCCTGCATCGTCTACTGGGCAGGCTGCTTCCTGTTCCTTGACACGAACCCGTTTGCTTCCCTTGAGGGCGCATCGTTCGTTCCGCCTTTCAAGGACATGATCGACACCACCTTCTTTAAGTTCGACTTCAAGACCTTTATAAGCATAGGCTGGTTCACCGCCCTGACGCTGGTCATCACCTTCTGCATGATCGACATGTTCGACACAATAGGTACCCTCGTCGGCACCGCTGCAAGAGCAGACATGCTCGACAAGGACGGCAAGATGCCTAAGATGAAGGAAGCTCTGCTTGCCGACGCGATCGGCACTGTTGCAGGTGCCTGCACCGGCACCTCCACCGTCACGACCTTCATCGAGTCCGGCTCCGGCGTTGAGGCCGGCGGACGCACGGGTCTTACCGCTCTGACCACCGCGGTACTCTTCCTTGCATGCATGTTCATAGCTCCCATCGCAGCTCTCATCCCCGCACCGGCAACGAGCGCAGCGCTCATCTATGTCGGCATCCTCATGATGAGCGGCCTTAAAAAGGTCAACTGGGATGACATTCTCGAGACCGTTCCCGTCGCACTTATGCTCATCTTTATGCCCATCACCGGCTCAATCGGCCACGGCATCGGCATGGCACTCATCGCCTACACCGTCATCGCCGCCTGCACCGGCAAGGCAAAGAAGGTCTCCGTGCTGACATATGTCCTGTCGCTGCTGTTCCTTATAAAGTTCTTCTTCGTAGTCTGATCAAACAGTTACCCTGCCCGCCGTCTTCGGACGGCGGATTTTTTATGACGGCGGAAGGCTCAGCTCCTCGGGCGTCGTGATCTCGCTGCCGATGAGTGCAGCACGCTCAAAGCGCGTCAGCTCGTCAAACAGCGCATCAAAGCAGTCGCTGCACACAAACTCGCTGCATTTGCCTTCTGTCCATGAGTACATTTCCTGCCACGGCTCGATTAGTGACCCGCACTCGCCGCAGCGATAAGTATTTCGCCTTTTTCTATTCATCTGCATCGCTCCCTCAACGATTATTATGCATTTGCATCTTGTGATGTTTATAATACTCGCAATTGCATAATTTGTCAAGCTTAGATTATGTTAATTTTTTGCCTGTTTTTTCTACTGATTTAAAACTTTATCTTGTTGTTGTGAAAAGTTGCCTAAATTGGCGACCATTCTTTAGAATAACTCACAATTGTAAGTTCAATAAAGTAGGAATAAAATCTTTTCGATAGGGAAATGAATCCCCGAGTAAAGTATCAATTTTTTCATAGGAGAGAAAAAAGAAATGATTACTAACGAATACCTTCAGCGCGTTCTTGCGGATGTTCAGAAGAACCATCCCGGTGAGCCCGAGTTCCTTCAGGCAGTCGAAGAGATCTTCGAGAGCCTTCAGCTCGTCGTTCCCAAGCATCCCGAATGGGAAGCAGCAGGCCTTATCGAGCGTTTCGTAGAGCCTGAGCGTGTTATCATGTTCCGTGTTCCCTGGGTTGACGACAACGGCAAGGTTCAGGTCAACCGCGGCTACCGTGTACAGTTCAACTCCGCAATCGGACCTTACAAGGGCGGCCTCCGCTTCCATCCCTCGGTCAACCTTTCCATCGTTAAGTTCCTCGGCTTCGAGCAGATCCTCAAGAACTCCCTGACCACCCTCCCCATGGGCGGCGGCAAGGGCGGCTCCGACTTCGACCCCAAGGGCAAGTCCGATGCAGAGGTCATGCGTTTCTGCCAGAGCTTCATCACTGAGCTCTACCGTCACATCGGCCAGTTCACCGATACTCCTGCAGGCGACATTGGTGTCGGCGCTCGTGAGATCGGCTTCATGTACGGCCAGTACAAGAAGATCGTTGACCGCTTCGAGGGCGGCGTCCTGACCGGCAAGGGCCTCACCTACGGTGGCTCTCTCGCTCGTACCCAGGCTACCGGCTATGGCATCTGCTACTTCTCCGATGAAGTTCTGCATTACCACGGCAAGTCCTTCGAGGGTCAGACCGTTGTTATCTCCGGCTCCGGCAACGTTGCTCAGTACGCGGCAGAAAAGTGCACCGAGCTCGGCGGCAAGGTCGTTGCAATGAGCGACTCCAAGGGCTACATCTATGATCCCAACGGCATCAACCTCGAGGTTCTGTTCGACATCAAGCAGAAGAGAAGAGCTCGCATCTCCGTCTATGCCGACGAAGTCGCAGGCGCTCAGTATGTCGAGGGCTGCAAGAACATCTGGAATGTAAAGTGCGACATCGCTATGCCTTGCGCATCTCAGAACGAGATGGACGCAGAGGGTGCAAAGGCTGTTATCGCAAACGGTGCATTTGCAGTGTTTGAAGGCGCAAACATGCCTCTGACTCCCGAAGCAATCGAAGCAGTCACCTCCGCCGGCCTGCTCTACACCCCGGGCAAGGCTTCCAATGCCGGCGGCGTTGCTACCTCCGGTCTCGAGATGAGCCAGAACTCCATGCGTTACAGCTGGACCTTTGAAGAAGTTGACGCAAAGCTCAAGGGCATCATGCAGAGCATCTTCCAGGAGTGCCTGAAGGCTTCCATCGAGTGCGGCAAGCCCGGCGACATGATGGTCGGTGCAAACGTTGCAGGCTTCCTCAAGGTTGCTGATGCAATGATGGCACAGGGCATCGTCTGATCCCTACAACAGATTTTTAAAAAGAGAGTGCTTCGGCACTCTCTTTTTTTACGCGTTTTAAAGCTTGAACTTGTAATTGTCCCGACAGTTATGTATAATTGTAGCAAAAGCACAAAGAATGGGGAATCCACATGAAAAAGCTACTTTTGTCGGTTTTATGCCTCGTCATGTGTCTGAGTCTTGTCGCCTGCGGCAAGGATAAGTCAGCAGACGATAATGATGACGACGTTGCAGGCCGCGATTGGCGCACGACAGGCGTGGTCGTTGCAAGCGGCACCTTGACTCTCGACCGGAAGAGCACCGATGTGCTGGTGTGCCTTGACAAGGACGGTGTCAAGCTATACTATGACGAGCCGGAGCAGCGGCTTTTCACCTCCGCCGATTTTCATCTTCCGTTTAAGTCCGATCCCCGCGACAAATTTGAGAGCATCAGCCTTGACGACACAGACGGCGACGGCTACAGCGAGATCGTCCTGATGATAAACGGAGAAAAATTTAAATGGTCATGGGATGGCTTCAGCGGCAGATTTGTGTGCTGGGAGACCGTAATTGAAGAATCCGAATACGCCCCGAGTTCTGTGGACTTTGTCGCCTACTGGTATTGCGCCGACGGCGGGTACTGGCTGCGCATTTACGGCGACGACACGTGGGACAGCGTCGAGGAAAGCGGCGACGTGATAAACTCCGGCTACCTCACCGCCACGATCGGTATTGTGAAGCTTTACATGAGTGACGGTGAGCTTGTCTCCGAGCTTGAGCTCAAAGACGGAGTGCTCGTTGATAACGATTCGAGACTTAAGCATGTGGCAGAGTTCGATGACGAGGTGCCGCAGGCCGTAAGAACGAACCTCGAGAAGGGCGGATACAATGGATAAGGAAAAAATAAACGCAAAAATGAGCGACGAGGAGCTGGCAAAAGCGCTCGGCCGCTATCAGGCAGCGGAAACTCTTTGCATGCTCATCGGCATCATTCTCGTTGCCGCAGGCTGCATTTCGGCGGTTTTGGTGCATAACCGCGTGCTTCTTGCGGTGCTGGTGTTTGTTGGCGTTGGTCTGCTTGTTTTCGGCGCAATGCCGGCGCAGAAGAAGAAAAAGACGCTTTTAAAGCAGCAGATGGGCGACTTTTTCAATGCCGAGCGCGAAATGCTCTTCGGCAAGGATCCCGAAACGCCGGAGCTTCCCATAGACTATGCGCATCTGAAGGGCATTGACCTGTGCACAACCGATTGGACGGACATTGCCGTTGAGAACTTCCACGAGGGCGTGCACAACGATCTGCTGTTTTCGGCCGCGAACGTGAGTCTTAGCCGCACCGTTGAGGAAAAGTCCGGAGCTAACAACGATAACTGGATGAGCCGCACGGAGAAGCTGTTCACCGGCCTTATCGTGCGCTGCAAGGGCGTGTGCCGTGCTCTGCCGGAGGTGACGGTCAGCACGCGTTTTCAAAAGCGCGGTGCCGACGATCTCAAGTCCCCTGCTGCGTTTTTGGACAAGTTCTCTGCACGCACCCCGTGCGGCGATAACGCCGATAGCGCCGTGACGACGCAGCTTCTCGAGTTTGTGCAGGCAATGGAAAAGGCAGGTGGCAAGCTTTTCGGCTTTGCCGTCAAGGGCGGTGACCTGACCCTGGCGCTGGAGACGCGGTATGTTTTTGCAAACGTCCCGCCGGAGCTTGACCTGCGCGACATTGACGGTATACGCAAGTGGTACATTGCCTCGCTCAAGGGCATGAGCGACCTTTTGGACATTATAAAACAGACCGCATAAGGAGATAAATATGGATAACGAAAGAAAGAACCTCACCGACGAAGAGCTCAAGGCAGAGCTCAACAAGGGCAAGACCGGCAAGCTCGGCGGCAGCCTTCTCATTATAGTCGGCATCATCGTGACGATCATCGGCCTTGTGTCGGGGCCCTCCATCGTCGTTTGCATCATCGGTGTTATCATCGCCGCGATAGGCAGCTCTGCAAAGGGCAAGGCGAAGGATGAAGCGGGCAAGAAGGCGTTTGACGCGATTGTCCCAGAGCTCATCGCCCGCAATTTTGAGGCCGTGGAATACTCGCCTCGTGAGCACATTCTCGATGCCGAGAGCTCGAATATCCCGCTCACAAACCACTCGCGCCTCAGCCGCAGCGGTTCCATCAGAGGCAAGTACCGCGGGCTCGACGCCGAGCTTTGCAACATCGTCCTGACCGATGAGAGCCAGTACCAGGACGAGAACAACGGTCAGTGGTACACAAACGAGCAGGAGGTCTACAGCGGCCAGTGGATGGCCTGCAAGCTCGGCGATGCCGCTCCCGTGAGCTTCACATTCTGGCCAAGGGGCAAGCTCGATAAGCTCATCAGCTACCCGACCATCAAGACCGACAACGCCGACTTCAACAAGCGCTTTAACCTCAGCTCCGCTAACGAAGCCGAGGCTCTGCGTTATCTCAGCCCCGGCCGTATGCAGCGCATCCTTGCGCTGGCAGGCAGCGCCTTTGGCGAGGTGTCCGTCAGCCTGCACGAGGACGGACTTTTGTACATTGCCGTCAAGAGCGGTCACGGCTTCTTCGACATCGGCAAGGGCAGAGAGAATGTCGACGCTCTGCGCACACGCTACACCGGCGAGCTCAAGTGGTTCACCGACATGATAGACATTTTTAATAGCTGAACAAAAAAGGTATAGCCGAGGCTATACCTTTTTCATTTATCCCACGCTCGCGCCGTTTACCTTAAGTGAGCCCGTGATGTTGACGGTTCCGGTTATATTGACCGCACCGTTATTTTTTATCGTTATGACGGCGCTGTCGGTCTTTATATAGATTTCCCCCGGCAGCAGATCATCCGGCGCATCGGCGCCGACGACACCAACCAGAACACTTGAGCCGTCGCTGCCGCTTATCCGCAGCTGCGCCTCGCCCGCTTTGGGCAGACGCAGGATGCCTGCCGGACTTAGCGTATCGTCCCCGCTGTCATCGACAATGCAAACGGAGGCCGCGCTGCCGTCCATCTCAGATTTTCTTTTTGTTTCCGATAACCACATGTCAAACCTCCAGCGTGATGCTTGTTCCCGCGCTGACCGCGTCGCCCCAGCAGTGGGTGCTGATAACGCGGCAGCTTTTGTTTATGCCGATAGCCGAGCACTTGAGCGTCACGGTGTCGTCCGGGAAGCATGGAAACTGCTCGTTTAGTATAACATCAACGCAGTGCTTGCCGGACTTCGAGCACTCTATCTGATAGCGTCCGGAGAAGGTCGTATCGATATTCGTGCTGCCGGCGATAACGTTTTCAAACTTCTCGGTGTAAAAATACCGGCGACAAGCGCCGCCCCGGTTTATAAACTCCTGATTATTGAGCGTGTAGCTTGCCCCGCTCGAGCGGTTCACGACGATTATCTGCGAAATGATGCCGTAGCGCTCGTCCTTGAGCTTTACAGACACCGCCTTCTCGTCGGCATTTATGCTGAGGCTGCTGCCTGTTCTGCTGCCCAGATGCAACGTGCCGGTCCTATCAAGTCTCGGCACTGCGCGCACGCTTTTCAGGCAGTAGCGCTTTAATACGCTCCATGCGCTGTCGCCGTCTCTGACCGAGAACAGATATACCTGCGGCATTTCGCCGTCCTCGATGTTCGTGATGCCGTAGGGTGAGATGTATTTTTCTATCAGCTGACTTCTTGTCAGGGAGTAGTACATGTGCTTGGGCACCTCGTTATCCATAAGAAGCGCCGCAAGCGAGCGGCCGTTTATGCTCACCGTTGAGCCCGTTTCATCGAGGCTCACCTGATACTCGTCAACAACACCGTAAAACACCGTCTCGCCGTCGTTTACGCCCTTAAAGCGCACAGCGCCGGTGAGCTTTGGCAGAAGCTCTGCTGTATACGGGGTCTTGACCTCGAAATAATCGCAGGGCTCGCCGGTGCCGTGGCAGACATCCCACGACAAAAGCTCGGGCAGAAGATACTGCGTTCCGTCCTTATCTATCAAATAACCTTTCATACTACCTCCTACGATATTCTTATCAGCTGTCCCTCGTCGAGGGCCGTGGTGCTCGCTATCTGCGGGTTGAGCGCGATCAGGTCATCAAGCTCCTTTGAATACCTTGTCGCTATAAGCGCAAGGGTGTCGTTAAGCTTTGCCGAGATGTATTTTGACTTGTTAGGATCGATGTCTGATGCTGTGTAGCCCGTCTGATCCTCGCTCTCCCAAAACTCAAACGAGTAGCTGACATATTCCTCGCGCGGCTCCTGATTCAGGTCGAGCTTTGCAAAGTACACCTTGACCGGCGGCCAAACTGGGTGCTCGAGCCACCCCGCCCCCGTGAAGGAAAAGCTTTTTGCAAGGCGGCGGAAGCTGTCGTAGGCATCGGGGCCTGTAAACTCGCCCTCGCCCTTGAATACTCGGTGCTGAACGCCGAGGCTCTGCACCTGAAAGCCGGAAAACGGCAGCTTATAGCTGTGCAGTGTTTGCCGCAGCTCGACCTTAAATGTTGTGGGATTATTTGGCCATGTGAAGTCCCTGTATTTCATTGGTGCAAGCATTGCATCCCCTCCTTAATATGTTTCAAAGCCGTTGTCATAGCGTCTTGCGTCACGGCCGAAGTATTCCGAAAGCCGGGACATGTCGCGACGATGCACCAAAAGCTGCGTTATGTCCTCGCACAGTACGGCATCGTCGCCGCTGCGTTCGGTTTTTATGTTGTCGTTGTCCATACCGGCACTTCCTTTCTGCCCTCGGCTGTAAAGCGCAGCTTTTCAATGAGCGGTTCGCCCGCCTTGCGCACGATCTCGGTGCTTTCAAGGCGGCAGTTTGAGTAGACTATGACGCCCGCCGACTTTTTAAGGTTGAGGTCAAACTCGTCGAGCAGCGTAAAATCCACGCCGTCGGCAGACTCCTCCCTTGTGAGCACTATCTCATAGCTTCTGCCGCCGGGTATCACCGACAGCGGCTGCAGCTCGCCGAAGGCTTTGAGCGGATACATCCGGGTCTTCACATTCTCGGTGATGCTGCGCACGAGGGCTATCTGTACATTGTTAGCAAATACCTGTACATCGCTGTCTGTGTATGCGATGCTCCTTATATAGCTCATGTCAGTCCTCCTCCAATTTAAACACACCGGCAGGCTCGCTCAGCGAGCGCACAAGGCTCGCCTCGGCCTCGGCGGTGCATTTGCAGTAGTACATTTCGCTTTTGCCGTCGAAGCTCACCTCACTTGCCTCGAAGCTCTTTACCTTCAGCGAGCTCATGCTCCCGAGACTGTTGCAGACGTTCTCCTTAAGGTTCTCGCAATCGGGCATCGGTGAGTAGATATCAAGCCCGATCTTGAGGCTCCCGTGACTTCCGAACATCTCCTTGATAACTCCGTTTTCAAGGCAGAGCCCGATATAATTTCCGCAGCCGCAGGATGTGATCTTTACCGAGCGTATCGATACGCAGATGACTGTCTTTTGCTTGTCGAAATCAGCCACCGGAAATGCCGCCACGGCGTTTATGCCGTCATTGATGAGGGTCTGTGTAATGCTTTCTACCACGCTTTTTAACATTCTCTCACCATCTCTTTCGTCTCAAAATACACTCGGTGTGGGAAAACTCGCCGAAAATGCGCACCTGCTCGACGCGCATGACCTCGTACCTGCGTCCCGCGTAGGTGACAATATCGTTCAGGGCAGGCGCTGCTGCATCCGTTATAAGCCTGTACCTTTCCTCCTGCTGCACGCCGACGGGAAGTCTCGTTTTGGCATCGGACTTGCTTTTGTTTATGACCGACAAAAAGCCCTTTGCCGAGACCGCGCCGACCGTGACAGGCTCGCCGTAGGTCGTAATGACCTGTGATGATAAGCTCATCCCGCGACCCCCTTAAAATCGAAACTGCCGCATTCAAGATATGCCGACAGCATGCTCTCGGCTCGCATTCTCAGTGCCTGAGACGATCCGGTTTTTGCGCCGTCGCGCAGCTTGACGCTGAGCTCTCCGGCCTTGAAGGACTCTATATTGTCGCCGGGGATGCCCGTCAGCTCGATATACAGTGAGATCGCAAGAAGCCCCGCTGCGCAGGTGAAAAGCTCCTCGATATCCGAGCTTTTTACGCCCGCACGCAGCTTTGACTCAAGCTCTGCCGCCGCGGTCTGACACGCACTGCGCAGCACTCTGCCCTCCTGGCCGAGCGGCGAGGTGCCGAGCATTTCCCTCGCCTTGCTTTCAATGTCCTGAATTGTATATGCCATAGCTGTCCCTCCTTAAAGCGAAGCAGGGCAAAAGCCCTGCTTCTTTTTGTTGTTATCAGACCGTGAGCACCTTTGATGCCTCGGTGTAGAGCTTTGCAAAGCCGGAAATGCTGGTGATAGCGGCTCTTTCAAGCTGACGGTCGATGAGGCGGTCGTACTCGACGCTCACATCGCCTGCGGTGACCATCTCGAGGGCATAGCCCTTGTCCAGGCCGATCGCGGTGCCTGCCTTCATGGCAGAGCAGCGGATGAGCTTTGCGCCCAGAGGATTGCCCGGCTCGCCGGTGCCCTGGAAGTTGAGGCCCGCCATGGGGTTTTTAAACTCCGAGCAGTTGAGGATCTTCATCATCACATCGGGTGCAACGAGCATGGTGTTCATGGTGTAGGGGTCAAAGCGGTTCCAGAACGCCAGCAGCTCTGCGTAGCTAAGGCTGCCGGAGGTGCCGCCGATGGTGTCGTCGCCGACTGCGAGAGACTCGGCGGTGTTGCCATTGCCGTCGCCGTTTACGATGACATCGATGGCATCCTCAAGATGCATGCGCATGATCTGATTGCCGATCTGGCGCAGCATGACCGAGAACAGGTCAAGACGCTGGAAGCGGATAGCCTCGTAGGATGCGACGAGCATTCTGCCGCGCTTTTTCAGGCTCACGAGGTGATCAGCGGCACGGATCTCGGTCTGCGGGATGAGTGCGCCCTCGCCGACGAAGCGCAGTGCCTTGTCGTCCTCGGAAGCGGCGGAATAGATGGAACGGTAGTCCATGCCCTCAAAGCGAGTGACCGATGCGGTGATGGAAGGCAGGATATTGCCCTCCTCCATGCCGGCCTTTACGCTTCTGGAAACATATTCGGGAAACAGGACGGCAGACTCGGAGGTGGAGAAAAACTTCTCAACGACATCGCTGCCTGCACCTCTGACCTTGATGTCAAAGCGCTTGAGCTGACGCTGAAATGCGTCCATGCCCTCATAGGGAGTACCCTTGTAGTTTTCATTAGGGTCAAGACCCTCGAGCACCTGCTCAAAGCTCTTGCCTGACTCGGAATACATACCCTTATCGAGTCTTATCTCATTGAAATTATATGCCATTACTTTTTCCTCCTTACATTATGAAGCCGACGGTGGCGGCGGTGCTGTCGACCTTGACGACAAGGTACTCTCTGCCGGTGTCGGCCTTTTTGACCTTGCCGCCTACATCGGCAGCAAGCTTTGCAAAGCCTACGGCGGGAGCGGTGCCGGTGTAGCCGACCTCGATGTAGCCGTGAGTCTTGACGACGGCAAAGCCGTCTGCGGTGTCGATGCAGTAGCCTGCGAAATTATCGCCTGCGGCGCAGGCCGCGACGGTGTTGTTGACGCTTACCTTGACAAGCACGCCCTTTGTGGTGCCGCTTGCCTTTTCAAAGGAGAGGACCTGCTCTCCGACGCCTTCAAAGCTAACTTTCATTTTTGTTTCCTCCTAAATCAGATGATGTACTCGTCACCGTCAAATTTGGTGACCTCTCCCCTGCCCGGGAGCTGGGTTACGGGCGGATACAGCTCGGCAGACCTCGCCTCAAATGCGCTCTTCATCTCGAGTAGCGCCGCCTCGTCGAGTGTCCGGACGCTCTTGGACAGCGCCGAGTGCAGCGATTTATCGCACACAAGGCACAATCTCAGAACCTCGCTCCTGAGCCCGTCGAGATACTTTTCGCCGAGCCGGGCTGCCTTTTCAAGCCTTTCGTATTCATGGGCAAAGCGCTTGCCCTCCTCGGTCCGGACAAAGCTTTTTATAACGCCCGCACCGCGCTGGGCGGGCACGGCGACAAAGCTCCACTCGTAGGCATCGACCGCGCCCTCGAGTATGGCATAGCACTCCTTGCCGCCGTAGGTCCTGCCCTTAACATGGGTGCAGGTGCCAAGCTCCTCGCCGCAGACGCTGCACACGCTGCGTGCCACCGAGCAGCCCACGCTCGTTTCACGCTTGATGCCGCCGTCTATCTCGGCGATAAGCTCGGCGTTTGCCTCGGTGCGCAGCATGTATGCGTAGCCCTTGAGGTAGACATAGTCAGCGCCGAGTGAGTTTTTGCGGTTTTTATCCGTGACGAGCTCCGTGCGGTAAATGCGTGCGACCTGGTTATCGCTGCGCCAGTCATGGTCGCAGATGCCGGTCACACCGACGAAAAGCTCGCCGAGCTCACGCAATGTCGCCTCGGAAAACCGCTCGTGATCTCTGTCGATCTCGTTGTCGCAAAGCAGGACCGAGAATATATACACATCCTCGGCGCCAAGCTCCGCCTTTGCAAAGGCGTTGACCGCCTTGAGCTCCTCGGCGGTGCAGACGAGCTCCTTGCCCCCGCTTCCGCCTTTAATGATCTTCATTGCTTTTTCCCTCTTCCAAATAAATTTTCTCTGCCTGAGCGTTATAAAGCGCCGCCTTCGCCTCCTCGACCTGATCCTGGAGGTTGATCGCCTCCCATTCAAGCTCGCAGGAGCAGGCATAGCCGTGCATGCACAGCCACATATCGCATATGCGCAGCATCACCGGCTCGAGTGTGCGGCGTATCGCGTTTAGCTCGCTCGTCATGAGGTCTGCCTGCTGTGCCGACATTCGTTCGGTCGTTGACCAGTTAAGGCCGAGCAGAAACGGGGGTATACCCGTCCTTGCGATGAGCTGTTCGAGTATCTGACGCACGGGCACCTCGCTGTCGAGTATCTGGTTATCCGCACCGATGACCTTAACCTCAACATCGCCGACGGCGACGAAGTCGCGCACCGCACCACTTTTGCTGCTTTGCATCGCAGCAGACCACTGCTGGGCTATCTGCTCAGCTCTGTCCTGCGCGACGGCTCTGTCGATGATATCGCCCTGGGGCTTGTACACAACGGCAAAGCGGACATTGCCCGCCCGCTCCCAATTGATGCCGAGGGACTGATATATCTTCAGCAGGATGCCGCACAGGAAGGGCATACTGCGCAGCATCGAAACGCCGTAGGGCGAATCGGCCTCGGGGTTAAAGGGAGTGAACAGCAAGAGATTTTGATACGGCATTGGTACGGTGTCGCCGTGTTCGCCCGCACAGCATAGTTCAAAATCAAGAGGGGTATCGCCCTCACGAATGAGCACATCGGCGACATTGCCGCATATGACTGCCGCTATCTCGCGGTCGCCTCGGGTGACTATCTCGCCCACGGCTCTGCCGCAGGTTATCATCGAGTCGAGATACTGCGCAAGGAACGCCCCGAGACCGCGCTGACCGCGCCCGACATCGACCGTGCGGATAAACTCGTTGAGCTCTGTCTGCGCCTTTTTGTCCGAGCATCTGGCCTCGAAGCCGCCGGTCAAGCGGATGATCTTCATGATCGCCGCATCGATGACTGGCACGGCCTCTCTTATCGAGCGGTAGAGTTTCGTCTCTGCGCTGCCCAGCGGCACATAGCCGTCAAGCAGCCTGAACGGGTGCGTGTCGCAGCTTCTCAGCTGCACTGACGGAGCCGGTCTTTTTTGTTTTCCTGTGAAAAGTTTCATGCTTCCTCCTATCTTTCTACCCACACAGCCCCGACGGGCTCGTGGGTTTTGGATATGCCGACCGCAAAGTAACGAATATCGTCCATTGCATGGTCAAACTGCTTGAGCGGTGCGTCCTTGCCTGCCTTTTCGTCCCAGCGGTACTGGTAGAACTCACGAAGCGCGTCGTCGCAGCCGCGGCAAATTTTGATCTTGCCGCTTTTTAAAAGGCTCGCCGTGAGCCTTATGCCGGACACGACATCGTTGTCGGCCTTCTCGACCTTGAAGCCGCTACGGGTCAGCGCCTCTATGAAGCTTGCAGCCGAGGGGTCGACGATGACGCGGGACGGGTTTATATCGCCGCACAGCGTCTTTAGATCCTCGACATACTCGCTGTCGGTCTTCTGCACCCCGACCTTGCGTGAGTCGTAGTAATACTCACGCAGCCTGTACCACTCGTCGCCGCTCCTGCCCCACAGCCCGAAGGAGCTCGGGTTTTTCGTACCGTAGTCGCAGGAGACGATATGCTCGGTGCACCTTTCCGGTGCCTCACACAGCATGCTCCCGTCGAAAAAGTCGTACACCCTGCCCGCCGGTATCACCCACTGGCCGAGGATGAACCTGCGGTAAAAATCTCCACTGTACATCCGCTTATAGCGGGCGATGATGCTGCGGGACAGTGCCGGATTATCCTCGAGCGAAAAGTGGATATACAGCGCCTTGCGCTCATGAGCCTTCACTATCCACTCACGGTAGAACCAGTGATGCGGGCTGTCGGGATTGCAGTTGAACCAGATCTTGCTGCCGGTAACGGAGCAGCGTGCGCAGGCCTGCTCGACAAAGGAGCGCGGCATCAAAACAACCTCGTCCATGAGTATGCCGGCAAGCGTCACGCCCTGGATGAGCGACTGCGAGCCCTCGTCCTTTCCGCCGAAAAGATAAAAGCTGTTCGTCCTGCCCATGTAGGATATCTCAACAAGCCCGCGTGAGACCTTGTCGCTCACGCAAAAGCCGATATCCCGCAGCACCGGCAGCAGCGGCTCAAGCAGATTGCGGCGTATGCTGGTCTTTGCCTTGCCGCAGATGCCGAAGCGTTCGCCGGAAAAGCGGCGCATCGCCCAGCACACGAACGAGATGCCCATGCACATGGTCTTGCCGCTTCGCACCGCCCCGTCGCAGATGACGGCATCGAAGTCGCGATACGGCGAACTGTCGCTCCACCACGAAAGCGCCCTGAGCTGAGTTTCGGAGAAGCTTTTAAACTTCATGTGCTTCCCCGCCCAGCCTGTCGGCCGCCTTGTCTATGGCTGCGTAAAAGCTCGATGCCGCAGAAGCCTCGTCGCTCTCGGCACGCCTGAGCTCGTTGAGCTCACGGATGACCTCGAGCTTGTCCAGAAGCTTTATCTCGACCGCACCGTTTGCGCTGCGCTTCATCTCGGTCAAAAGCGAAAGATCCAGATCGTCAAGCAGTGACAGATCCTCTTCGTCGAGGAACAGGAGCTTGACGGCATCGTTGGGCGAGGACACCGCAAGCTTTTCAAGAAGTGCGTCCGGTGATCCGGACTTTGCTTTTTTCTTCATTCCTATCACCTCTCACCCATAGGCTGCATTAGGGCGAAAGTTGTACGTTTGCGTACAACAAAAAATTCATCCGAGCGAATTTTTTTCGATTTCGGATGAACTGTTGTATAATATGAAATTTATGGCTGCAAAAATCAAGTTGCTTCCTAAGCAGCGCACTGCGGCAGCGTTGTGATGGGATTTGTGAGATAGATTTGTGTCAGGCAAAGTGAAAAGCGCAGGGAATACTTTGTGTATTGGCGAGCATTTTCACTAAGCATGGCGCAAATATAGCCGCAAAGACCGCACATAAGCTGCCGCAGTACGCTGCAAATAAAAACGCCCCCGACAGCGTGTGCTGTCGGGGGCTGTCCCGCTTTTGCCGTTGGGCCCAATGGTAACCTGCACAAATAAGCAGGTGGGTCGCCTAAGTTCTGTTTCGCTGCTTCCAACTTCCGGCACAGGGCCGGGAGGCCTGCAATCCGCAGATTCAAATCGGCATCCCTTATTAGAGATGTGGGTTTATTGGGCCAATGTCAATAATAACACCGCGCACAAAGCAGGAGTAGTTTACTATTATAATAGGTATTGCCCGAGGAGCTTGATTATTCCTCGTCGTCGGCCTCGGCCTCGAAAATGGTGAGGAACATCTGATGCACCTGCTCGAGCTTTTCGTCGTCGTCAATGGACTCATAAAGCTCATCGCCGTTTTCGTCAGTGATGATATTCAGAAGGATAAGGCCGTAGTCGGGGTCATCCTCGTCCATATCGGTGGGCAGGAAGGCTGCATAGCTTTCGCCGTTATAATCAATGGTGTCGAGCAGCTCAAGCTCAAACTCGTTGCCCTCGTCATCTATAATGGTAACAAAATCATTGCCGTAATCTTCTTTCATAAGAACGATCCTCCTTGTATTGGTTCATGATCATTCTAACCCATATCGGACTATAAATCAAGCATTACGAACTAAAATCCTCAAGCAGCGATAGCAGCTCGTTTTTGTTCTCGGCAGGTATGCCCTGCTGCAAAAGACCGCGGTCTACGGTATTCAGTGTCTCGGTCTCGATATCGGTCACCTTGATAGGCGTTTTGGAATCTGCGCCCTTAAACACGGCGACATAGCCCGAGCAGTCGCGAAGATAGTATTCGGCGTTTTTATCATCCACCGACGCATTGCTCACAGCTGCCGGCGGGGTGCTCACCGCGTCGGGCGCTGCGATGGTTTTGACTGCGCCGACCGTCATTGCGACTGCGGTCGCGCAAAGCACGCAGAGCACGGCGATTTTTATTTTAAATTTCACTTTCTATCAGCTCCTTTGGGCATTATTATTCCCTTGTACGCAAAATTTTAGTATACCGCAGAAAAAATTCACAAAATATATACTCTAGCTTGACATAATGTGTTATAATCATATACTGATACTTTATCGTATTCTGCACTGTATTTTTTGATACATCACACATCGCAAATCAAGGAGGTGTGGCCGCTAAATGGAAAACACAAAGCCCCGCAAGCGCAGTAATGCATGGCCTGTGATCGGAACTATACTGCTTATAGGTATCCTGACCGCTCTGTTGTTCCTTTGCATCTTTGCATTCTACATCAAGACCTGCATTATTCCTGCGACGAAGCTTGACCTTAGCGATTACGCACTTAATCAGACGAGCACAATTTATTATGAAGACTCGAAAGGAAACTGGAAGGAGCTCACGACCCTGCACGGGCTTGAGAACCGCATCTGGGTCGATTACGACCGGATCCCCCAGTACATGGAGAAGGCTCTGATTTCCATTGAGGATAAACGCTTCTACCGCCACAACGGCGTTGACTGGTACCGCACGGCCGGTGCGTTCGTCAACATGTTTGTAGGCATGAAGAACACCTTCGGCGGCTCGACGATAACTCAGCAGCTTATAAAGAACCTCACTCAGCAGGACGATATCACCGTCCAGCGCAAGCTGCTTGAGATATTCCAGGCGCTCGAGTTTGAGAAGGATCACGATAAGAAAGAGATTATCGAGTGGTACTTAAACGCCGTCTACTTCGGCGAAGGCTGCTACGGTGTTCAGACCGCGGCCCAGACCTACTTCGGCAAGGATGTCTCCGAGCTTTCGCTTGCAGAGTGTGCCGCCATCGTCGGCATAACGAACCTGCCGACATATTATGACCCGTTCTACAGTGTCGAGAACAACAAGGCACGTCAGGAAAATGTTCTCCAGTGCATGTACGATCAGGGCTACATCTCCAAGAAGGAGTATGAGGAAGCTGTTGCCGAGGAGCTGGACTTTGTCCGCGGCGAGAACGGTCCCTCCACCTCCAATGTCCGCAGCTACTACACCGAGACGGTCATCGACGATGTCATCCGCGACCTTGCCGCCGAAAAGGGCATCTCCGAGAAGGCGGCTGAAAGGCTTGTCTACAATGCAGGCTATGAGATCTACTGTTGCCTTGACAGGAGCATTCAGGAAAAGGTCGATAAGGTCTATGAAAACCTCGACGCTCTGCCCCAGTCCTACGACAGCACCGAATCGCAGCTTCAAAGCGGCATCGTAATAATGGATCAGTACACCGGCGAGATAGTTGCGCTGTCCGGCGGCACAGGCAAAAAGACCATCAACTTCGGTCTTAACCGTGCTACCGACACCACAAGACCGCCCGGATCTTCCATCAAGCCCATCGCGGTCTACGGTCCCGCCGTGGAATACGGGCTCATCTCCCCGTCGACGCTCGTTCTTGACGCGGACGGCTCGCACATAAAGCTCAAGGGCGTGAGCGGCGACTGGTTCCCGAAAAACTCGCCCAATCAGTACGACGGCATCATGACCATCAAGGACGCTCTGCGCGACTCGAAAAACACCGTTTCCGTTCAGATAATGGATAAGCTCACCCCTGCGGCATCGCTTGATTTTCTCAGAAACCGCCTCGGTGTCACGAGCCTTATCGACGAGGACGCAGACTACGCAGCTCTCGCCCTCGGCCAGCCGCACTACGGCATTACCGTAAGAGAGATGGCTCAGGCATACTGTGCCCTTGCAAACGACGGTACATTCACAAAGTCCCGCACCTACACCGTGGTCAAGGATCGCTCGGGCAACGTGGTGCTGGATAATCAGCCCGTAACGCAGACGGCCTTCTCCACGGAGACCGCCCGCACCATGACCTACATGCTCAACTACGCCGCCACCTACGGCACCGGCCGTGAGTCGAGGCTGAGCAACATGCCCGTCGCCGGTAAGACCGGCACGACCTCCGATAACAAGGACCGCTGGTTCTGCGGCTACACGCCGTACTACACCTGCGCAGTCTGGACCGGCTACGACACGCCCGAGAAGATGCACTTCTACGGCAACCCCGCAACGCAGATCTGGCAGAAGATCATGGAGGATATCCACACAGATCTCAAGTACAAGGACTTCAAGGTGTCCTACGGCGGCGCTGCGACCGGCATCTTCGGCTCTCGCGAAGAACTCGAGGATCAGAAACTGACCGAGAATGAGCGTCAGAAGAAGGCCGAGGAGGAAGCCAAAAAGGCTGAGGAAGAGGCAAAGAAGAACGAGGAGGCGGGTAAGAACGACCAGAGTCCCGAATCCCCCACCTTCACCACCTCGCCCGAAGCGGCATAAGCAGGCATCACTTAAACAGGAGGAATTATTATGGCAAACAAACCGTTGGAATATAAGGGCCATCCCATTCAGCGCGCCGGCAACATCGTGTATTACGGCAGTATGAGCGATAAGTATATAATCATGCTTCAAATAATGGAGACCAAGAAGGTCAAGGATCTTGATGTGGCGACCAAGGTGTCGCTCCAGCTCCAGCTTACAGACCCCTCCATCAAGTCGAGAGACCGTGTCGTCAAGAAAAGCGAGAAGGACGGCTTTTGGGCGGCAATGGATGTTGCAAGTGTGTGGCTTGAAAGAGCTCTCAACTCTTAATAGACCTAAAGGAGAAGGTGCTGCCTTCTCCTTTTTTTAATAATTTCCGCACTGTTGCGTAATCCTATACAAATAGTATTGGCTTATGATATAATGTACCCAAGCAATTAACCGGGGAGGAAGATTATGAAAAAAGTTCAATTCACCGAGACCGTACTGCGTGACGCAAACCAGTCGCTTATCGCCACGAGACTTTCCTATGACAAATTTGAGTCCATCCTTGACAGGATAGACAAGGCGGGATTTTATTCCGTGGAGTGCTGGGGCGGCGCGACATTCGATGTCTGTCTGCGGTACCTGAACGAGGACCCGTGGGAGCGCCTGCGCAAAATACGCGCAAAAATGCCGAACACGAAGCTGCAAATGCTGCTGCGCGGGCAGAACATCCTCGGCTACAAGCACTATCCGGACGATATCGTGCGCCGCTTTGTCCGCTGCTCAGTCAAAAACGGCATCGACATCATCCGCACATTTGACGCACTCAACGACCCGACGAACCTCAAGGTTGCCATTGAGGAGACAGTCAAGCAGGGTGCGGAGGCTTCCGGTGCTATCTCCTACACCACGAGTCCCGTACACACCATCGATAAATACGTTGAGCTCGTGCGTGAGCTCAAGCAAATGGGCGTAAGCTCTATCTGCATCAAGGACATGGCAGGCATCATGAGTCCCAAGAGCGCATATGATCTCGTTTCCGGCATAAAGGACGCAGTCGACCTGCCGGTCGTCGTCCACACGCACTCGACGACGGGTCTTGCGTTCATGACATATCTCAAGGCCGTCGAGGCCGGTGCGGATGTTATCGACACCGCCATCTCGCCGTTTTCCGGCGGCACCTCGCAGCCTGCGACCGAGACGCTCAATTACACGCTCAAGGAGCTCGGCTATGAGACAGGTCTTGACGACAATATCCTCATCGAAATGGCGGATTTCTTTAAACCGATACGCAACGAATATCTCGCCGACGGCACGCTGAACCCTATTTCCATGTCCACCGACACGCAGTGCCTTAACTATCAGATACCCGGCGGCATGCTGTCGAACCTCTTGAGCCAGCTTAAAATGATGAACGCGCTCGACCGCTTCGACGAAGCGCTTGCCGAAACGCCCCGTGTGCGCAAGGACATGGGCTATCCCCCGCTGGTCACGCCCACGAGCCAGATAATCGGCTCGCAGGCGGTGCAGAATGTGCTTGCCGGTGAGCGGTACAAAAATGTCGGTGCCGAGCTCAGGGCATACTGTCTCGGTGAATACGGCAAGACCCCCGCACCCATCGACGAGGCCGTCCGTGCCAAGATATTAAACGGCCAAAAGCCCATTGAGGGGCGCTATGCCGACACGCTGCCGACCGATGTTTACGAAAAGGCTGTCGAGCATTTAGGCGATAACGCCCGCTGCGAGGAGGATGTCCTCAGCTACATTGCCTTCCCGCAGGTCGCCGAAAAGTTCTTCGAAAAGCGCCGCGAACGCGAGGAGAAGACCGTGCGTTACACCATCACTGAGGCGTAAGGAGGCAGCAATATGAACGATCTTATCAACATGTCGATCGGCGATGCCGGTCTGACGGCCGTTTTGGGCTATCTCGTTGTATTTCTCGGCCTTGTGCTTTTGATGTGCGTCGTGATGCTCGTCGGCAAGGTCATGAAAAATGAAGCCAAACCCACACCTGCCCCTGCACCCACGCCTGAAAAGGCTCCCGAGCCCGCCCCGGGAAGCGCCGGTGAGCTCAAGCTATACGACACCGACCCGAGGGACGCAGCGATGATAATGGCTATCGTTGCCGACAGCTTGGGCAAGCCCCTGAACGAACTCCGCTTTATTTCCATCAAGGAGGTCAAGGACGATGAAGTATAAGGTCACTTTGAATAACAGGACATATGAGGTTGAGGTTGAGGCCGGACAGGCCATGCTCGTTGACGAGTACGAGGCATACGCCCCTGCTCCCGCCGCAGCCCCTGCACCCGCCCCTGCTGCTCCCGCTGCCGCACCGGCAGCAGCCTCTCCCGCACTTGCAGCCGGCGAGGTCGTCAAAAGCCCCATGCCAGGCAACATCTTAAAGATAAACGTCACCGTCGGACAAAAGGTCAACGAGGGCGACACTCTGCTCGTTCTGGAAGCCATGAAGATGGAAAACGAGGTCGCCGCGCCGAGAAGCGGCACGGTGGCGCAGATAATCGTATCCAAAGGTGCGGTCGTTGAGACCGGCGCGCCGCTCGTTGTGATCTCATGAAGGAGGCTGCGGATGAACATTCTCGATTCGCTGCAAAAGCTCGTGCTTGAGTCGGGCTTCGCCTCCTTTTTCGCGACCGACGGCGGCTGGAAGAATCTCGTCATGATACTCATCGCCTTTGTGCTGCTGTACCTCGGCATCGCGAAAAAATACGAGCCGCTTTTGCTGTGCGGCATTGCCTTCGGCTGCCTTTTGTCAAATCTCAGCTACTTTGTCGGGCAGGGCGACAATGCCTTGTACCACCCTGAGCTGTGGGCGCAGTTCATTGATGAGACAAGCCCCTATTATCACAGCTACGGCCACATAATGAGTAACGCCGGGCTCCTGGACTTTTTCTACATCGGCGTTAAGGCCGGTATCTATCCCTCGCTCATATTCCTCGGTGTCGGCGCAATGACCGACTTCGGTCCGCTGCTGGCTAACCCCAAAAGTCTGCTTTTGGGTGCAGCGGCGCAGCTGGGCGTGTTTCTGGCATTCTTCCTTGCCGTTTGCATCGGTTTTACAGGCCCCGAGGCTGCCTCTATCGGCATCATCGGCGGCGCTGACGGCCCGACGGCAATATTTACCGCCACCCGCCTTGCCCCGCAGCTATTAGGCCCGATAGCGATCGCAGCCTACTCATACATGGCGCTCATCCCGATGATACAGCCGCCGCTCATGAAGCTTCTGACGACAGAGGAGATGCGCAAGGTCAAGATGGAGCAGACCCGCGAGGTCTCAAAAAAGGAGAAGATCATCTTCCCCATCGTCGTTGCGACATTCGTTATCCTGCTTCTGCCCTCGACGGCACCACTCATTGGCTGCCTCATGCTCGGAAACCTCTTCCGTGAGTGCGGCGTGACGGACAGGCTTTCCGATACTGCGCAAAATGCGCTCATGAATATTGTGACCATTTTCCTCGCCACCTCCGTGGGCGCAACGATGGTCGCACAGAGCTTCCTTGACTGGAGCACGCTGAAAATTATTGCACTCGGTCTTGTATCGTTCATGATATCCACGACCGGCGGACTTCTCGGCGGCAGGGTCATGTACCGTCTGTCCGGCGGCAAGATCAATCCCCTCATCGGCTCGGCAGGTGTTTCCGCCGTCCCGATGGCAGCCCGTGTCTCGCAGGATGTTGCCCGCAGAAGCAACAAAAACAACTACCTGCTCATGCACGCAATGGGTCCGAATGTCGCAGGCGTTATCGGCTCGGCAATAGCCGCCGGCTTCCTGCTCTCGGTTTTCGGAGGCTGATAAAAAGCGCAAAAAATCCCGTTCCGAACGGAACGGGATTTTTGTTGTTTATATTACTTTGCGTACTCAACGGCCTTGGTCTCACGCAGAACATGAACCTTGATCTGGCCGGGATAGGTGAGCTCTTCCTCGATCTTCTTTGCGATGTCACGAGCAAGCAGCACCATCTTATCCTCGGGCACCTCCTCGGGCTTAACCATGACACGAATCTCACGGCCGGCCTGAATTGCATAGCTGCCTGCGATACCGGGGAAGCTCTTGGATATCTCCTCAAGCTTTTCAAGACGCTTGACATAGTTCTCAATGTTCTCTCGTCTTGCGCCGGGGCGGGATGCGCTGATAGCGTCGGCTGCCTGAACGATGCAGGCAACAACCGTGTGCGGCTCAACATCGCCGTGGTGGGCTTCAATAGCGTGGATGACCGCTTCGCTTTCTTTGTACTTCTTGCAAATCTCAACGCCGATGGTGACATGGCTGCCCTCGACCTCGTGGTCGATAGCCTTGCCGATATCGTGCAGGAGACCGGCGCGCTTTGCGGTGGTGACATCAACGCCGAGCTCGGCAGCGATAAGGCCGGAGATGTGCGACACCTCGATGGAGTGGTTGAGCACATTCTGACCGTAGCTGGTGCGGTATCTCATGCGACCGAGAAGCTTGATAAGCTCCTGATTAAGGCCGTGGATATTGGTCTCGAACACAGCTCTTTCGCCTTCGGCCTTGATGGTGGCGTTGACCTCCTTCTGAGCCTTGGCGACCATTTCCTCAATGCGGGCGGGATGGATCCTGCCGTCGGCAATGAGCTTTTCAAGTGCGATACGGGCGACCTCACGGCGAACGGGGTCAAAGCTGGAAACAGTGATGGCCTCGGGGGTGTCGTCGATGATGAGATCGCAGCCGGTAAGAGTTTCGATGCTGCGGATGTTGCGGCCCTCGCGGCCGATGATGCGTCCCTTCATCTCGTCGTTGGGGAGAGGTACGACGGAGACGGTGACTTCGCTTGCATGGTCGGCGGCGCAGCGCTGGATGGCAGTGACGATGATCTCTCTTGCACGCTCATCGGCTTCTTCCTTGTACTGAGCCTCGATCTCCTTGACCTTGACGGCCATTTCATGCGTAACTTCGTCTTTCAGGGCATTGATGAGGTAGTTTTTAGCCTCCTCAACGGTGTAGCCCGAAACCTTTTCGAGCATTTCGAGCTGGCTTTTCTTGATGAGTGCTATCTCAGCCTGCTGAGCCTCGACGGCGGATATCTTCTGCGCCAAGGATTCGTTCTTGCGTTCGAGAGAATCGGTCTTTCGGTCAAGATTTTCTTCCTTCTGCTGAAGTCTTCTTTCCTGCTTCTGCAGGTCGGCACGGCGTGCCTTTTCTTCCCGCTCATACTCCGAGCGGCTTTTGTGTATTTCTTCCTTTGCCTCGACGAGAGCCTCACGCTTTTTGCTCTCGGCGTTTTTTATGGCGTCATTTATAATTCGCTTTGCTTCATTCTCTGCGCTCATTATCTCGCGCTCGGCGACCTTTTTGCGGTAGGTCACGCCTAAAAAGAATGCAACTGCAAATGCTACGATAATTAAAACGATAGCTAACCATAATTTCATAGAAAGTAAACACACCTCCATTCTTTTAGAATTTTGCGGTGGTTTGTAGTGCTGTGGTAAAATCTAAGGCAAGACGGACCATCAAGCGAATCCGTCCGTAGAATTGAAAACTAATATCTAATGGCTGCCTCCCCAAGGCATCCTAAATATTATCCGATTTATTTTATCCCGATTATGGTATTATGTCAAGTATTCATGCCGTTTGACTATTGAAAAAATTGAAATATTGGGTTAAAATCCATATATAATGCTTTGTTTTTAAAAGGAGGCGGCGGTTCTGAACGGTATAACTCTTGTTTTCCCCATCATTACGGTGCTGTTTATCCTGCTGTTTTACATCGGCTGTCCCGCTCCGAAAACGGCGGATCTAAGTTCAGATGCCGGCCGCAGCTTCACCCGCCGCGATGCGCTCGCGCTCGGACTTATTTTAATAATATACTCTGCCGTTGCGTTTTATAATCTCGGCGACACAAAAGCTCCCCAGAGCTTTCATCATTTTGAGGCCGGAGAGAGCGTGGAGCTCGACCTTGGGCGTGAGCAGACGGTGTCCTCCCTCATGCTCTACACCGGCCTTAATACCGGCTCGTACACCGTGGAATATTCGCATGACGGCGAGTATTGGTACACGGCAGCCACAGTTGAGCAAAATTACGCCGCGTTGTTCAAGTGGGTAAGCGCCGAATTTTCCGACGGCGTGGATGCCGACACCAGATACATTCGCCTGACCGCCGACAGGGAGCTATTCCTCGGCGAGGTCGCCGTGAAGGCCGCGAACGGTTCGCTCATCGAGTGCACGACCACGGCCACCGAGCTATTTGACGAGCAGAGCATCGTGCCCGATTACCAGTATTATCTCAACAGCACATATTTTGACGAGATATACCACGCAAGAACGGCTTACGAGCACATCCAGGGCGTGAACCCCTACGAGATATCCCATCCCCCGCTCGGCAAGCTCATCATCGCCTTCGGCATCAAGCTTTTCGGCATGACCCCGTTCGGCTGGCGCTTTTCCGGTGTGCTGTTCGGCGTTGGAATGCTGCCCGTTTTGTATGTGTTTTTAAAGAAAATGTTCGGCGGTTTTGCCGTTCCGGCCTGCGGCACTGCAATATTTGCCTTTGACTTCATGCACTTCACGCAGACGCGCATCGCAACGATAGACACCTACGCCGTGTTCTTCATTCTGCTCATGTACCTGTTCATGTACCTGTATGTAAACGGCGGCAGGCTGCGGCATCTGGCGCTTTCGGGCGTGTTCTTCGGCATCGGCGTTGCCTGCAAGTGGACATGTCTGTACGCCGGTGCGGGCCTTGCGGTCATTTGGCTCATCCACTGGATACGCAGGCTCAAGGACGGCTGCGGTGCAAGGCGTTTTATCAAAAACTGTCTGTTCTGCCTCGTGTTTTTCGTAGTCATCCCCTGCTTGGTCTACTATGTCAGCTACTTCGCCTACGGCACGGCAAAGGGCATGCACGGCGTTGGCATGTTCTTTACAAAGGAATATGCCGACATTGTCATAGAGAACCAAAAGTTCATGTTCACCTACCACTCGGGCGTGCACTCGGAGCATCCCTACTCCTCACGCTGGTACCAGTGGGTGCTCGATATCAGGCCGATACTGTACTATCTATTGTACTTTAACGACGGCACCCGCTCCTCCTTCGGCGCATTTTTAAACCCCGTGCTGTGCTGGGCCGGGCTTGTCGCCATCGTCATATGCGCATACCTCGCCGTAAAGCGCCGTGACAAGGTCTCGGCGTTCATCGTCATCGGCTACCTTGCGCAGCTGCTGCCGTGGGTGTTCATCACCCGCACAACCTTTGAGTACCACTATTTTCCCTCGGCAGTGTTCCTGACGCTTGCCGTGTGCCGCATATTCTCGCTCATGCGCACGGAAACGAAGTATTGGAAGGCTAATGTCTACGGACTCACGGCGCTGGCTATCATCCTCTTTGCGGTGTTTTACCCCGTTTTGTCCGGGCAGCCGGTAAACTCGGAGCTCGCGACGCGGCTGTTAAAGTGGATACCCAGCTGGCCGTTTTAAATATTGTATTTTAATGTTGAGTATTGTATAATTATATGAATAAAATAGTTTTTTGGAGGTTTGACTCATGATTGCACTCGGTTCTGACCACGGCGGCTTCGCACTCAAGCAGGAGGTCATAAAGCACCTTGAAGCCCGCGGCCTTGAATATAAAGATTACGGCACCTACTCCGACGCAAGCTGCGACTACCCCGTTTACGGCAAGGCTGTCGCGCACGCAGTTGCAGACGGCGAATGCGAAAAGGGCATCATCATCTGCGGCACCGGCATCGGCATCTCCATCACCGCGAACAAAGTCCCCGGTGTGCGCGCCGCTCTGTGCGGCGACTGCTTCTCGGCCGAGATGACAAGGCTGCACAATGACGCAAATATCCTCGCCATGGGCGCAAGGGTCGTCGGCCCCGGACTTGCCCTCAAGATCGTCGATACCTTTCTTGACACTCCCTTCTCCGGTGACGAGCGCCATATCCGCCGCATCAACATGATAGAGGATTGATCTAAATTGCCTGGTAACAGTTCTGAATTTTACCGCGGAAAGCGCAAAAAGGCCGGCCCTGCTCTGATAGTCTCGATAGTCGTGCTGTCGCTCATCGCCTTTGTTGTGCTGCTTTTCTACGGTCTTCAAAAGTATATAGTGGTCACGAACAGCGGCCTGCACCTGGACCTGCCGATACTTGCCGACAAGCAGACAACGCAGTCAGGCGACGACGGCACCGCCGTGCGTGAGTTTGAAACGGTCAATGCCGAGCTTATCGTCGGTGAGCCGGACTACTCCAATGTCCGTGCGACTGCCGGTGAGGGTCTTAAGGAGCTCAAGGCGGTTTTAGTCCCCGCCGATCAGATAAATGCCGACAGCGTCAACGCCTACGCCGACAGCATCGGCGACGGCAACACCCTGATGCTCGATCTCAAGACCGTTACGGGCATGCTGGTCTGGAGCTCGGAAACGGAGATTGCCAAGGGCTACGGCACGGCAGGCACCGTTGACCTCAAGCCCATCATCACCGCGCTGCATGATAAAAACATCAAGGTCGCGGCAAGGCTGTGCTGCTTTGTTGACAACACCCTGGCCTCGAGATACAGCCAGCTTGCCCTGCACAGGAGCACGGGCGAGGCGTTTTCCGACGACAACGGCGCGTGGCTCGACCCGTCAAACTCCATTGTGCGCGATTACATCATCTCGCTGTGCAAGGAGCTGGACGCAATGGGTGTCGATGAGATACTCCTAAACGGCATGAGAATGCCCGAAACCGAGGGCGTGACCTACGCATATTCGAGCACCACCTCGGCCACCCCAACGCCGCAGACAGTCATCTCCGGCTTTGCGATATCCGTCACGAGAACGCTCAAGAGCATGAGCGCAAATCTCTCAGTTCAGGTCGGCAGCGACAAAGCCATGCAGTCGGTCGACGATGTGACCGGCCAAAGCGCGCAGCTGTTTTTCAAGGTGTTTGACCGCGTTTACCGCACCTCGAGTGCCGACACTGCCGAAAGCGAACAGTCGGCTGCAAAAAGCATGGTCGAGCTCGGCAACGTGAAATACCGCTATGTCCCCATCGTCGTCGATTCCACCCCCGGCACTGCCTGCTGGATGAAGATGAACTAAAAAAAGCGAGTGGCTTTTGGGCAGATTCAGATAAGGATAATTCGCCCTTCCACTCGCTTTTTTATTCTTTTGTGTTCTTATCTAATATTGCTCCGCTGTATGCCTCAATTTTGTAGCTATACTCAAGGGCGAGGGTCTTGAAGCTGACCTTGTAGTACCAGCCGTCGCTGCCGTAGGATAGCTTCGAAGCGAGCTCATCAACCTGCGTTTCGTCAAAGCCCGCGTTTGTGAGCGCGACGGTCTCGGCTCTCTGCTCACCTATAAGCAGCTCGTCGTGGCGGGTCTGGTGTATAAGAAACATGACGCCGCCAATGATGAGCGCGACCAGCGCAAGGGCGATTATCGCAACTTCAACTTTTTTCTTCATACCGACCAACCTTTCTTTCGAAATTATACCACAGGCGTGTATAATGCCGCAAGGTGCATTTTTTAGTGATTTCATACTGAAAAACCTAAAAAATTCAGTTGACAACATCCGTTTATTCGTCTATAATATTCAAGCGACTATGGAGAGGTGTGCTATGCTTCTTGATCTGAGAGAAATAATTGAAGTCCCCGGAAAGAGCGTCCCGTTCAGATGCGAGCTGGAGCCCGAGGAGCTTTTAAACGAATCGATCAAGGCGTATCGCTCAAAGCCCGTAGCCGAAGGCCGTGTGTTCAATGCAGCCGGTATCCTGACACTCGAGGGTACTTTGGAAGCTGATATGACTTGCGTCTGCGACCGATGTGGTAAGGAGTTTGACAGCGTCAAGTTAATGGACCTTAATGCCTATATCTCCGACGGAGAGTCCGATGATCCGGAAGCCTTTGTTCTCGACGGGGACAAGCTCGATCTTACGGAAGTGCTCTCCACCCTTTTAGTTCTCGACATGGAAACGAAGTTTCTGTGCTCTGAAGACTGTAAAGGTCTTTGCTCCAAATGCGGAGCTGATTTGAATCTCGGACCCTGCGGTTGCAGGAAAGAAATCGATCCAAGACTTGCTGTGCTTGAGCAGCTTTTGGATAAATAAGAACAGGCTGCTCATAACAGCTAATTACAGGAGGTGTCACCATGGCAGTCCCTAAGGGAAAAGTATCAAGACAGAGACGAGACAAGAGACGTTCCTCTCATTGGAAGCTTGAGGCTCCCGGTATCGTAAAGTGCCCCAACTGTGGTGCTTTCAAAATGCCTCATCGTGCCTGCAATGCCTGCGGTATGTACAACGGCCGTCAGGTTCTGAAGGTAAAAGAGTAATTGAAACGCTTAAAGAGGAAAGGTTATCCCTTTCCTCTTTTTGCTTAAAGGAATCTGAATGGATAATATAATTTCCAAAATTGAAGATAACAGCCCGCTGAAGCACCGCATACGCGTCGGTGATACGCTGCTTGCCATAAACGGCAAAGAGGTCATCGATGTGCTCGACTACAAGTTCTTCGGCTATGACCCCGAGGTCAGCGTCACCGTGCGCACGCCCGACGGGCTTGAGCACACCGTGCATGTGGCGAAGGCCGAGGGTCAGGATCTCGGGCTCGAATTTGAGACCTACCTCATGGACAAGCCCCGCAGCTGTGCAAATAATTGCGTTTTCTGCTTTATCGATCAGCTGCCAAAGGGCATGCGCCGCACGATGTATTTTAAGGACGACGATGCGCGCCTGAGCTTCCTTTTGGGAAATTACATCACCATGACGAACCTTTCCGATCGCGAGATACAGCGCATATGCGACCTGCATATTAGCCCCATCAATGTCTCGGTGCATGCGACAAATCCCGAACTTCGGGTCAAAATGCTGCGCAACCGCTTCGCCGGAAGATGCATTGACATCATGCGCCGCTTTGCCGCGGCAGGCATCATGATGAACTGCCAGATCGTCTGCTGCCCGGGTCTAAACGACGGGGGCGAGCTCGAGCGCACCATGCGCGAGCTTGCTGAAATGTACCCTGCGGTGCACAGCGTTTCCATTGTGCCGGTGGGGCTCACAAAGTTCCGTGAGGGGCTTTATGAGCTTAAATCCTTCACGCCCGAACACGCCGGTGAGACGATAGACCTCGTCACCGCGTTTGGCGATAAATGCATCGAAAAATTCGGTACACGGCTGTTTTTCTGCTCTGACGAGATGTATATCTGCGCAAACCGTGAGCTGCCGGATGATGAGTTTTACGAGGAGCATACGCAGCTTGAAAACGGTGTCGGCATGATAAGGCTTTTGGAGGCGGAGTTTAAATCGGCGCTGAGCCTGTCGGATAAGCCCGACGGTGTGCCGTTTTCCATTGCCTGCGGTGTGTCGGTCGCCCCGTTTTTTGAAAAACTTGTTTGCGCAGCGCGCGAAAAGTATGATAATATAGACGGAAGGGTCTATGCGATCGAAAACGACTTCTTCGGTCACAGTATAAATGTCACCGGCCTTATCACAGGGGGCGACCTTATAAACCAGCTCAAGGGCAAGGATCTCGGCGAGCGGCTTTTCATCTCGCAGAATATGCTGCGCCGTGACGAGATGGATTTTCTCGACGATGTGCTTCTCGAGGATGCGGTCACCGCCCTCGGTGTGCCCATCTACCCCATCGGTCAGGACGGCTTTGACCTGTGGGATGCCATCTCCGGCGATGCGCTTCCCGAGGTCAAGCTCCCCGTCAGGGACAGCGAAATGAGCCGGTTTGATAAAGAGCAATTTTATAAATATAATCAAAATGGAGGTTGAATAAATGTCAAAACCTCTCGTAGCCATTGTCGGCAGACCGAATGTCGGCAAATCAATGCTGTTTAATAAGCTCGTGGGCAAGCGCTTGTCCATCGTTGAGGACACGCCCGGCGTCACCCGTGACAGGCTGTATGCTGAGTGCGAGTGGTGCGGCCACAAGTTTGATATCGTCGACACCGGCGGCATCGAGCCCACGACCGATAACGAGATACTCATGTTCATGCGCGAGCAGGCGAATATCGCCATTAGTGCGGCGGATGTCATCATCCTCGTCACCGATGTGCGCACGGGTGTCACCGCCGCCGACAAGGATGTTGCGAATATGCTGCTGCGCTCGAGAAAGCCCACAGTGCTCGCAGTCAACAAAATGGACTCGACCGGCCGTGTCGACCCTGCGATATATGAGTTTTACGAGCTCGGCATGGGTGATCCCATCGCCGTTTCGGCCGTCCACGGCCACGGCACGGGCGACCTACTCGACGAGTGCGTCAAGTACTTCCCCGAGGATAACGACGAGGACGAGGAAGACGACCGCATCAAGGTTGCCGTCATCGGCAAGCCCAATGTTGGCAAGTCCTCGCTCATAAACCACATTCTCGGCGAAAAGCGTGTTATCGTCAGCAATATGGCGGGTACGACCCGCGATGCCGTTGACTCCGAGATCGATAACAAGTTCGGCAAATATGTGTTCATCGACACCGCCGGTATCCGCCGCAAGTCCAAAGTAGACGAGCGTGTCGAGAAGTTTTCCGTCATGCGTGCGCAGATGGCAATTGAGCGTGCCGATGTCTGCCTTATCATGATTGATGCCCGCGAGGGGGTGACCGAGCAGGACACCAAAATCGCAGGTCTTGCGCACGAAGCCGGAAAGGCGAGCATCATCGTCGTCAACAAATGGGATCTTATTGAAAAAGAGACCGGCACGCTTGAAAAAATGCGTAAGGAGGTCATGCGTGACCTCAGCTTCATGAGCTATGCCCCGGTGCTGTTCATCTCTGCCGTCACCGGCCAGCGCACCGACCGCATTTTTGAGCTCGTAAACTTCGTCAACGACCAGAGCAATATGCGCATCACCACCGGTATGCTCAACAATGTCCTTGCCGACGCTCAGGCTCGCGTGCAGCCGCCCACCGACAAGGGTCGCAGGCTCAAGGTGTACTACATGACGCAGACCGGCATCAAGCCGCCCAACTTCGTCATTTTCTGCAACTCAAAGGAGCTGTTTCACTTCTCGTATCAGCGCTATATTGAAAATCAGATTCGCGCCGTGTTCGGCCTTGAGGGTACGCCCATCAGGCTGGTCATCCGGCAGAAGGGAGACAAGGAATGACCGCTTTTCTGCTCTCCGTGACCGCTATTGTCGCCTACTTTTTCGGAAGCATCAGCACCATTAACCTCAGCTCTAATTTGATTTTCCACTGCGACATCAAGAAGGAGTACCCGCTCGACAACTTAGGCATTACCCGCTTTGTCAAGGACTTCGGTGTCAAGGGTCTTGCGAAGTTTCTGGGGCTCGAGGCCGCAAAGGCGCTCATCCCGCTGATACTCGGCGGTGTGCTGCTCGGCATCGTCGACCACGCCGATATCGGCCAAGCCTTCGCCATGTTCTGCATGGTGCTCGGCATCGTGTTCCCGATAATGTACCGCTTCAAGGGCTCGACGACCATGCTTGCCGTCGGTCTCGGTACGTTCTTCATCGGCTCCGGTGTCGGCTTTGCCACACTCGTGGTGTTCCTCGCCGTGTACTTTGCGACACGCTATGTCTCGCTTGCGAAGCTCGCCGCAACGCTCATGATGTGCCTTGCGACATTTATGATGATCGACACACCCTTTGTCAAGTACCTCGTGCTGCTGACGGCGCTCGTCGTGTTCATCGAAAACCGCCACGCTATAGTGCGGCTCGTAAAAGGCAAGGAGAAAAAGTTCCGCTATCGCAAGGATATCAGCTATATGTTCGACAAATAAGCGCGAAAACGGAATATTTACAGTTGACAACGCCGCTCGATTCTGCTAGAATATCTCTTGCACTCGGGGGTATAGCTCAGCTGGGAGAGCGCTTGAATGGCATTCAAGAGGTCAGCGGTTCGATCCCGCTTATCTCCACCAA
>JALFUQ010000060.1 GCA_022784505.1 Bacillota bacterium
CGGTGAGAGCAGCGTTGACACCTCCGCCCTTACGGGTGAGTCGATGCCCCGCACCGTAAAAAAGGGTCAGCAGGTCGTGTCCGGCTGCGTTAATCTGAGCGGCGTTCTGCGCATCAGGGTAAGCAGTACATATAAAGAGTCGACGGTGTCGAAGATGCTCGAGCTTGTCGAGCACTCGGCAAACAGCAAGTCCCGCCGTGAGGCTCTCGTGACCCGCTTCGCCAAAGTTTACACCCCCGTGGTGGTCGTCCTTGCGGTGCTGCTGGCCGTTATTCCCTCGCTCGTTGACGGCAACTGGCTCGAGTGGATTCGCAGGGCGCTTATATTCCTTGTCATCTCCTGCCCCTGCGCACTTGTAATTTCCGTGCCGCTGAGCTTCTTCGGCGGTATCGGCTGCGCATCAAAGCACGGCATTTTGATAAAGGGCTCGACCTATCTTGAGGCGCTTGCAGATACAAGTACTGTCGTTATGGATAAGACCGGCACGGTCACTGAGGGCAGCTTCTCCGTCACGGGCGTTGAGCCTATCGGCATTAGCGGTGCCGACCTTATTACGCTTGCCGCTGCCGCCGAGTGCTACTCTAATCACCCGATCGCGCTGTCGCTGCGGAGTGCGTGTAAGAGCTTGCCCGACAGCAGTCTCGTCACCAATGTGCGTGAGCTTGCAGGCCGCGGCATCGAGGCCAATGTCTGCGGCAGGCGGGTGCTTGTCGGTAATGCGGCTCTGATGGTCTCTAACGGCATCACGCCAAAGACCCCGACCGAGCACGCAACGATAGTCCATGTCGCCGCAGACGGCATTTACGGCGGCTATATAGTCATCGACGACCACATAAAGGACGGCGCAAAGCAGGCCGTGAGCGACCTTTACAGGCTGGGCGTTGAGAGTACCGTCATGCTCACGGGTGACGGAAAGCGGACGGCTCAGGCCGTCGCCACGGCACTCGGCGTAAACAATGTATACAGTGAGCTTCTGCCAAGCGACAAGGTCATCGCCGTGGAGGAGCTTTTACGGCAAAAGCACGCAGGCACGCTGCTTTTTGTAGGCGACGGCATTAACGACGCGCCGGTGCTCACCCGCTCGGATGTCGGCGTTGCGATGGGCGCATTGGGCTCTGACGCTGCGGTGGAGGCGGCCGACGTCGTGCTCATGGACGACGATATAAGAAAGCTTCCGCTTGCAATTGAGATATCGCAGCACACGGTGGACATCGCAAAGCAGAATATTGTCTTTTCTTTGATAGTCAAATTTGCTATAATGCTGCTGGGTGCACTGGGCATTGCGGGCATGTGGCTCGCGGTGTTTGCCGATGTGGGTGTTTTGGTGCTGGCAGTGCTCAACGCTACAAGAACTCTTAGGATCGACGAAGAATGAACGTATACGATTTTGACAAAACGATATTTTACCCCGACTCCTCGGTCACCTTTGTAAAATGGGAGCTGAAGCGGCATCCGCTTATCTTCCTGCGCTGCCTGCCGGTTGCGCTGTGGCACGGGCTTTTGTATCTGCTCCGCATCATGTCAAAGGAGCAGCTAAAGGAGGGCGCAATGCGCTTTATCCGCTACCTGCCGGACATTGACGCTGATCTCAGGCTCTACTGGGATGAGCATGAATCGTGGGTCTGCCCGTGGTATCTCAAGCAGCAAAGGCCGGACGACCTTGTCATCTCCGCCTCGCCGGAATTTGTGGTAAAGCCCATGACCGACAGGCTCGGCATCAGGCTCATCGCAACGAGCATGGATAAGCACACGGCGAAGATAGACGGCCTCAACTGCCACGGTGAGGAAAAGGTTCGCAGGTTTTATAAGGAGTTTCCCGAGGATACCGTGGTCGAAAACTTCTACTCCGACTCGCTTACCGACACCCCGCTTGCAAAGCTTGCCGACAAGGCATATCTCATAGTCGACAAAGGTCAGACCCCCGTTCCCTGGCCGGATAATTAAAAAGCACCGCCGCAGAAATTTTAGTTTCTGCGGCGGTTTTGCATTTTTTATTGTAGTCCTCTTACTTTTATGTAATCAAGAATGACCTGCACAGTGCCCTCAACACCGAGCTTGGAGCTGTTGATGCACATATCGTAGTTCTGCGCGTCGCCCCATGTCTGGTCGCTGTAGTATCTGTAGAAGCTCGAGCGGTCCTTGTCGACTTCCTTTATCTTTTTCCTGGCCTCGGTCTCGTCGAGCCCCTGGCGGCGCTCAAGGCACTTGAGGCGCTCATCCATGTCGCCGAGGATGAACACGCTTACAAGATCATCATGGTCACGCAGGATATAGTCTGCACAGCGGCCGACAAAAATGCAGTTGCCCTTTTCGGCGATATTGCGCATGGCGTCAAACTGCGCCGACACGACCTGCATGTTCAGGCGGAAGTTTTCGTTCAGACCGTAGCCGCCTGCGTGGAGGATAAATGCGGACATGCGCTTTTCATCAAAGGCATCAATGAGGTCTCTGCTGAAGTCGGAGTGATTGGCCGCTTCGTCCACGATCTCCTTGTCGTAGCACTTGTAGTTGAGCTTTTCGGCGAGAAGTCTCGCGATCTCTCTGCCGCTGGATCCATGCTGTCTGCCGATGGTAATTATCATGTGTCATGCCCCCTATTTTGTTAATGTAGTAACATTATACTCCATTGTTCACAAAAATTCAACGCATGTACAAATATTTTTATGCATATCTTTCTGTATGGTCAACAGAAAGCGTTTAATCATGAATACCGCCCTGCTCACCGGCTCATCGCTTGCGATGAGCGCCATTTCCATGGCATTCCAGGTCTGGCTTGCAGGCCGAATCGGTTCTGCGGGTATTGGGCTATATCAGTTGGTTCTTTCGGTGGCGTTTTTGTGCACGACCTTTGCCGTTTCTGGCATCCGCTTTGCAGCCACAAGATTAGTGTCCGAGGAACTTGGGCACGAGCGCAGTTGGAGCGTTGCCGCAGCCATGCGAAGGTGCTTTGCCTACAGCCTGTTTTTCGGTCTGAGCTCTTTAGTCGTACTTTGGACCTTTGCCGAGCCCATCGGCTTTTTGTGGATAGGCGACGCAAGAACGGTAAAATCTTTAAAGCTCATCGCATTTTCCATGCCGTTTCTTTCGCTGTCATCTGTCATGTCCGGCTATTTTACCGCCTGCGGCAGAGTGTGGAAGCCAACAGCCGTACACCTAGGCGAGCAGCTTATAACCATCGGCTTTGTGGCATTTTTCCTGACGCACTCGCCTGCGGGAGATATCGAGAAAAACTGCGCTGCCGTTATGCTCGGCAATGTCTGCGGCGACGTGATATCCTTTGTCTGCATGCTGCTGTTTTATCTCACCGACCGGCACTCGGTGAGAGACTGTTCTGCGCAGAAGCTCAAGCTCACCTCGAGGATGCTCAAGGTCGCGCTGCCGCTGGCGGTTTCGGCCTACGCGCGCTCGGCGCTGTCGACACTGGAGCACCTTTTAGTCCCCCGCGGTCTCAAGGCAGCAGGCTTTTCGGCGGATAGGGCGCTTTCCGGATACGGGGTCATACAGGGCATGGTACTGCCCATTTTGTCCTTCCCTGCCTGCATACTTATGGCGCTGGCAGAGCTTATAATCCCCGAGCTAACCGAGGCGCAGGTGCGCGGAAACAACAAGGATATCTCCAAAACCGTGAGCTCGCTAATAAAAAAGGGCCTCGGCTATTCGTCAGCCGTTGCCCTTGTGCTATTCATTTTTGCCGACAAGCTCGGCGTGCGGATATACTCCTCGCCCGAGGCCGGCGACTACCTGCGGCTGCTTGCGCCGCTTATCCCGATAATGTACACGGACATGGTCGCCGACGGGTGCCTCAAGGGGCTTGGGCAACAGCTTTGGTGCATGGGGATAAACCTCCTCGATGCACTACTGGGCGTTCTGCTCGTTTGGCAGGTGCTGCCGGTGTTCGCCCTCAAGGGCTATATCTGCATCATTTACTTTAACGAGTGTCTGAACTTTGCCCTGAGCATCATGCGGCTGGGCAAGGTAACGAAGATCAGGCTTTTTTCTTAGAGTTGCGTTCCTGAAGCTTCTTATCGCCCTTGTGCAGCAGCGGCGAGATACGCTTATAAAGAAGCATCGTCAGCAGTGTGACTATCGCGCCCTTTAAAAGATTAAACGGCACGACCGCGAACAAAACGAGCGTCGACACGCTGTTGATAGCCGAGTTTACCTCCGTGCCCATCGCGATTATGGCATCAAGCGGCATACCGTACAGGTCTGCAAATGTCGGCAGCAGGTACACGGCGTTAAACAGGCTTCCGAACACGGTCATGACCAGCGTACCGACTATCATGCCGGTGAGCGCGGACTTTTTGCCCTTGTTCATGTGGTAAACTATCGAAGCCGGGAGCACGAACGAGCAGCCGACGACGAAGTTTGCGAAGTCGCCGACGTAGGCGGTCGTCGTGCCCTTGATGATGAGCTTGACGAGAACCTTCACCAGCTCCGCGACGACTCCGGCCACGGGGCCGAGGTAGAAGGTGCAGATGAGGATGGGCAGCTCGCTGATGTCGAGCTTATAGAACGACGGGGCGAAAAACAGCGGCAGCTCGACCAGCATGAGCACGCCCGCCATGCTTGCGAATACGGCGGTGTAACTGATATAATGGGTGCTGGAAAAGAGCTTTCGGTCGTGCGTGAGGCGCTTTTCACACAGCCACGCGACGAGGATGATCCCCGCGAATACCGCGGCGCAGACGAGAACGAATTTTAGGGTTTCCATGGTTTTGCTTTCCTCCTGAAATAAAAAAATTCCCGTGGACAACTCCACGGGCAGGCAGGACGGATAAAATTGAAAGTGTATCCCAAGCCGGAACGGCTCGAAATATATTTCTTCTTTCATCCAGACTTTACTGTCGGTTCCGGAGTTGCACCGGATCATGCCTTTCGGCTCGCGGACTTTACCGCCGGTCGGGAATTTCACCCTGCCCTGAAGA
>JALFUQ010000016.1 GCA_022784505.1 Bacillota bacterium
GCTTTACTTGGTCCGAGTGACTGGAGTTGAACCAGCGGCCAGCCGACGCTACGCGTTCGGCAGGCCGAGCGGCGGATCAAAATGCAAGTGGCCGCTGGTTTGCATAAAACAAAAAAAGCCTATGAACTATAGAGTTCATAAGCTCTTTACTTGGTCCGAGTGACTGGAGTTGAACCAGCGGCCAGCCGACGCTACGCGTTCGGCAGGCCGAGCGGCGGATCAAAATGCAAGAGGCCGCTGGTTCGCAAAAACGAAAAAAGCCTATGAACTATAGAGTCCATAAGCTCTTTATCTGGTCCGAGTGACTGGAGTTGAACCAGCGGCCAGCCGACGCTACGCGTTCGGCAGGCCGAGCGGCGGATTTAAATGCAAGAGGCCGCTGGTTTGCATAAAACAAAAAAAGCCTATGAACTATGCAGCTCATAGGCTAATTCTTTGGTCCGAGTGACTGGAGTTGAACCAGCGGCCTCTTGAACCCCATTCAAGCGCGCTACCATCTGCGCTACACCCGGATTTTTAACGCTTGACTATAATAACACATTCGTTCGACAATTGCAAGACCTATTTTCAAAAAAGTTCGCCCTCGTGATATACACGAGGGCGATACTTAATTTTTTACCGGGCACTGCATACCTGTGTTGTCGATGGTCGTATCGCCGGAAAGAAGTATCTGCGACACGGGCACAATGGTGTAGCCGTCGGCTATGAGTGCCTCGATTATTCCGGGCAGAGCCTCGGGCGTGTGCTTTGCGGCGTTGTGGAACAAAACGATACTGCCGGACTTCACATTTTTAAGTACACGGTCCTTTATCTCGTCTGCCGAGAGATCCTTCCAGTCGAGGCTGTCAACATCCCACTGGATAGCGGCCATTTTCATGCCGTTGACGGTGGAGATGACGGTGTCGTTATACTCACCGTAGGGGCAGCGGAAAAGGGTGGGGCGTACGCCGGTGACCTTTTCTATTTTGTCGTTGGATGCATTGATGTTCGCCGTTATCTGTTCGGCAGTGAGCTGTGCAAAATGCGCATGGTCATCCGAGTGACTCATGACCTCGTTGCCTGCATCGTGCAGAGCCTTCACAGACTCGGGGTATTTATCCACCCACTGACCCACGACAAAAAATGTCGCATGAATTTTATACTTATTGAGTATATCGATAAGTGCCTGAGTGTCCTCGTTGCCCCACGCCGCATCAAACGATAGGGCGACGGTCTTATCCTCACGCTGAACGCAGTAGATGGGAAGCTGCCTGTCGCTTGCCGAAGCGCCGACGACTGCGGGGCTGTTGACCGCCCAAAATACGATGCCGACGAACAAAACAAGCGACACTGCCGATATCACGGCCTTGCGGTTTTTGATTTTATCCAATATATTCTTCAATGTGATCCCTCCCGAAGCAAGTTCTGTACATACTATGTCCGACCTGCCCTTTTAATGCAAAAACCGGACTAACTTTGTTAGTCCGGTTTAAGTTGACTTAAGATCATGCAAATGTAAGCTGGTATGTAACGCCGAAGGCTTCACGGATGAAGTAATTGAGCTTGACTGTGAAATAAGTTGTATGTGCCGGGACGGTATGTATCTCCATGTCGAGCGACTTTGCAATGAGCTTTGCCCTGCACAGGTGATATTCGCTTGACACGACGGCTATCGTGGGGTCAGACTTGTCGGTCAGACCGTTTATTATCTCGCGGCTGAACTTGAGATTTTCGTAGGTCGAGACTGCCTTGTCCTCCTTGATTATCCTCTCAGAGTCAATGCCGTTTTTGCACAGCCAGTCGTACATCGCCTGTGCCTCGCTCATGTTTTCGCCGCTGCCCTGACCGCCGCTGACGATGGCCACGGTGTTCGGGTGCGCATCGAGATAATCCTTTGCCGCCCTGAGCCGCTCCACAAGGGAGAGGGAGGGTGTGTCACCATGCACGGCTGCACCGAGGACGATGAGATAATCTGCGTCAAAGTCGCCGTCGCCCGAGGCTTCATCGATGATGGGAATCTCGATTATCGCAAAATACACGACACCCATCGCAAGCAGCAGGGCGATCAGCCGCTTGAGTGTTTTGCTCACAACGCCGAATACAACAATGAGAACGCTTACGAGAAACAGCCCGTAGGCGATGAAGTTATGCCCCGAGAACCCAAAGCGCAGAAGCAGACCTGCCAAAAATATAATGCCTGCGATCATCAATCGCTTCTTATCAATCTTCATTCGGCAAACACCTCCCATGCCTCGTATGCCTCAAGAAGCTTGTCGTTGAGACATTCTTTCTCACTGTCTATCTCCATGAGCTTCTCATAGTCGGTCGAGTAGCTTTCGGCAAGCTTGTCAAGCTCCGCTATCTGTTCTTCAAGCTTTGCTATCTCACGCTCTAGTTTGAGCCGCTGCTTTTCGCTGCTGCCGCTTTTCTTTTTCGGCTGCGGCTCCTTCTTTTTGACCTCCTGCCTGGCGGCTTGATTAAACACCTGCTGCCGAGCCATATACTCACGGAACTCCGAATACGACCCACGGTAATCGGTAATTTTACCGCTTTCGAGGTACCAGATGCGGGTTGCAAATTTTTCAATAAAATATCTGTCGTGCGAAACGAACAGCAGCGCCTCGGGGTACTGCGAGACAGCGTCCTCCATCCACTCACGGCTGGCGATATCGAGATGGTTCGTCGGCTCATCGAGTATGAGAAAATTGATATCACTGCCCATGAGCATGCAAAGTCTCAGACGGCTTTTCTCGCCGCCGGACAGTGCGCCGACCGGCGTAAATACATCCTCACCGCGGAATCCGAAGGCACCGAGCCTGTCCCGAGCCTCCTGCGGCTGACAGCGGCAGTCGTAGAGCATGGTGTCGACTAAGCTGCGCTCAGGGTGGTCGAACGAGATTATCTGCGGCAGATATGCCGGACGCACCGACGGCCCGAGGTAGAGATACCCGCTGTCGGGCAGCTCCTTCTGCATGATGAGCTTCACGAGTGTTGATTTTCCGGTGCCGTTGTCGCCTATAAGCGCAATGCGTTCACGACCCGTGACCTTTAAACTGAGGTCGGAAAAAAGCTTTTTTTCGCCGAAGCTTTTTGAAAGGCCCTCGCACACAAGCACCTCGTCGCCGTTGAAGCTCTCTGCGGAAAACTTGGCGGTGAGCTTCTTCGCCTGCGTGGGGCGCTCGGTCTGCTCAAGCTTTGCAATGCGTTTTTCCATTGAAAACGCACGTTTGTGCAGCTTGTCGTTGCCCATGAACGCCCAAAGATGCATCTGCTCGGCAGCCCGTGTAAGCTGCTCGATCTTGGCCTGATCCTTTTCGTATTTGCGAAGCTTTTCCTCAAAGCGCTTTTGCCGCTCAACAGCGTAAAAGCTGTACCCGCCGCTGTAAAACTCAGCCTTGCCGTCGTTGATTTCAATGCAGCGCTGGGCGATGCGGTCGAGAAAAAAGCGGTCGTGGCTGATGGCGAGCACAGTACCCTTAAAGTGCAGCAGGTACTCCTCGAGCCATTCCGTTGCGCGCAGGTCAAGGTGGTTCGTCGGCTCGTCGAGCAGCAGAATGTCGGTGTTCTCAAGGATGAGACGAGCAAGGTTAACCCTCGTGCGTTCGCCGCCGGACAGGGAGTCAAAAAGCTGCTCACGCATGTGCTGCGGGATATCAAGCCCGTTTGCAACGCGGTTGCGGTTTGTCTCCATCTCGTAGCCGCCGAGCCTGCGGTAATCCTCGGACAGGCGGTCGTATTCGCGCAAAATGTGCTCTGACGAGTCTGTCTCCATCGTCTTTGCCAGCTCCTCGAGCCTATCGGATATCCGATACAGCGCACGGTGAGCGTCCTTGAGCACATCCTCCGTCGTCCAGTCGGGCGGATAGACGGGTATCTGCGAAATCAGCCCGATGCGCTTGCCGTTGGCTATGGACACATTGCCCTCGTCGTAGTCTATCTCGCCGACGAGGATACGAAACAGCGTCGTCTTGCCGCAGCCGTTGTGCCCGAGTATGCCGACACGCTCACCCTCGGTAATGTCGAAGCTGAGCCCGTCGAGTATGTTTTTACCCAATTCAAAGGACTTTACCAGTCCGTTGACGGATATGTCTGTCATAGGTGTTCTCCAAGGT
>JALFUQ010000068.1 GCA_022784505.1 Bacillota bacterium
AGACCTTCTTTTCTCATCGTCTCTACTACCATCTGCTTAAACTCCCCTGTGTATCTCTTGTTTGGCTTCCCTTTTGGCATAAAGCAACACCCCATTCGTTAGTAGTATACCATACTGTCTAACAAATGGGGTGCTGTTCAAAGCTAAGCTTGTGGGGCGTATATCTTTTTTATCTATTTTAGAGTATGCATGAAACCGTCGATATTTGCAGAGTGGATATCGCCGCCGATCACATGGCCGCCCTTGACGTATAGCGTTGCGTAGACCGTGCCATCGGAGTTTGGGTAGTTTGTTACGACATAGGTGTACTGCCTGCATTCAAGACCGCCGAAGGACGCAAAGTCATAGCCCTGCTCGGTCTGAAGCTTTGAGTAGCTTAGCATAACACCCTCAAATTTCTTGGGGATGAGAACGGTCTTGCACTCCTCGGTCGAGACATCGGCCTCCCAGCCGAGCTCGCTCAGATACTTGATCCTGCCCTCGGTGCTAGTGACATTTATAAGCTCTGATACCCCGAAACTGCACCCGGGGGAGGAGCGAAGCATCACTGCAGCAAGCATGATTGCCGCAACGATGATGATAAATATAACTGCGCTCTTTTTCGTGAGCTTTAAACATTTTGTAAACATACTCATATTATAGCCTTTTGGTGTTCAAATTTATTATACTTTATGTTATAATCTCGAAGGTGATTTTATGCCTTTGATGAGATTGGACAAGTTCATCTGCGACTGCGGAGTTGCATCCCGTCGGGAGATAAAGCAGCTTATTAAGGCCGGACGTGTGACGCTGGGCGGCGAAACCGCGGTTGCACCCGAGACAAAGTTTGACCCCGAGACCGCCGTCGTTACGATAGACGGTACTGCTTTAAAATATGAAAAATTTCATTATTTTATGCTCAATAAGCCTGCCGGAGTTTTGTCCGCGACTGACGACGGTAAGCAGAAGACGGTCATAGATCTTTTCTCACCCGAGCAAAAAAGACTCGGCCTTTTTCCGGTCGGAAGGCTGGACAAGGACACGACGGGGCTGCTGCTCATAACCGATGACGGCGACTTTGCACATAAGGTCATATCGCCCAAGTCCGAGATAGAAAAGCTTTATCATGCCGAGACGGCCTCACCCGTAAACGACGGCGATATCGCCGCATTTGCGCACGGCGTGACACTTGCCGACGGCACAAAGTGCCTGCCGGCCGGACTGTCGCTTTGCCCCGACGGAAGCTGCCTCGTGACGGTGATGGAGGGCAAATATCATCAGGTAAAACGCATGCTCGCCTCCCGCGGCAAGCCCGTTACTGCGCTCGAACGGCTTAGGATCGGCGCACTGGAGCTTGATGATAGCCTGAAACCGGGCGAATATCGCCCACTGACCGCTGACGAATTGTGCAGTGTGATGAAGAAAAAATAAACAAATTTTTCTCTGATTTTTGGGCAATATAGCAAGGAAAATCGTCCTTTTTTTGAAAAGTACACAAATTTCACATACTTTTCTATTGAAAAACGCACAAAAAAGTATTATTATGTTGGAAGTATCATTGCGAGACTATCGTTAAAATACCCATATTGTCAGGGGAGGAAAAGCAATGTCCAGCAGGATTTTTCAAAGTGTCATTATTCAGATAAAGGAAGCGACCGACAGATGCATCGGCGTCATAGACGAGCAGGGCTTTGTTATCACCTGCAGCGAGCTTCCCATGATTGGTTCACGCCTTGAGGACTTCCAGAGCTATAATTACGATCCGTCCGAGCCTGTTTATGTGAGCAATCAGCGTACTTATAAAATTCTGGGCTCGAATGCCGCCAAGTTTGACTATGCCGTTTTTGTCGAGGGCTGTGATGAGCTCGCGAGAGTCAGCTGCATGATGGCTGCCGTCGCGTTCAACGAAGCCAAGACCAATTACGAGGAAAAGTACAATAAGGCGGCGTTTTTAAAGAGCATCATTTCCGATAACATTCTGCCCGGCGATGTGTATGTCAGAACCAAGGAACTGCACTTCGTGCCCGATGTTCCGAGAGCACTGTTTCTGGTGCGTCAGGTCGATCGTACCGATGTTGCGGCTGTAGAGGTCTTGCAGAACATGTTCACCGACAGACAGCATGATTTTGTCATAAGCGTCAACGAGGCGGACATGGTCGTCATCAAGGAACTTCCCAACGGCGACAGCAGCAGCGAGGTCAAGGCTATCGCCGAGAATATCGAGAAAACGCTCGAGACCGAGCTTCAAATCGGCTGCATCATCGGCATCGGCACGACGGCAAGACATTTAAGAGAGCTTGCCGACCGCTACAAGGAGGCACAGATCGCTATCGATGTCGGCCGCGTGTTCGACTCGGAAAAGACGATCATCAGCTATGAAAACCTCGGCATCGGCCGAATCATATATCAGCTGCCGACAACTCTTTGCGAGATGTTCTTAAACGAGGTCTTCAAGAAGAACCCGCTTGAGACCCTCGATGAGGACACTCTTGAGACAATAAACAAGTTCTTTGAAAATAACCTCAATGTGTCCGAAACATCGCGCAAGCTGTATGTCCACCGCAACACACTCGTGTACCGTCTCGAGAAAATCAAGAAGATAACGGGGCTCGACCTGCGTGAGTTTGACCATGCGATAGTGTTCAAGGTCGCAATGATGGTCAAGCAGTATCTTGACTCGGTGAACAATAACGGTCGCTGAAAAACAGGCAGGGCAGCCTGCCGAGCAAAACCTCAGGAGGAAAACCTATGGTTCAAATGAAGAATGTTACGATGGTCTATGAAAACAGCGATGTCGCTGCTCTGGATAATTTCAGCCTGACCATCAATGAGGGCGAGTTTGCCTTCCTGGTCGGTCCGTCCGGCTCGGGCAAGACCACGATAATCAAGCTGCTTACCGGCGAGATCAGACCGTCTGACGGCAAGGTCATCGTCAACGGCTTCAACATGGGAGAGATGAAGCGCCGCAAGATGCCCAAAATGCGTAGAACGCTGGGCGTTATCTTTCAGGACTTCCGCCTTATCGAGAACATGACGGTCTATGACAATGTCGCATTTGCCATGCGCGTTGTCGGCGCATCGAACAGGGAGATAAAGACAAGAGTGCCGCATGTTTTGGAGCTTGTCGGTCTTGACGGCCGCGAGAAGCGCCTGCCTGCCGAACTTTCCGGCGGCGAGCAGCAGCGTGTTGCTATTGCGAGAGCGCTCGTTAACAAACCTACCATGATCATCGCCGACGAGCCAACCGGCAACCTCGACCCCGTGCGCAGCCTTGAGCTGATGCTCCTGCTTGAGAAGATAAATGAGATGGGAACTACCATTTTGGTAGTAACTCACGAGAAGGAACTGGTCAATGCATTCTCCAAGCGCGTCATCGCAATTGACGGCGGCCACCTGATCAGTGACGGAATGGATGGGTATTACAGCTATGAGATTGAATAGATACGGATATTTGATAGGCGAGGGCTTCCGCAATATATTTACGCATGGCTTTATGTCCTTTGCCTCGGTCACGATAATCATCGCCTGCCTTATCGTAATGGGCAGCTTCACGCTTCTTGATATCAATGTAAATAACATAATCGACGATATAGGAAATCAGAATCAGATACTTGCCTATGTCGATGAGTCGATGAGTGCACAGGATGCCACGGCAAAGCTCCAGACCAAGATCCGGGCGATAGACAATGTCGCAAGCGTTGAGTTTGTAAGCCGCACCGAAGCCAGGGAAGAATTCATGAAGAAGTACGATAAGAGCCTTATGGAGGGCATCGACGACTCTGTTTTCCGTCACCGCTTCGTTATACAGCTCGTCGACCTCAGCCAGATGGCACAGACCCAGGCTGCCATCAGTGAAATTGACGGCATCGTCAAGGTCAATGCTCCCATCGACTATGCCGATAAGTTCGTCTCCGTGCGAAACGTCGTCAGCGTCGTATCGCTTGCACTTATAGTCGTTCTCGTCTTTGTGTCCCTGTTTATTATGTCCAATACCATCAAGCTTGCAACCTTCGGCAGAAGGGAAGAGATAGCAATTATGAAGATGGTCGGCGCATCAAACAGCTTCATCCGATGCCCCTTTGTTGTCGAGGGTCTTGTCCTCGGTCTTGTCGGCGGCGGACTTGCCTTCCTTGCGCAGTGGGGACTTTATACCGCACTTGAGTCGAAGATATCCTCAAGCCTTGCGATATCGTTTATCCAGATCGTTCCGTTTACGGAGCTTTGGCCGTTCGTGCTTGCAGTGTTCCTTGCAGTCGGCATTATAGTCGGCTCGTTCGGCGGTACGATCGCAATAAGAAATTACCTCAAGGTGTGAGGAGAGAAAATGAACAGAAAACTTGTAGTATCGATACTTGCAATTATACTTGCACTCGCGATGGTGCTGAGCCTTGTTGTGAGCGTGATACCGTTCACGACCGGCACTGTCGGGCTTGTGCATGAGGTGAGCGGGATAAACACAGCCGCCGTTATAAATGCAAGTGAATATGCGGATTGAATCAACATAAAATATGTTTGACTGGCAGTCATTGAGACTGCCAGTCAATCGTGCTGTATAACGGGAAAGGGGAAAGCAACTTGAAAAAGCGCAAACTGCCGAGCTTCGACAATAAAATCAAGCTGACTCACCTTATAATAGCTTGTCTTGCGGTCACCGTGGTGACCGCCGTTTTGACCTATGTCGCGGCAATCGGCGGCTTCGGCTCGAAGCAGTATCTTGAGGATGCAAGACGCTATGTTGAGATCGAGAAGATAATCGACCAGAACTATATCGGCGACGCTGACTATAACGAGCTTTATAATGCCGCAGCAGCGGCGATGGTGAAGAGCATCGGCGATAAATGGAGCTATTTCATGAGCGCCGAGGAGTATGAGGCGTACAAGCTTTCAAGCTCGAACGAATACTCCGGCATCGGCTTGAGCGTTAAGCTCAACGACAACGGCGAGTTCGAGGTTTTTTCCGTTGAGGAGTCAAGCCCTGCCGCGAGCGCCGGTATAGCCGTGGGCGACCTTATAACCGCCATCGACGGCGAGGCTGTTTCCGACAAGACTCTCGAGGATGTGAGCCTTCTCATCCGCTCGAAGGTCAATAAGGACTTTCCCATCACCATTGAAAGAGGCGGAGATACAAAGACCGTCACCGTTGCCTGCGAGATAATTTACAAAAACCCTGTAAGCTCAAGGCTTTTAGACGGCAATATAGGCTATATAAAGATAAGTAACTTTGAAGCGGGCGCGAGCGAAAATACCAAAAAGGCGATAGAGCAGCTTATCCAGACCGGTGCGACCTCGTTTATCTTCGATGTCCGCAATAACCCGGGCGGCCTGCTGACTGAGCTTGTCGACCTGCTTGACTATATTCTGCCCGAGGGCGACCTGTTTATAAGCGTCGACAAGGAGGGTCACGAGACCGTGCAGACCTCGGATAAGGTCAGCCTCAAAAACAAAATGATTGTGCTCGTAAACGGCAATTCCTACAGCGCAGCGGAGTTTTTTGCAGCCGCTCTGCAGGAGTACAATTGGGCGACCGTTGTCGGCGAACAGACCACCGGCAAGGCTCGCAGTCAGATAACTCTTGAGCTTTCCGATGGCAGCGCTGTTCATATCTCGACCCACAAATACCTCACGCCCAACAGAGTCGACCTTGCCGAGACCGGCGGCGTTACGCCTGATGTTGCCGTTGCGCAGGCAGATGAACAGACCGATACGCAGCTTGAAACAGCGATAAATGCACTCGGCTGACAAGTGTTACACACAAAAAATTAAGCAATTAATTATAAAGGAGACCGCATTATGGCTACCGACAGCAGATTTAAAATGAGTCAGGAGCGCTACGACGCTCTGAAGGAGGAGCTTCAGTACCTAGAGACCGACAAGGCAAAGGAAGTCTCCGAGCAGATCAAAGAGGCGCGCAGCTTTGGCGACTTGTCCGAGAACAGCGAATATGACGAGGCAAAAACCGAGCAGGGTAAGCTCTACTCCAAAATTGCCGAGATAAGGGTACTGCTTGAAAATGCAGAGATAGTTGAAAGGACCGACACGGATGCCGCCAATGGCGCAGTCACACTCGGCAGCGTTGTCAAGGTTCGCGACCTTGATGAAGATTATGAGGAAACATACACCATCGTTGGTTCGCAGGAGGCAAATCCCATGGAGGGCAGAGTTTCCGACGATTCTCCCTTCGGCAGAAGTCTGTACGGCCATGTCGCAGGCGACAAAATTAGTGTCGAAGCCCCCGCAGGCGAGCTGCATTTTGAGATACTTTCCATAGAAAATACTTGATTTGAGGAAAACATATGAGCGATATTAAGACCAATGAGGCACCCGAGCAGGAGTTGTCCGAGATCCTGCAGGTTCGCCGTGATAAGCTTAAGGCTCTCCAGCAGGAGGGAAGAGACCCATTTGAGCAGACTAAGTTCGTTCGATCCGCGTATTCTGACGATATCAAGGCCGATTACGAAGCATTTGACGGCAAGACCGTTCAGGTCGCAGGCCGCATCATGTCAAAGCGCGGCATGGGCAAGGCAATATTCTGCCACATTAAAGACGACCACGGCCAGCTTCAGCTTTACATCCGCAAGGATGCCGTGTCCGAGCAGGAGTTTGCAGACTTCAGAAAATACGATATCGGCGACATCATCGGCGTGACGGGCTATGTTTTCAAGACCAAGACTGAGGAGATCTCCGTGCATGTCGAAGGCGTGACGCTTCTTTCAAAGAGCCTGCGCCCGCTGCCCGAGAAGTTCCACGGCATGACCAATACCGAGCTTAAATACCGTCAGCGATATGTCGACCTCATCATGAGCGACGAGAGCCGCCGCAATTTCGAGATACGCTCGAAGTTTATAAGCTATGTCCGCTCGTTCCTCGACGGCCGCGGCTTCATGGAGGTCGAGACTCCCGTTCTCAACACCATCTCCGGCGGCGCGACCGCGAGACCGTTCATCACCCATCACAATACCCTTGATATCGATATGTTCCTGCGAATCGCAACGGAGCTCAACCTCAAGCGCCTAATCGTCGGCGGCATCGAGCGCGTCTATGAGATAGGCCGCATCTTCCGCAACGAGGGCATGGACACCAAGCACAATCCGGAGTTTACCACCGTTGAGCTTTATCAGTCCTATGCAGACTTTAACGACATGATGGATCTTTTTGAGGATCTGCTCTCGGGCGCAGCGAAGTCCATCCTCGGTACTTACGAGTGCAATTGGCAGGGTGAGACCATCGACCTTACCCCGGGCTGGCAGCGCCTGACTATGGCGGAGGCCGTCAAGAAATATGTCGGCGTTGACTTCATGGCAATCGATGGCGATGCCGAAGCCGTTGCAGCCGCAAAGGCCGCCGGTGTCGACATGGACAAGGTCGAGCCCACTTGGGGTCACGCCCTGTACGAGAGCTTTGACCAGCTCGTCGAGGAAAAGCTCATCCAACCGACCTTCATCACCATGCATCCTGTTGATGTTTCCCCGCTTGCAAAGCGCAGCCCCAAGGACCATAGGCTCACCGAGCGCTTCGAGCTGTTCATCTGCCGCAGCGAGATGGGCAATGCCTTCTCCGAGCTCAATGACCCCATCGACCAGAAGCAGCGCTTCCAGAAGCAGGTCGAGCTTCGCGCCAAGGGCGACGACGAGGCGGGCATGATGGATGACGATTTCATCAATGCTCTTGAGTACGGCATGCCTCCCACGGGCGGCCTTGGCATCGGAATTGACCGCTGCGTCATGCTGCTGACCGGCATGAATTCTATCCGTGATGTCATCCTGTTCCCGACAATGAAGCCGCTCGACATGGAAAAGAAGGCCGAGAAGCCTGTTGAAGCTCCCGCCGCCGCACCCGCAGCGGAGGAGAAGATAGACTTCTCCAAGGTCGAGATAGAGCCGCTCTTTGCCGATTTTGTCGACT
>JALFUQ010000005.1 GCA_022784505.1 Bacillota bacterium
TAACAACCAGCGTATCCAGACTAAAACAAAACTGACACCGATGGAATTTCGGTGCCAGTATGTTGCTTAAAAATTTCATATCCCTGCATAGGGTGGTTTTTTGTGCTGTCCGTACATTCTGGGGCAGTTCATCACCGGATAGGCTTTTACCTTTTACATTTATATGATTATTTAGATCAGTCGTCCTCGCCGCCGCCGATGAATTCTCTTATCAGCGCATCCGGAGCGACCAGACTCTCGTCTATCTCGCCGAAAAGCTGGATCGCGGGCAGGACGCTGCGAAGCTCATCGTAGCGCTCAATGCCCTCGGGGATGGAGGAGAAAAGCTGCGTTGCCGTGCGGTTCATGACCGCAAGCTCGTAGGGGAACGAGGAGTCAAACTGGTAGTTTGCCTTATTCTTGAACGGGGAGATGTACGCTTTTTCGCCGTGGCGCACATTTGCCCACATGCTCATCGTTGCGGCAGGGTCAGCGCCGCGGAAGTTGTAGTCACGCACGGTGCGCCGCACGAGCCTGAACCATGTGCCCTTAAAAACGACCGAGCCGTTAAACTCAACATTGCTGCGCGCCGAGATATAGAGCTTAAACGCCTCGGGGTGGCGCTCGGTTATCATATCGTTGAGCGCGTGGATGCCCTCGAACACGACGACCTCGTCATTTTTGAGCTTGATGGACTTCGACGGCTCGAACATACGCATCTGGCGGGAAAATTCGTACTTGGGCACATAAATACGCTTGCCCTCGGCGAGCAGGTCAAAGTGCTCGTTTAAAAGCTCCATGTCAAGGCACAGGGGCGACTCAAGGTCGATCTCGCCCTCGGCCGTGCGGGGTGCGGTAGCGGGGTCGACGGTCTTAAAGTAATCGTCCATGCCGACATAGTGGGAATGCACGCCCTTACGCTCGAGCTCCTCGCTTATCTTGCGCGCGGTGGTCGTCTTGCCCGAGCCCGAGGGGCCGGACAGCAGAACGATGGGGCTGTTTTTCCTGTTAGCGATTATTTTATCTGCGGCGGTCTCGACACGCCTGCGGTAAACCTCGTCGCACTCTTCGATAAAGCCCTTGGGGTCGGCGACGGTCTTGAAGTTGATATCACTGAGCTGATATGCCATGTTCACTTCACCTTTCCGTAAAAATCTATGATACCCTGCTTATCAGAGCAGGTCTTTTCTATACCTGATATGTATTCCATGGGGTACTTCGGCGCAAAAAGCCGGATATTTCTGCCCGAACCTGCGGAAACGAGCTTTGTCGAGCCGCCGCCTCCGACGGCGATTATCGAGCACAGCTCCTCCATAATGCAGACGTTGTAGAGGTTTAAAAACCCATCCTTCGTCCAGCCGACGTTCTCAAAGCCGCCGGACATGAACTTCTGGCGGTACAGGTAATAGGGGGAATATCCATGCTCACGCAGTGACACGCCCGCAATATCGAGCATGCGCCCGACCTCGGCTGCCGTTGGGAGCGAGCTTCCCTCAAGCGTTATGCGTGAGCCTTTTTTGAGCGACAGCGTGTGCACCGTGATATTCTCCGGCTCAAGCGCGATGACGGTGCGGAGCGTTTCCTCAAAGCCCGCAACCGTGTCGGAGGTGAGCCCGGCTATAAGATCCATGTTCACCGCCATACCGCCGACTGCGCGCACCTTCTCCAGTGCGTCGATTATATCCTGCGCCGTGTGCTTGCGGCCTATGGCGTCGAGCACGGAGTTTATCATCGTCTGCGGGTTCACGCTGACCCTGTCAACGCCGTGAGATCTCAAAACACGCAGCTTCTCGGTCGTTATTGTGTCGGGACGGCCTGCCTCGACGGTGTACTCACGCAGCTGCGAAAGGTCAAAGCAGTCTTTTATCTTCGAGCACAGCCTGTCGAGCTGCTCGGCGGAGAGCGTCGTAGGTGTGCCGCCGCCCATGTATATTGATATAATATGCAGCCCAAGCTCATTTACTGCCTTTGCCGCAGCGTCTATCTCAAGCATCAGCGCATCGAGAAACGGCGGGATGAGCTTCATGCTCTTTTGCACCGACTGGCTCACAAAGCTGCAATACGAGCACCTTGTCGGGCAAAACGGGATGCCGACATACAGGCAGATGTCCTTGTCGTTCAAGCTGTCATTGACCGAGCGGGTAACGAGCGAGGTGTCGCGGCAGAGCTTGGCTCGCTCGGGGCTTACATCGTATTCTGCCATGAAGCGTTTGACCGCCGTGTCGGGGTCTGTCTCATCGAGCATGGCGGAAAACAGCTTGCCCGGCCTCACGCCGGTGAGCGCACCCCAGACCGGGCGGCTGTGACCCGAGCGCAGGGCTGCACGGTAAAAGGCATTTTTGATTATGCGGCTGCAAAGCCTGTCGCGGCTGAGCTCGTCCACGGCAAGCCCGGTATTAAATGCAGACCGACCGACAAACACCTCATCGCCCTTGACCATGCGGCACACGCAGGTGATAAATTTTTCTCCCTCGTGCAGGCTCAACTCGACCCTGTCGCCCACCGGCTTTCCCTCGGGGTACTCTGGGCGCTCGGCGGGGTAGAGCGAGAGCATCATCTGCTCTGCTGCGTATTTATAATCGTGTCCGATGAGATACAGCTTCACGGTAAGGCTCCTTTTGCAAAAACTTTTGCCATTATAACACACGAGCGCAAAATAATAAAGTGTGATACTCAAACGGATTTATCTGTACTACAAAATACAACCCCGTGCGAAAAATTGTAAGGGCAAACACAGCAAAATGCAAAAAACAAAGCAAAATTTTTGTGGAATTGTACCGATTTGACCGATAGCGTGTTTACAAAAAAACAAAATTGTGCTTAAATATATCTGTATATCGTGAACCAGATTATCTGATATGGTTCAAAAACAGGAGGAAATGTTTTTATGGTTAGATTCTCAAGCAGAATGGACCTTCTCAAGGGTTCCGCAATTCGTGAGCTGCTGGCACTTGCCAACAAGCCCGAAATTCTTTCTTTCGCAGGCGGCATGCCCGCACCCGAGCTGTTCCCTGTCGACAAGATCAAGGCAGCTACCGATGCAGTGCTGAATGAGGCCGGTCGGGTCGCTCTCCAGTACTCCAGCACCAACGGCTTTGAGCACTTCCGTCAGCAGATCGCTGATCGCATGGAAGCAAAGCTCAACATCAAGACCAGCGCAGACAATATCCTCGTGACCTCCGGCTCACAGCAGGGTCTTGACTACTCCGCTCGTGTTTTCGTTAACCCCGGCGACACCGTCATCATCGAGAGCCCGTCCTACCTCGGCGCACTTAACGCATTCAAGGCCTGCGAGCCCAACTTCGTTGCTATCCCCACCGACGGCGACGGCATGATCATGGAAGAGCTCGAGAAGGTTCTTGCAACCGATAAGACCGTCAAGATGATCTATGTTATCCCCGACTTCCAGAATCCCTCCGGCCGCACTTGGCCCATGGAGCGTCGTGAGAAGTTCATGGAGATCATCAACAAGTACGAGATCCCCGTCATCGAGGACAACCCCTACGGCGAGCTTCGCTTCGAGGGCGAGTACCTGCCCGCACTCAAGAGCATGGACACCAAGGGCCTCGTAGTCTTCCTCGGCACCTTCTCCAAGATCCTGGCTCCCGGCTACCGTCTCGGCTGGGTCTGCGCCGACGGCGAGATCCTTGCCAAGTACAATTTCCTTGCTCAGGCAGCTTCCCTTCAGGCTTCCACCGAGGCACAGCTGGTCGTCTCCAAGTTCATCGACATGTACGATCTTGACGAGCATGTTGCAGCTATCAAGGATTGCTACCGCAAGCGCCGTGATGTCATGATGGCAACCATGGAGCGTGAGTTCCCCGAAGAGGCAAAGTTCACTCACCCCAACGGTGGCCTGTTCACTTGGGTCGAGCTTCCCGAGTACATCAACACCAATGAGATGGCTAAGGAGTGCCTCAAGCGCAATGTCGCATATGTTCCCGGCGACGGCTTCTTCCCCGATGCAGGTCACAACAACTGCATCCGCCTGAACTACTCATGCATGCCCGAAGACAAGATCGAGAAGGGCATGACCATCCTCGGCCAGGTCATCAAAGAGTATATCAAGAAGTAATTCCTTAAATATTTTAAACAGGGCAGATTTTTATCTGGCCTGTTTTTATACTTGATTTTCAAAAAGTTTAGACACTCTAAAGAAAAGTGTTGCAAAATGCGGGCCAATGATATATTATTAACACAGTCGACAAGACTGCGCCCCCCCGCAGTCGGCTCCCGAGGTCTTACGGTCTCGGGAGTTTCCTTTTTTCTTGTAAAAGAGAATGCGTTGTGCTAAAATATGCACATCTTTTAGAATGAAAAGGAGCAATACCATGGAAATAGGAATCAAAGGCAGAGCAGAGACTGTCGTTAATCACGAGAATACCGCAAAGTTCGTCGGCTCCGGCGAGCTTGAGGTTTTTGCAACCCCGCAGATGATCGCTCTCATGGAGCAGGCGGCGGCTTCCTCCGTTGCAGACGAGCTTGAGGAGGGCCAGGGCACTGTCGGCACACTGCTGAATGTCAGCCACGACGCTGCTACCCCGCTCGGCATGAAGGTCTGGGCGGAGACCGAGCTTGTCGAAGTTGACCGCCGCAGGCTCGTTTTCGATGTCAAGGCCTACGACGAATGCGGTCTCATCGGCCAGGGCAAGCACGAGCGCTTCATCATCCAGAACGACAAGTTCCTTGCCAAGGTCAACGCAAAGGGTGTGAAGTAAATGAAGAAGTTTATAGTTCTCATCGGCAACTACGGCTCGGGCAAGACCGAGATCGCCATAAATCTTGCCGTGAACTCCGCCGCAAAGGGGCTCAACACGCTGGTCGTCGACCTTGACAAGGTCAATGACTATTTCCGCATGTCCGACCGTGTGGAGCTTTTGAAGGAAAACCATGTCAACCTCGTTTCCCCGACCTTTGCCGGTCAGGGCGTGACGCCCAGCAACATGTCCGCCGCCGTTGCCTCGGCCTTTGCCGGCGACTGGGATCTATGCATCTTCGATGTCGGCGGCGACGCAGCGGGCGCAATGTCGCTCGGTCGCTATCATCCCGATTTTGCGGCGCTTGAGCCGGGTCAGCTTGAGGTGTACGACATTGTCAATGTGTTCCGCCCCATGTCCGAGAGCCCGGAGAAGATTATAAAGCTCAAGGAGGAGATGGAGGGCTTTGCCCGACTTGAGGTCACCGGCTTTGTCAACAACTCCAACCTTCTTAACTACGCCAGCGCTGACGATATCCGCGCGGGCTATGATGTGCTGAAGGTGACCAGCGAGATGACGGGTATCCCCGTTGCGCACACCACCGGCAGAAAGAAGTTCATCGAGGAGTTTCTTGCCGACGGCAGGGACGAAAAGTACATCGGCGAGCCCATCGGGCTTGAGACCTATATGCACAGGTCTTGGGAAGCGTTCACGAACCTCGGTTTGTGATCAAAGAAAAATCCGTAATGTCAACAGACATTACGGATTTTTCAGCCCTCCATGATGTGGAGCGAGCGGATTTCTCGGTTTTCGATGTGGCTTTGCACATCGAATGCGTGCGGCTCAAGGTAATCCCAGCTGCCGCAGGTGAGCTTCTGCACACGCAGCTCGGCAACAACTTGCGCGCATATATCCTCGACGACATCTGCCTTGAGCTTTGCACCGTCATCGGTGTTTTCGGCCGTGAGCAGAAATTCCAGTGCATCGGCAAGATTTCCGAGTCTCGGCAGCTCCCTAAGTGCCCTCAGCAGCCATTTGTAGTACGGCGCATGACGGCGGTTTAATAAAAACACGCACTCGGCGGCATTTTTCACAAATTCGCTCAGCGCAAGCATCGCAGCGCCCGGCTCGTTGTGCCCAAGGCAGCGCGAATAGTTGTACTGCCCCGACTGCGCCATGAAAATGAGCCGTGCGGCAAGCTTTTTGCGCCGCACATCCTCGGGCATGCCGTTTGCAATCTCGTTTCGTATGCGGCTGAACTGGCCCAAATCGTCACGGAACACCTCGCCGTTCACCGCCTCGGCAAACGCAGTCGACGGTGTGTACAGCCAGTCCTGCCAAGCATGCGGTGCTCCCGCAAGCCCGATGGTCTGCCGGTAAAAATCGCTTATGCGCATAACGCCCGTGCCCGACGAGCCGAGTGCGGAGTGCTCCGTTTTGTCGGCACCGACGAGCTCACGATAGGCGCGGCTGAGCGCCACGCCGATCGCAGCATCGTCCTCGTCGGTCAAAAACAGGCAAAAGCCCTTGGTAAAATCGTGGTCGCGTGAGATAATGTCGTCATAGCCGAAGCACTGCGAGCCGCGCCCCACGAGCCCGACGGCGATTCGCCCCTCGTATTCTGGGAAGCGCTCGTGTATTAGCTGTGCGCCGCGCTCGGTATAGAGTTTTTTTGCTTCTGTTAATCCGTTCATAGCTTGTACCCAAAATGCTCAAAGGTTGGCAGACATTTTGAAACGGTGAATTCATAGTAGCCGTCGTGCGGCAGGGTGGGGGAGTGCAGGTTGTCTTGCGCCAGCTTGAGCGCCTTTGCGATATCCGCCTCACGCCCCATGCGCTCGTACAGCTCAGCGAGGTTGCAGTAGGTCACGGCAAGCTCGTTTTCCGGCGTGTCGCAGTGGGCGATAACGCCCAGCGCCTTTTTGTAGTAGCCCTCGGCGGTGTCATACTCGCCTATATCGGCATACGACAGCGCCATGTTGTTGTACAGCCCGCCGAAGCGGTAGTCCAGCGGATCGAGCGTCTGCGAATATACCCGACACGCCTGCACGAACATGGGTATCGATTGCTCGGCCATGCCGTAGGCCTTGAGTGTGGTGGCGGCATTCAGAATTATCGTTGCGCCCGAGACGGTCGAACCCAAGCGGTGCTCACGAATGAGCTCCAGCCCACGCTCCACCGCAGCCATTGCGGCGGCTTTATCGCTCGTGCGGCGGTGAAAGCCCATGAGCTCGCTTTGCAGCGTAAGCTCGGTTCGCCAGTCGCCGATCTCCTGCGCTTTTTGACACCAGCGGTCGAGATATTCGCCCGCAGCGGTATCGTCGCCGGAGAATAAAAGCTTATCCAGCCCCGCTATGATGCCCTTAGTGTCAAGACTTTGCGCACATGGCGCCGCATCCGGCACACCGGTGTACATGGAAGCGTCAAAGCAGCAGGCAGCTTCGTTATACGACATAAAAATCAACCTCATTTCGCTATAATCTTATCATCAAACATCATCCGAAACAGTGGCAAATTCTACACCTGCGATCAATAAGGAGTCTATCTTGAAAAAACTGCTTTCCGTTGTGACCGCGATTGCGGTCGCCCTTGCGCTGCTCACGGGAGCCGTCGCCGTGCCGACGCTCGTGCGCCCTATCTACTATGCCCACATCACCCCCCTCGGCCTGCCGGAGAAAAGCGGCATGACGCAGGAGGAGATAATCGACGCCTATGACGAGGTGATCAACTACTGCACCGGCGTGACCGATGAATTTTCCGCGGGCATACTGCCGTTTTCCGCCGAGGGCGCAGACCATTTTAAGGACTGCCGCCTGTTGCTTTTGCTCGACTACTGGCTTTTTGCGGCATCGATGGCGGTGGTTGCGGCGGTCATAGTCTATGCCCGAAAGCATAAGCTGCACAGGTTTTTGAACCGCGGCCCCGCGTTCTGGGGCGCAACGGGACTTTCGGCTACGCTGCTCATCATCGGCACTGCCGCAGCGACGAATTTTGAAAAGGCGTTCACGCTTTTCCACACGCTGTTTTTCCCCGGCAAAGACAATTGGGTGCTGTATTCAAATGTCGATCCCGTTATCAGAATCATGCCCGAGGAATTTTTCCGCAACTGCGCCATTGTCATATTGGGCGTCATCGTTGTGGTGACGATAGTGATAGCGTTAGTTGATATGAAAAATAAAGCTTGACTTTGCACGAAAACTGAATTATAATATGCAAGCTGATTAGTCGGCGCAATTGCATATTATTTTACTCGGAGAAGTCGCGTAGTCCGGCCGAGCGCGCACGATTGGAAATCGTGTATACCCCATAAGGGTATCGAGGGTTCGAATCCCTCCTTCTCCGCCAAAAATCCCGTACGACAGTGCGGGATTTTTACTTTTTCACTCTTCTATCTGTCCATTTTTCTTGACAAGTTTCGGTGTTCGGTAGGAGAGAGCGCCCGCAAAAAAGCCTGTGGTCACGCATGACCACAGGCTTTTACTTGTTTAAACTATATCTTCATGCAGACAGCCCATGCACGCCAGATGACGGTACGCAGGTTGCCGATGGCGACACAGTCGC
>JALFUQ010000020.1 GCA_022784505.1 Bacillota bacterium
GGCGCACCAGAGGAAAAAGGCTACGCATGGACGATAGCGCAGGTCAAAAGCATTATGAAAGATGAAACCTACATCGGCCATACCATCCACTACCGGGAGACCAATATTTCCTTTAAGAACAAGCGGAGGATACGCAAGCCCAAAAGCGAATGGGTACGGGTGGAAAACACGCAGGAGCCGATTATCAGCGAACAGGTTTTCCGGCAGGTACAGGAGCAGATCGCAAGCCGCCGACGGGAACGCAAGAACGGCACGACACAGATTTTTGCAGGACTGATAAAGTGTGCGGACTGCGGCTGGTCACTGGCCTACGGGGAGAACAGGCAGAACAGCAAGCCCTATGGCTACTACCATTGCAGCAAGAACGGGCAAGGCACACGCCAATGCTCCATGCACTACATCCGCTATGATGTGCTTTACGCCTATGTTCTCTCCCGTCTGCAATACTGGTCGGGGCTGGTACAGCATGATGAAGAACAGCTTTTGAAGCGGCTGCTGAACGCCAATGACAAAGGACAGGCCGCCGCAAGAAAAAAGCAGGCCGCTGAACTGAAAAAAGCGGAGAAGCGGAAAGCCGAGGTCGATACCCTGTTTGCCCGGATGTATGAGGACTGGGCGGCGGGGCGTATCACGGAATACAACTTCAATATGCTGTCCGGGAAGTACCAAAGCGAACAGGCGGAACTGGAAGAAAAGATTGAACAGCTTCAATCTACTATTGCCGCTGAAAGCCAGAGCGCCGCTGACGCAGAAAAATGGATCGCCTTGATGAAAGAGTGCGTCAATCCCACGGAACTCACCGCCGAACTCTTGAACACGCTGATTGAAAAAATCCTTGTCCATGAGGCGGTCAAGAACGAGGACGGAAGCCGGGAACAGGAGGTAGAAATCTTCTACCGCTTCATCGGCAAAATTGATTGAATGACACCAATATCTTTAACTATGTGATACCGGCTTGTCCGTGCCGGATGCGGATCTGCTGATAGCTCTGTCGGAGGCTTTTGAGACTTCCGTGAGCACCCTGCTCGGCGATGCGCCGGAGGCTTCGGAGGCCGACAGCCTCAAAGCAATAAGCGAAAAACTGGAGGTCATCAATCTACAGCTTGCGCAGAAAAATTGCTCGAAGCGCAGGGTGCTGCACTGGGTGTTCGTCACGCTTGCGGCGCTGATGGTCATCGGGTTTGCGGTGCTGTTTTGTGTCGGCAGTCCGTATCTCGGCTGGGACTGGTCCGACCCCGAGACCGCCGTTTTCGGCGCAGCGTTCCACGCATTCGAGTTCACCTTCGTCCGCCTCGCCCCCATCGTCCTCATTGCCAGCCTCATTGGCTGCGCCCTGACGAGCAATAAAGACTAAACGCCCCGCTCGGGGCGTTTTTTATTGCAAACTTACTCGTTAAAGTATTATTCTAATTAAGTTAAGCACTCTCGCATTTTGAGCGAGCGCTTGAATATTAAAACCTGCAGGCGCACAAAATACCTCCGTAAACATTTTTACGGAGGTATTTTTGCTGTGAAAAAGAATATTCTTGTTTCCGCTGTGGCGCTTGCGCTGTGCAGTGTGCTGTGCGGCGGACTAGTTGCTCCCGTCAGCGCCGAAAACACCGCTCCCATTGCCGAAAACTTCGAGTTTGAGACCTACAGAGGCGTGTCTTTCGGCGGTCAACTCGCAGCCGTTGACCCTGACGGCGACACGCTGAGCTACGAGATCACCACAAAGCCCGTCAAGGGCAGCATCGAGCTTGACGACGACGGCAGCTTCGTCTACACCCCCGCCGACGGCAAGCGCGGCAAGGACTACTTCGGCTACAAGGCCATCGATGCCGAGGGCAACCGCTCGCAGGAGGCAACGGTCATAATCAAACTCGTCAAGTGCGACAGCGATGTCAGCTACATCGACATGGTCGGAAGCGGGAGCGCTCGCAGTGCGATGAAGCTTGCAGAATGCGGCGCATTCGTCGGCAAATGCATCGGCGGCGAGTATTATTTTGAGCCCGAGCGCAGCCTCACAAGAGGCGAATTTCTGAGCCTTTGCCTTGAGGCAACGGGTACGGATCTGCTCTCGGGCGTTGTTAGCACCGGCTTTTCCGATGACGACGATATACCCTCGTGGCTCAAAAGCTATGTCTCGACCGCAGTCATGCAGGGCATCGTAAAGGGTGAGCTCACCGACAAGGGCAGCTACTTTGGTGCGGACAAGGAGATAAGCCGTGCCGAGGCGATGGTCATACTCGACCGCACGCTCAGGCTTTCGGATGTGAGCTACCTCAAAGTCGGCGACGCCGTTCCCACCTGGGCAGCGCAGTCGGCGGCTAATCTCACCGCCTGCGGCATTGCAAGCGCCAACGAGGCAACGGAGGACACGCTCAGCCGTGCCGAGGCTGCGGACATGCTCGCCGCCGCAATGGATCTTATTGATGCAAGATAAGAAAACGGAGTGCGATTGCACTCCGTTTATTTTTTGAGTTTTTCGCACAGGGCTTCGTCTGCCTGCGCCATTACGGTGCTGTAGTCGGTGTACACGACCTTGCCGGGCATTGAGCCGGACGGCTTGCGCACAAAGCGCACCATGGTGTAGTCAACGGCGGTCTTGCCACCGCCTCTGCCCTGTGAATAGTAGGCGGCAATAGACGCTGCCTCGGCTATCGTCCGCTCGGGCGGCTCAAGTCCGTCGCAGGATATGATGACATGACTGCCGTGCACCTGCTTGGTGTGCAGCCAAATGTCGGTGCGGCGGGCAATCTTCGTTGTGAGCTCATCGTTTTGGCTGTTACTGCGGCCGACAAGAATTTCAAAACCGTCGGACGAGACAAAGCGCAGAGGCCCCTGCTTTTTAGACTTATCGGGTTTTGCGTCCTTTTGCTTTTTGAGGTAGCCGGTCTCCAATAGCTCACGGCGGATATCGGCAAGGTCGCGTTCAGTCTCGGCTCGCTCAAGCTCATCGAGCACGCTGTTTAGGTAGTCAAGCTGCTTTTCGCCCTCGGCGACAAGCGCCGTGAGGTGCGTCTCGGCGGTCTTGAGCTTGTTATATTCCTTGAACATCGCAGCCGAATTCTGCTGCGGCGTTTTGAGCGGGTCGAGCTTTATTTCTACCGTGGGGCAACCGTCAACGTAATAGTCCTCAACAGTGACCGAGCTGTCCCCGCGCTTTATACGATAAAGGTTTGCGGTCAAAAGCTCTGCGTATTTGCGAATTTCATCCCTGCCGTAGGTACGCTCAAGCTCCTCACGCTGGCTTGTGAGCTTGCGCTGTATACGGTCACGTGCGGTCTTGACGGAGTGGGAAAGCTCCCGTGCTCTGCGGCGGCGGCGCTCTAAAAGCTCACGCTTTGAGTAGTATGCGTCGAGAAGCTCGCAGAAGCTGTCGAGCGTCTGCTGCTCATACTGCGCGCCGTATTGTTTGAGCGGCATGAAGGAAAATTCTGCGGGCTTGCCGTCTTTTAACAGCAGTGTGGGGGTAAACTCCCCTGCCCTGACACTTTCAAGGAACGCTTCAACGGCATCGGGCAGGCAGCTAATGTCGTTAAACGCCCTGTGCACAAGCTCACGGCAGACAATCGGCGAAAGGCCGGAAAAGCCGTCAAGCAAGCGCTTATCAAGGGGCTTTGACGCATCTGAGGCGTTTAGAGCATCCTCTATCTGCGCCCTGTCGCAATTAAACACAAGCGGCTTGCGCTGTTCGGGCGGCAAGCGATATATCATGCCCGGGAGCATGCGCCGCTCAGCATCTCCGCCGTATTCCATGCGGCGCAGGCAGTCTATGATCCTGCCGTCGCTGCCGACGAGGACGAGATTCGAGCTGCGTCCCATGAGCTCAACGGCAAGCTTCAAATTCACGCTGTCGCCAAGCTCGTTGTGCGATATTATGTCAACCAAAAGCAGGCGCTCCCAGTTCGGCTGCGTGAGCTTTTCTATCCTCGCGCCAACGAGATATTTGCGTAGGAGCATGCAGAACATCGGCGGCTCTGCCGGGTTTTCAAAGCTTTGCTGCGTGAGGGCGATCCTGCCGCTGCCGGCACCGGCGTTGATGAGCAGCCGCAGGTTTTCGCCGTTATTGCGCACGGAAAGCAAAATTTGCTCACGCTCGGGCTGCTGCACCTTGTCAATACGCGCGCCCTCTAATTTGGGGCGAAGCTCCGATACAAGAGCCGAAAGCATTACGGTATCAAGCGCCATGACTATCCTCCACGCAAATTGCGTACAGCTGGTTTATCCGCTCGGTCATGCCCTGCAGGTACAGCCAGCCGAACAGCGCCTCTAAACCGGTTGCCTCGTGGTACTGCCTTATATCCGCCTTGTGCGGCACGGAGTTCACCTTGGCGTTGCGGCCGCGCTTATACAGCGCAAGTTCGTCGGAGGTAAGGTGCGGCAAAAGCCGTTCCATAGCCGCAGCCTGCGCCGGTGCATTGACGATGGCGACGCACTTTTTGTGCATGTCGGTCACCTTTTTGTTGCCGTCCGAGCACAGCATGGTGCGGGTCAGAAGCTCGTACACGCCGTCGCCGATGTGCGCAAGGCCGAGCATGCTGATGTTATTGATGTCGCGAAGCTCCATTTTGGGGCAAAAGTAATCGTTCATATAGTCACCTATCGAAAAAGGGCGGTTTTATCCGCCCTCCTTGCTTATTCATCAGTATTGATCTCGTCTGCAAACTCGAGCTGGGTCTGCAAGATCTCAGTCGGGGCAGTACCCTGCGTGGTCTGCATTTCGAGCCACTGCTCACGGGTAATGATGATCTGACGCGGCTTTGAGCCCTCAAACGGTCCGATGATGCCCAGCTCCTCCATCTGGTCGATGATGCGGGCAGCTCGGGAGTAGCCGAGCTTCAGGCGGCGCTGGAGCATGGATACCGATGCCTGCTTGGTGTCGAAAATGACGTCAACGGCCTGCGGCAGAAGCTCGTCATAATCGGGCTTATTATCCGAAGCGGGCACGAGCTCGCCGCCCTTGCTGCCGGAGGTTTTGTCCTCGGCGGCTTTCTCAATCTGGGCGATTATATCCTCGCTGTAATTTGCGGTGGACTGCTCTTTTATGAAGCTGACTATTGCGTCGCGCTCCTCGTCACTGACGAATGCACCCTGAACACGCAGGGGCTTGCCACAGCCGAGCGGCGCATAAAGCATGTCGCCCATGCCGATGAGCTTTTCCGCGCCGTTATTGTCAAGGATGATGCGGCTTTCAAGCGCCGACGACACCGCAAAGGCAATGCGGCTGGGGATGTTTGCTTTCATAAGGCCGGTGATGACATCGGCAGACGGACGCTGGGTCGCGATTACAAGGTGCATACCGGCAGCTCGTCCCATTTGAGCGACGCGGCAGATGCTCTCCTCGACCTCCTTGGAGGCAACGAGCATGAGGTCTGCAAGCTCGTCGATTACGACGACGACGTTCGGCATCTTGGGCTGACCGTTTTCGACAAGGTGGTCATTGTACGCCGAAAGGCTGCGCACGCCAAGCTCGGAGAAAAGCCTGTAGCGCTTTAGCATTTCGGTTACTGCCCACTGGAGCGCACCGGCGGCCTTCTTCGGGTCGGTGACAACGGGGATATACAGGTGCGGAATGCCGTTATAAACGCCTAGCTCGACCATCTTGGGGTCTATCATGATGAGCTTGACATCCTCTGGGTTTGACTTATAAAGAAGGCTTATGATAAGCGAGTTCATGCACACCGATTTGCCCGAACCGGTCGTACCTGCAATAAGAAGGTGCGGAAGCTTCGAGATATTGCCCACGACGGGGTTGCCGCCGATATCCTTACCGATGGCAAATGTAAGGTCTGCCTTAGATGTGAGGAACTTCGGGGAATCAATGATATCGCGTAGGTAAACTGTGCTGATGATCCTATTAGGCACCTCGATGCCGACGGTGGAAATTTTATCGGGTATGGGCGCGATGCGAACGCTCACGACGCCAAGTGCAAGGGCGATATCGTCGGCAAGATTGGTGATCCTGCTGAGCTTGACGCCCTGCTCAAGCTCGAAATCGTACCTCGTGACCGTGGGGCCGTGGGTGGTCTCGGTAACGGAGGCGTTAACGCCGAAGCTGCGCAGCGCATTTTCAAGTCGGGTGCGGTTCATATCAAGCTCCTCGTCGACATTTGCGTCGACCGAGTGACCCTTGCGCAGTAGATATATAGGCGGCTTTTCGTAGGAGCCGTCATCGTCCTTGGACTCAATTTCGCTTGCGACCGCCGCGGTCTCGGCCGCGACCTCGGCAGCAGACATTTTCTTCGGGGGATCGACTATCTCGGCAGCCTCGGTCACACCGCTGCCGCTGAGCTTAACGCCTGTGAAAGCTTCGGCCTCCTCGATGCTGATAGGCTCGACATCGGCAGTGTGGTCGATTTTGACCTCGGCTGCGGGCTTTTTATTCTTTCTGCCCGCCTTTTCGGGCTTTGCCTCCTCGGGCTTCTTTTCAAAGGTGGGCTCGTCATCAAGCGGGATATCTATGGCTCTGCGCTTTGCATTTTTGATGCGGCGCAGCTCCTCCTCATCCTGAACCGGCTGCTTTTTTGCGGGCTTATCGGCTTCAGGCTCGGGCTCGTACTCGACACGCTCTCTGCTGGTGATCCACTCGATGAGCTTGCCGACCGTGATACCGAAAGCATTGAGCGTAAAGAAGATAAATGTAACAGCGAGAATTATCGCAGCGCCGTAGAAGCTGAACGCCTTTTGGAAGGCAAACGCCAGCAGTCCGCCTAAAACTCCACCGCAGGTCATTGCCCTGCCACCGGTATAGAGTGTGCCCAGCACGGTGCCAACGCCCTTTAGGTTTTCAACGATAACTGTCGAAAACAGCAGGTCGCAAAGCGCAGCTAGAAGCAGCGGCATTAATAGTGCTGAGGTGGTCTTGAACGCAACGGGTCTGCCGTGGTGGAAGCCCTGGATAACGGCAACGAGCAAAAGCACGGGTGCACACACCCAAAAGCCGTAGCCGAACATCCCCTTGAGGACAGAACTTATCGCACCGACGATTATACCGTCGCTGGAGAATATCGAGATGCCAGTGAGCAGCGCCGCAAACGCAGAGACAATGGCAGCCACCTCACGGCGAATTGGCTTTGGCTGGGTCTCGGCCGCAGCCTTGGACTGCTGCTTAGGCTTCGACTGTCCGCTTCGTGCCGTGTTTTTAGTTGTGGTTTTCTTGTTTTTGGTCTGTGCCATTAGTAAGCTATCCCTGCCTTTATCAGAATATCATGGAAAGAATTATCGTAAGTGCGCCGACTATCCAGCAGTAGTAGGCAAAGCCACCGAAGCGCTTGCTCTTTGCTATCATCTTGAGAAGTCCTATCGCCAGAACACCGGACACCATCGCGGCGACCATGCCGAAAAGATACGCCGGTATGAGCGATGCATCTATGCCCGTCTTTATGGCCTTTATAAGCTCCAAAAGCGTTGCGCCCAGGACTGCCGGAATGCTCATCAGAAGCGAGAACTTGACGGCATATCCGCGGTTTTGACCCGTTGCGATGCCTGCAGTTATAGTCGTTCCCGAGCGGGAAAGTCCCGGCAGGGTCGCAACACACTGGCACAGGCCGATGATGAGCGCGTCTGAAAAGCGCATGTTCCTCTCGGTTTTTGTGCCCTGGGTCATCTTATCGGAAACCAGCAGCATAAATCCCGTGAGTATGAGCGCAATGCCGACGAACACCGTCGACTGCGAAAGCTCGCCTATGTAGTCGTTTATCGGCAGGATGAGCACCAACGGCAGCGTTGCGGCAACGATGAGGAAGAACATCCGCGCCGCCGGATACTGCTTGGGTCTGCCGTCGGTCGTGACGGTTCTGCTGCCGGACAGCAGCGCCAGCACCTCGACGACCATGGCCTTTATATCGTTCCAATACATGAAGCAGATAGCGATAAGCGTGCCGAAGTGCAGCAGCACATCAAAGAACATGTGTCCGCCCTCGATATCCGACATATTAAAAAGATTCTGGAGTATTGCAAGATGCCCTGAACTGGAAATCGGCAAAAACTCCGCAATACCCTGAACAATTCCTAGAATTATGGCTTCGCCAATGGTCATATCATTCGGCCTCCATATCTCTTTTCGATGTTATGTATACCTAACCCAGTTATTTTATCATATATTGTATAAAAGCACAATAGCAAAAAAGACAGCCTCAGCTGTCTTTTTTCGTTTCATCGCATGATGAGTGCAGATAATCCAGCGCATCGGAGAGTGTGCCGATGCCGTCGATGAGGCCGCATTCGACCGCCTCCTCGCCGTAGATGACACTGCCGACATCGTTTGCTATCTCGTCTGTTGCGAGCATCAGCTCGTTATACCGCTCGCGGCTTATATTTGAGTGGCTCGTCACAAAGCCCACTATGCGCTCCTGTATACGTGCAAAATAGTTATAGGTCTGCGGAACGCCGATGACAACGCCGTTTAGGCGCACGGGGTGTATCGTCATAGCCGCCGACGGGGCAATGAAGCTGTGCTTTGCGGCTACGGCAAGCGGAACGCCGATAGAGTGTCCGCCGCCGAGAACGAGCGACACCGTTGGCTTTTTCATGCCCGCGATGAGCTCAGCTATGCCAAGCCCGGCTTCGACATCGCCGCCGACGGTGTTTAGAAGTATCAAAAGTCCCTTTATCTCCTCGGACTCCTCCACCGCGGCAAGAAGCGGCATCACATGCTCGTACTTCGTTGTTTTCGTGTCCTCGGGCATGACCTGATGGCCCTCTATCTGACCGATTATCGACAGGCAGTGTATCATTCCCTGCGGAGTTTGGGCAGTCACACTGCCCAGCTCCTTAATCTCGTCCATAAAAATCACCTCTGACTTAGCATAACCAAATCAGAGGTGAAATTATCAAATTATTCGTTATATGCTGCCAAAACGCCCTTGTAGGTCATGTAGCAGTCGAGCTTTGCAACAACCTCGAACGGTGCGTGCATGCTCAGAACGGGCACGCCTGCGTCGATGGTGTCGATATTTCGGTTTGCCATGTACTTGGCTATTGTGCCGCCGCCGCCCTGGTCGACCTTGCCGAGCTCGCTCAGCTGCCAGATAACGCCGTTTTCGGCAAACAGCCTGCGCAGATGGGCAACGACCTCAGCGGAAGCGTCGCTCGTGCCGGATTTGCCTCTTGCACCGGTGAACTTGCAGATGCCCATGCCGTAGTTGAGCTTGGAGTCGTTGCGCTTTTCCGAGACCTCGGGGAAATTTGGGTCAAACGCTGCGGTAACATCAGCCGACAGGCAGAAGCTGTTTTCAAAGCAGCGGCGCAGGCTCACACCCTGCTGCTCGCACAGATCCTCCATGAAGCACTCAAATGCGCTGCTCTGCATACCGCTCACGCCGTCCGAGCCTGTTTCCTCTTTATCCGCGAGGATGCAGACACAGGTCTTGTTGGGGGTCTCTACATCGAAAATTGCGTGCAGCTCTGCAAATGCGCACACACGGTCATCGTGGCCGTAGCCGCCGATGAGCGAGCGATCGAGACCAATCTCACGCACCTCAAATGCGGGCACTGCAGTTAGCTCGGCAGACAGAAAATCCTCCTCGACGATGCCGTAGCGGTCGTTGAGGATGCTCATTATGCTCAGCTTCACTCTGTCGCTTCCATTGTCGGCGTAAGGCACGCTGCCGATGAGAATATTAAGGCCCTCGCCGGTTATGCCCTCCTCCATGGTCTTCTTCATCTGATCCTTTCCGAGGTGCGGCAGAAGGTCTGTGATGACAAACTGGGGATCCTCCGGCTCACGGCCGATGGCGACATCGATGACCTCGCCGTTTCTGAGCGCCACAACGCCGTGCAGCTCGAGAGGAATGGTCACCCACTGGTACTTCTTGATACCGCCGTAGTAGTGGGTCTTGAAGTAGGCAAGCTCATCCGACTCGTACAGGGGGTTCTGCTTCAGGTCGATGCGGGGTGCGTCGACATGCGCGCCCGCGATGACGCAGCCCTCGCTTAGTGGCTTTTTGCCGATGACCGCGAGCATGAGTGCCTTGCCCCTGTTGTTGCGGTAAACTTTCGTACCGGGCTTGAGCTCCATGCCGAGCTTATACTCGACAAAACCTGCCGACTCGGCTTGCGCTATAGCGAGCTTCACCGCCTCGCGCTCGGTGCGCGCGGCATTGAGAAAGCTCATATACTCACGGCTGTAATTCTCGACGGCGATACGCTCGTCGGTGCTTATCAGGTCATAGCCGTTTTTCTGCTGGTAGAAAAGCTGGTTTCTGATTTCATCCATTTTTCAGTACTTCCTTATATAGATTTTTGCATTTATCGGCAAAGTCCTGCTCAGTGGTATCATTGTGCAGGACATAGTCACAGCTTTTTTGGAAAAATTCGTTCGGTTTCTGCGCCGCAACTCGCTTTGCCGCATACTCGCGGCTTATGCCGTCGCGCTTCATGATCCGCTGCACTCTCGTCTCGGTCTCGGCAACGATGCCGATGACTGCCTTGCAGCGTTTGGCAAGGCCGCTTTCGATAAGTGCGATCGCATCTATCGCGGCAAGTGTGCCGCCGTTCATCGCAAAGTCGCGCAGTCTGCGCTCGACCTCGAGTGATATATAGCGGTGCGTTATCTCATTTAAAAGCTTCAGATCCCGCTCCGAGCCAAACACGATGCCGCCCAAGCGTTTGCGGTCGAGCTTGCCGTCCACTACCGAGCCGGGAAACGCCGTTTCGATGGCGTTTAATAGCTCAGCATCCGATTCGAGAAGCTCGTGATACACGGCGTCGCAGTCAACTATCAGTGCGCCAAGCTCTTCGAGCTGCCGCAGAGCTGTCGTTTTACCGCAGCCGGTGCCGCCGGTTATGCCGAGCACGGTAAGGTTCTCGGCAAGGGCTTGTTTGATCGTTTCCTCGGGAAGCGCCGCTTCACGCAGTATCTTATACGGCGTTTTGCTCATATCTATGATGGTCGACTCCGTTCCGATGCCGCACTCGCCGCCGTCGATCACGGCGGAAATTTTGCCGTCAAAGTATTCAACGACCTTCGCGGCGTTCTTAGGGCTCGGCTCTCCCGAGGGATTTGCCGAGGGGGCAGCCAGCGGAAGCTGTGCCTTTTGCAGAAGTTCAAGCGTCAGCGGATGGTCGGGACATCGCAGCGCAACGGTGTCGCCGCCCGCTCGGACTATCTCCGGCACAAGGTCTCTCGCCTTTAAAACTATCGTCAAAGGCCCCGGCCAAAAACGCTTTGCAAGCATTTTCGCCTGCTCGGGACCAGGCTCGCAGTAGCGCTCCATGCTGCCGCTTGAGGGTATCATGAGCGCAAGGGGTTTTACCTGCGGTCTGCCCTTGACCTCGTATATCCTCTCGACTGCATCGGCGTTGAGGCCGTTGCCCGCAAGGCCGTACACGGTCTCGGTCGGCACAGCGACGAGCTCACCGCATTTTATGAGCTCGGCTGCTAGGTCAATTTTGT